>JAKSTL010000011.1 GCA_024402595.1 Treponema sp. | reverse complement strand
ATTTACTCTGTCCCCATTGATTGTGTCCCCATTGATTGGTGAGTTCATCTACTCAGTTCATTTACTCTGTCCCCATTGATTGTGTCCCCATTGATTGGTGAGTTCATCTACTCAGTTCATTTACTCTGTCCCCATTGATTGTGCCCATTGATTGGTGAGTTCATCTACTCAGTTTATTTACTCTGTCCCCATTGATTTCATCCCCTTTCATTATTGACCTATAATAATCTTTGTTTATAATTAACCTAGTTGTATGTTTATTTACCCAAAACACCGACATACAGCTAGAAATATACAATATATTCAAAAAAAGGAGTGGAGAATGAAAAAAAGCATTCTTTGTGGAGTTTTTATCGCTCTATTAACTTCTGTTCTATTCATTACAGCTTGTAAGAACGATTCGCCAAGCTACGATGGAAGAACAGATACAGTGGTTTCTCTCGGGAAGCCAAAAGTAAATGGTAAAACTTATCCTGGTGTAAATTACATTTATTGGGATAAAGTCGCAAATGCCAAAAACGGTTATGATTTATGTATCTATAACGGAGATGTTTTACAAGATAATAAAATTATCCATCTCGAAAGCAATAAAACTTATTATGTTGATACATATATTCAAGAAGACGGAATGGAAAAAACATATAAAGTTGTTGCAACAGGCGATTCAGAGGCCCGCGCTCTTTATTATACAGAAAGTGCATCTGGTAGTGTAAAACTAAAATCAATTTTACCAAGTTTCAGTACAAAACCACTGGATCTTGCCGCTTTTGAAAATCCAGCTTCAACATCAAGCCCATTGACTTCCGAAGCAATCGAAATAATCAAAAATGATGCTAGCAATGCATTCTCAATTTCTTTCCCAGCAAAACCATATCTCAAATATACAGTTTATGCAGACTGTGGAAATGCCTCAGAACTTTTCAACAACGGTACTCACGACATTGAAATTGGAACTTATCAGAATCTCACAGGTAATTCAGATGGAAAAGCCGTTGTAAATGGAACAATTTCTACAAGTGGAAATTATACTTTCACAGTAAAAGTTTCTTCTATAAATAATAAATATTTTAATTCAACAGAAATCGTTGCAAAAGAGACATTGTCTTTTGATTCCCTTGACCTTTCAACAGATTATGTAGCTTCAAACATTAAGATTTCTTACGAATCTAGTACAAAAGCTGTTGTTTCTTGGACACCAGGAAAACTTGCTAATGGTGAATACATTCCAGCTAATTATTATAGCCTTCACAAATCTATTACAGGAACTTCTACTTATGGCGAAAAATTAGATGTTGTAATTGCTTGTAAGGAAAATGGTTCAGGTGGAATGATTTACAGTTTTACAGATACACTCAAAAATGATGAAGATGATTTCTCTGTAGGACGCACTTACCTGTTTGTAGTAACAGATGGAAAAAATACAGCTAAATATAATTCAACTTACAAGGCTGCTCCATATTACGATGCATATACTTCCGGTATATTAGACAATTCTAATTTTGCTGCAAGTTATATTGATAGTGAAACAATCAAGATTACTTGGACTCCTGGTAAACTTAAGAATGGTGCTTATATTGATGTAAACTCTTACATTCTTGAAAAGAAACAAAAAGGCGCTCCAGATTCAGATTATCAAGCAATTACTAATAAAAAATCTAGTTCTACTATTTTTGGTGGTTATGAATATTATGCAGAAGACATTGTTTCAAATAACAAAGTTGCTTATACATACCGACTTTCATTTGAAGAAGATTCTGTTATCAAATCAGCAACAATTACTGTTGGAATGTACAAAGAAACTTACGAAAGTGTTTCTATCACAACAAGTATTTACTACACTTCAGAATCAGAAGTTCGTCTTGTTATAACACCAACAACAATTAACGGTGTAATTCTCAATCCAACAGATTACACAGTTTATCGTAAAGAATTGTATGCTCCAGATTCAGCCTATACAAAACTTACCGCTACAATCAACGAAACAAAGAATCAGGATAATGCAACAGTTTACTATTTGGCAGATTCTATCGAAGATAACACATCAGCTTACAGTTATGCAATCCTTTATAAAAACGACAACAAAGTTTGTTATAAGACATTAACTTTGAATGCTTATGCAAGTGCAGTTGTTTATTCAATTCCATCTGTAGTATTTGTTGCAGATGATTCTGACGGAATTTTAAATGATGCAAAAGTTACCTTGTCAGTTTCACCAGAACAGGTTATTGATTCAGTTAACTACATCAAGCTCGATTCAAAAACTACAACAAATCTTCTCCTCGCTGATTACCTTAAACCTCTTGCTAAAAATGATGCAACAGTTACTGGCAATACTTATGAATGGATTATTAAAGATGTTGAAGAAAACGCTTATATTTCTGTAGCCGCATTCGTAGATGGAAATGCAAAATACGCAACAACTTCAACAGCAAGTGCTTCAGAACCAGCAACTTCAGTTTCTACAACTAATTCTTCTGTAACAGTTTCTATTATTGATGCAGATGATGATGGAAGTACAAATGACGCTGAAGTTTTCGTAACTCTTGCAGATTCAAACAAAATCCTTGCAAAATTAAGTTATGCAGTAGCCGATTCTGTAGATGATGCTAAGACAGCCGCTTTGGAAAAATCTTCTGAAACAATTGATGAGGGATATGTTGTTTACCACTACTTGTTCAAAGATGTTGTTACAAAGAGTGGTGATAACATTGCCGTTGCAGCTGTAATTTCGGAAGAAGGAAAAAAAGATTCTGTTATTTATGGAACTTCATCTTATTCTTCAAGCAAGACAATTACAGTTTCGGATGTAAAACTTGTAGACGACACTAAAGACGGTCGATTCAACGATATTTACTTCACTGTAAAAGCAGCTCCAGAACAGAAATTAACAATTGATTATGCAATTGGAACAACTGCTGAAAATGCAAAGAAATTGTTGAACTCTAAAGAAGTTAAGAATCTGTGTAAAGAAGTAACAGGATTCAGTTTCTACGAGTTCTCAAGCAGCAAATATTCAGAATTAGCAGATATAGACTTAGGAAAATATATTGCATTCTCTCTTACAGCTGTTTCAGAAATGACATCAACTGTAGAAAAAGTATTTGTTTCTTCAGCCGCCACTTATGATTCTCTCGCTAATGTAAGAACTGATGCTCCAATTCTTAATGCTTCATTCTTGGATTTGGATGAAGACGGTTTTGCAGATGATTTGTATGCAACAATTGAACTTTATCAGAATCAGACTTACACAATTTACTATACAAAAGCAACAAGCGCAGAATATGCAGCAAACAACAATATTCTCAAAGACAGATGTAATTCAGAAAATATCATATCTATTTCTGGTTCTGACATTTCTGAAAAATACAAAACTGAAGATAAAGTAATCTACGAATTAAAGAAGGATGGATTTGATGTAGGTGACCGTGTACTTTTGGTAGCAGTAGCTAGCGAAACAAATATGGTAGACAATTCTACTTCAAAATCTCTTGATCCAGTTTCTGATGTTGTAGTTACAATTCCTCAAACTGCCGCTCCAAGTTTAAGTAGTTCAAAATTGTACTTAACAGCAAATGATAATGATTCTAAATATGATGATTTAAGAGAAGACGAAATTACCGTTAGTATTGATGTAAATCAGACAATTAAATCAATCAGATATGTATTTGCAGACTCAATTGATAGTGGAAAAACAGAATTGTTAAGAGAAGGTTCAACACTTGCTAAAACTACAAGAACACCTTCAGAATATGATCTCGAAACTTCTGTATCAAATAATCAGAGTAAATTGACAAAGCATTACATTTATAAGGTTCCAAGTATCTCTGTCCCTCTTGATCAGTATGCAGTTTTCGAAATTACAATTTCTGAACCAGGTCACAAAGATGTAAAAACATACCTTACAACAACAGCTTATAAATACCAGTACACACAGCCTGTTCAGGGTGAACTTTCAATTCCAGCGTATGCTACTCAGTTGTCAATGATAGATCCAACATTTACAATCTCTGATGGCAAAAACTACGAATACATCAAAGTAAAAGTTCAAGATTATTTCATCAATGATAATCTTAATAATTACAAATATGAATTGCAGTATACTTATGAAGACAAGTATAAAGACGATGACACAGTATGGCAGACTTTTGAAGATAGTAATGTAAGCCTAAGCTATGATGAGTACACAGGTTATTATACTTATACACACTTCTTTGCTCAGTTGCCAGTTGGAACTTATGTCGTAAGACTTACAAAAACTCGTAAAGCAACTGCAAGTATTACTGGTAAAGAAGAAACTATTGTAAAAGATTCAAGAGTAAATTTGATTTATCATGTGAAAGCTCCATCTATCACTTTCTCAAGTTTCCAACCAGATGCTATGGTGCTTTCTTCAACAGAATACATCAATCCTGATTATGAAACTCTTGATATGTATGATTACAAGATAACTTACAGCATTGAATATACAGATCAATTTGGTATAACAGATTCGGAACCTACAATTTTCGAAATTACAGATTTTGAATGGGAAGCTTCTGGAAACGGATATTATACTCTTAAAAATGCCGTAATCAAAGATCTTAATAAAGATGGCATGTCTTATGCAAATATTATTGTAGGCTTATCTAAAACAAGAGTAATTGAAACTCGAGAAAATGACTCAAGCTCGACATCAGCATTCCTTTCTTGGGGTATTGGTGCTTCTATTGCAGGAAATGATTCAATATCAATTTCTATAAACGATGAATCTCTTCCAGGCTCACCTCTTGTTTCTTTAAAAACTTTAACAAATCCTACAATAGACTTTGATTCATACAAATGGTACTTGAATGGTTCACTTCTTGATGAGTCAACTGATTCGTCAATTTCTTTCAGCAAAGACAAGCTGTTAGAAGGTGATAATGATTTGCTGTTAGTTGTAAAGAAAAACGGTGTTTCTTATTCAGCTAGAAAAAAAATAACAAAATAGGGTGCATTTATGAAAAATCTTAAGAATATATTTAAAATATTTGCAGTTTTGTGTGTAGGAGCAATGTTTTTTAGTTCATGTAAACAGTCTGTTCAGACTAATGAATCTGAAAAAGTTGCATATTTGCAGATTGTAGACCAAAATCTAGCTAGAGCGGATTTACCTCCTGATTCCACCATTGTGTATTCACCAAAATATGTATTATCTGATTTTAATGAATATACATTGACAGCTGAAAAAAAATATTATTCCTACAACATGGGAAATAATACATATGAAGATCCAATTGAATTAGGTGTTTTTGATTCTTACAACGATTTGGTAACTTCATATATTGTGATTCCTTCTCTTGCAACATGGAAATTTACACTTGAAGCAAAAAAAGATGATACAATTTTCGTTGCTACAAAAGAAATCCAAGTTACAAGTGGTGCAAACTCAATCTTTTTTGAATTAAAACCTCAGCAGTTTGACGAAAACGGTACTGGAGTAATTAATTTTGTTCTTACAATAGAGAATGTTTCTTCAATCGTTACTGTTGGTTATGATTATGAAAAAGATGAGTATACTTACCTGTTTGATTGTCCTTATCAGATAAAAGCTAGATTGGATGACGGAGATGCAAAGAATATTACCGATACTCTTGAATGGTTTGCCCCTGAAAATCCTGCAACAATGGCTCCATATACTAAAGAAGAATACTTTGGTACCACAATCGGTAGTTCTACAAAATCTGTGTCATTTACATTCACTTATGCAGATTCGGAAGTTAGTGTTGGAGATCATATTATCATAGTTGATTATTATAAAGATTCAATTAAACTTAAAACAAAAGCAATTTCTCTTGTTGTTGGAAAGGATAAAACTACAACAAATGCAGATAGTCTTAACAGCAACAATGAATTAAAAATCGATGAAGTTTCTATCACACAAGCATTAACATCATCTCAGCATTCAATTATTTTCAATAAAAATGGTGGAACTTTTAGCGTAGAACCAGAGACAACAACATTCTCTTCAAGAGATACAGAACCTACAAGCCTTCCTGCCGCTTCTACAATTTCTAGAGCTGGATACACCTTTGATGGTTGGTTTACAGAGGCAGTTGGTGGTCAAGAAATCACAGAGATTCCTGTTGGTACACAAGAAGATGTAAATGTTTATGCTCACTGGAGTTTAATAACATACAATATTACTTATTATTGCAATTCACCATATTATTCTGGAATGCCTATGATTTATCCAAACTCGTATAATATTGAATCTCTTTCAACTTTACCAGAACCAACTGTTCTTGAAGGTTACGAGTTTAAAGGATGGTATACCGATTCAAACTTTGCACCTGCTACAAAAGTAAGCAATTCTTTGTATGGTCAAACAGGAGATTTGGTGCTTTTTGGAAAATTTGGGCCAGTTACTTTTAAGATTTTCTATTATGATTATCTGGATGCTGATATTACTGGACTTCCAGAGGAGTTTATTCCAAATGAACAGGTTACTTTACCAAGTATTTCAAGAACTGGTTATGATTTTAACGGTTGGTATACAAATAGAAGCTACACAACACAAGTAACAGAAATTTCTATTGGCACAACAGAAAATAAAATCTTGTATGCAAAATGGTCTCCAACAGTTTATACAATCAGTTATTATGATGAAGATACTTTACTTTCAACTGATTCTTATACAATTGAAAACAGACCTTCTTTGTATAATCCTCCCGCAAGTATTGGCGAAAGATTTATTGGATGGTATACACAAGACGGTTCTAATTCAACTTGGGACCCAGCTGCATCATGTACAGAGATTCCAACAAATTATACTGGAGATATAAACTTGTACGGACGCTGGGAAACTCTTCACTTTATTATTTATGAATTAAATGGTGGGGCTATTCCTTATGGTTCTGTTACAAACTTTACACAATTGGATTCTGTAACTTTACCTACACCAACTAAAACGAATAATTTATTTGTTGGATGGTACAAAACAGAAGATTGTTTAGACGGTACAGAAATAACAGAGTTCTCAAACAAGAATGAGGATGTTTATGTTTGGGCTAAGTGGAAAACTCTTGTTCCTTGGACTGTAAAGACAAATGACACTTATAAATTTACAAACACAAGTGAAAATGTTTGGAGCTCTGATAATCAGAATAAAAATAGTACCACGGCGACTACAACTTGGGAAATTATATTAGAACAATCAGCGACAGTAAACATTCCTTGGACAGTTGATAGTGAAGGTAGCTATGATAAACTAACGGTAATAATTGATAATATTACAGAGGTGAATGCAGTTAGTGGTAATAACCAAAGTGGCACTATTACAAAACTTCTCGAAGCAGGTACTCATACTCTCACAGCTAAATATAGTAAAGATACTTCTCAAAGTGACTTTACTGACACAGCAACAATAACTTTAAATCCTGTTAATTACGATTAGTATTTAGTTACATAATTGTAATTTTTACAAAAAAATCCTATACGGCGAAGTTAAGTCTTTTGAATAAGAAAACTTAATTTCGCCGTTTTTGTTTTAAATCAAAGGTGAATAAATGGTGAAAAATCAAAATCATTGGGGACAGAGTAAAAAAATAATCAAATTACTCTGTCCCCAATGATTAATCAAATTACTCTGTCCCCTTTGATTGGAGCACAACATCAATACATTCATCAATCAGTTAAAATTACTCTGTCCCTTTTGATTGACTGTCATATCAATTCATCAATCATTTACTCTGTCCCTAATGATTTGAGCATAACATCAATTCATATAAAATTACTCTGTCCCCAATGATTCATCACTTTACTCTGTCCCCTTCGATTGTCCTTCTCAATCAAATTACTCTGTCCCTAATGATTCATCAATTTACTCTGTCCCTTCTGATTGACTGTCATATCAATTCATCAATCACTTTACTCTGTCCCCATTGATTGCATCGATTGCCCTTTGTCCCAAAATTAATGCATTGTTATTTTTTCTTGCAAATATCGTTACTTATAATAAAATAGAATATATGGATGATCAGGACTTTTCTTTATTACAAGCTGATAGAGAAAAAATAAAACAAGCAGTAAAACTTCATACTCCAATAGAAATTACTTCCTACACCCTTCCAAAAAATATGGAGGTCTACATACAGGAAGTACTGGCTTTGTTTTTAAAAGAATGTCATCAGGAACATATGACAGAATATATAAAGTTCTGTCTGAGTGAATTACTAACTAATTCAAAAAAAGCCAACACCAAACGAGTTTATTTTAATGAAAAAGGCTTAGACATCAACAACGAAGAAGATTACAACGAAGGAATGATGTTCTTCAAAGATGAAACTCTTTTGAATATTGACCATTATCTTGAAGAACAAAAAAAAGCCGGTTTGTATATAAAACTTGTTCTTCGCATAACAGATGATTCAATTTTGATTGAAATAAAAAACAATTCCGTTCTCTCCATTTTTGAAAAGCAGCGCATCGAAGAAAAACTTGTGATTGCTCAGCAGTATGATGGAGATGGCATTGAAGATGTTTTTACAAATATTTTGGATCAAACGGAAGGTGCTGGTTTAGGAATTGTTATAACCATAAGAATGCTTCAAAAAATTGGGCTTTCTACAGAAAACTTTAAAATTATTACAGATAACAAAGAAACGATTACAAGTATAGAACTTCCACTTAATCAGAACATCTTGGAACATTTTAAAGCAATTACCAAAGAGTTTGCTTCCATACAAAATAAAATGCCTGTCATTAAGGATAATCTGGATTTGCTGGTACAAAAATTGAATGCTCCAGATGCGTTGCCAGAAGATACCATTGAGATTTTTGCAAAAGATGAGACTTTATCTCTACTTTTGATTAGAAATGCTTTGGTTGCAAAGGATGATTGCTATTCAATTTCAGAAGCAGTAAAACTGTTAGGTCTTGATGGGATGCGTTCAGTTTTCTGCGGTTCTAAGACAAATGAGTTAATTCGTTATATTGATGTTAAGGATGATAAGGAAAATCTTTGGGGAAGAAGTTCAAAAATTGCTTTTTATGCTTACAATCTTGCTAAGAATTATCCTTGTAATGATTTTTCACCAGAAGAGATTTTTACATTTGCGTTGTTTCTTGATATTCAGCGACTTTTAATAGAAGTTGCAACTACCGACACTCTAAATCATATGGAAGCCTTTAGTAAAGCCCAAGATGAAGCAGATCTTTTAGATGAAGAGATTTTGGATTTGGATGAAGTTGAAGTGGAATCGGTTGATGTTGAATCTTCGGATAATGCAGGCTATTCAGATATAAATGCTTTAGAAAATAATCAAAAGGATGATTCTGTTGAAGTTTCTTTGGACGAGTTTATTGATTCTTCAAATACTTTTGATGCAACTGATTCCAATGAGCATATAGATTCTGATGATTCTTTGGCAAGAGCTGGAACTTACAGCAAAACTGCTCTGGAAATCTTCTATACAAACGCTTGTCACTGTATTTGTGGTTCGGAAATTGCAAAAGCTTGGGGTTTGTCAGATAAAATCGCAGATATTATAAAATACCATAACGCCATTCATAAAGTTTCGGACGAATTAAAACCTGCGGTTGAATATTTATATTTTGCAGATATGATTCAACTCTATATGGATAAAAAACTTGAGTTTTATCAGCTGGAATCATCTGTTCTTGAACGATTCAAAATAGAATCAGAGTTTGCATTGGATTATTTAATCAAGCAGTTGCAGTCTGTTACTATCTAGTTTTTTCTAAGGATTCTACCCATTTTTGCATTAATATTCCAAACGCAACTCCCACATTCAAAGAAGCTTTTAATCCTTTCATTGGAATAGAAACTCGTCCATAGGTCGCTTTTTTCAATGCTTCTGGGCTGCATCCAAGTTCTTCAGAACCAATAATACAAATGCCTTTTTCGGGAAATACAAAATCATTTATGTCTGTTCCACCTGTTTCCAGTGCAAAAACAGGAATATCAGATGGTAATTCATCTAAACTAAGTCTTTTGTAACCCAAAGTTTCAATACAGCCCATTCCGCTTCTAACTGCGCGAGGTTGTTCCGGATCTGTACAAAATGGTGAAATATAAACATTTTCGGCGCCCATGGCTTCTGCTGTTCTAAAAATTGAGCCGATATTAAATGGCGAACGAATGTCTTCTGCATAAACAGAAACGCCTGGAAAAAAATCTCGTTCAATAACAATGCCATTTTCATCGGTTGGTGCAGAGTGGGGTGCAATTACTAAATCCCATTCCGCTGGAAATGTACCGATTATTGCCAGCAGATGATTTCTTGCACAATTACAAACTCTTAATTCATCCATTGGTTCAGTGGAAATCAATCTTTGCAATTCAGCGGCTGCTTCTGGAGAAAGTTTTGGATCTTTCAACAGAACTTCTGTTACTTTTTTTATGTACAAAGATCTTGGAATATCTTTGAATGAATATTCAGTGCCTTTTTCTGCAATGCCATTTATATCTCGTTCCAAGGCACCAAAGGTAAGTGCTAATTTGCGTCGTTTCTGACCGCCTTCAAGTTGAAATAATTTTCCAGGTTCAATCATAGGTATTAAAAATAACGAAAAATTGCTTTATTGGCTAGTTCACTAATAGGCCAGTTTAATAAAGTCAAAAAGGTCATCTGTAGACATACTTCGAGGAAGCTTGTTTACAATATCGATTTGAGTAACATCTTCAACTGCAAGAGCAAGCTGTTCAATGGAAAGCTGAATATCCTTTAGTCTAGCTGGGAGATTAGATTTAGCAATTCTTTGTCTGATGTTATCAATAAAAGCCTGTGTTGCTTCTGGGCCAGTTATATCGTCAGGAATTACTCTCATAATATGTGCAAGTTTTTCTAGACGAGCATTTTTGAACTTGGCAGCATCTTCTACAGCATAAGGAAACAGAATTACAGAAACTAAAGATTTGTTTAATCTGTAGCGTGAGTTTATTGTCATAGAAAGCATGGAACTTACGCCCAAGGAACTGGAAACGGAAGCTAAAGAAACCATTACTCCGGCTTGAGCTAAAAGTATTTCTTCAGGAGTAGTGATTTCTAGAGAAGGGGAACCGTCCATTGCATAAGATAAAAGTTCAAGCCCTTTTTCTACGAACATATCGCTAAAAAAGTTTGCTTTTTGAGAAAGATAAGCTTCAACCGCCATATTCATAAGCTCAAGGGACATTAAAGCCTTCTGATTATCTGTAAGTGTAAGCATGAGATTTGGGTCAAACAATGTTAATTTACATAAATTGTTTTGAACCTTCATGATTTTTAGCTGATTATTTCTGGAATCTGTGACTGGAACTTCGTTGGTAAATAAAAATGGAGTTCTAAAAGTTGTAGGCACGCATATACAAGGGATTGGAGATGTGGTTGGATTTGCACCGTCAACAAAATTGTAGAAATCATGAACTTCATTGTAGTAAGCTGCGACAATTCTACCAATATTCAATGCTTTTGAACCACCAACTGCAATAATTCCGTGTACATGGCCTTCTTTTGCTAAAGAAAGAGCTCTTTGAACGGTTTTTGTATTTGTACCAGTGGTCAATTCATTAAAAACAAAGTTTTCGATTTTACGGTCATTTAGGCTTTGAAGGACTTTTTCCTGGATTTTCATTTCATTTAAGACAGGGTCGATGATAACCATGAACCTTGTGCCCCATTCCATTGCCTGTTGACCAAGTCTGCTGATTGTGTATGAACCAAGAACGATATTTGGTGCAATTCTAAAAATGAAGTCTGACATTTTTCATCTCCAAAAAAAAAGACGGAACCTGAGTCCGCCTTTTGTAGTAAGTTAGTAAACCATTTTTTAACTTGTATGATTTGTTTTAATTTCTCTCTGCTAAAAAATTGAACCTGTAAACTGGCTCAAAACGAGAAATTAAAGACCAATACTAGTCATAAATTTTTCAGCTGCTGACTGAATAACAGCATCACTCAAATAGGCTGGATCCTTGATTTTTGCTTTAATCTCTGCAATTTTATCAGCTCTAACATCAGGAGTTTCTGCAGCAACTTTGTCAAGATAATAAGCTTCTGCCATTTCTACAGCTTCTTTTGAAACCGAAATAGAATCAGCATCAGAAGTTACTCTTGTGGAGTTTCCTGTCTTACGGATGTTCTGAACATTGTTCAGAGGATTAACACTGTTTACACCATTTATCATCATAACGTCCTACCCCTCTACCTTTTAATTATCGGCAGATTCTTCAGAAAGTTGAATATTTTTTGTTCCAGAAATAAAGATTGCAAATTCACCTTTAATGGATTCTCGGCTGGAAAAATCCTTTTGCATTTCTTCAGCAGAACCACTTAAAATCTCTTCGTGGAGTTTAGTTAGTTCTCTTCCAACAACAATTCGTCTTGTACTATCAATATCGGCTATGTCAGATAAAAGTTTAGTAATTCTGAAAGGAGATTCGTAAATAATTACAGCATCTCCTGTTGCTAAAAGTTCTCTTAATCTGCTTCGTCTTCTACCTGGTTTTGGCGATAAAAAACCTTCAAAAATTAAAGTTTTACCACCACTTCCTGCAACGCTAATCAAAGTTGCAAAAGCAGAAGCCCCAGGAATTGGTACAACCTCAAAACCTGCTTCTCGAACTACATCAACAAGAACAGCTCCAGGATCGCTAATTCCAGGTGTTCCAGCATCACTGGCATAGGCCACGGAATGACCTTCCTCCAAAAGCTTAACAATTTTTTCACCTGCAATTTTTTCGTTCTGTGCCCGACAGGAAATCAGCGGCTTTTTTATTTCAAAATGATTTAAAAGCTGCAAGGTATGACGAGTATCTTCGGCTGCAATAAAATCAACTTTTTTGAAAGTCTCTATCGCTCGGAAGGTAATATCATCCAAATTGCCAATCGGCGTTCCAACAATGTATAGTTCAGCCACAATTATATTATAGTAATAATTAATGGAACTAACAAGTTTAAATTAAGCTTTTTGATATGTGCGCAAAACTTTTTTATTCTTGAATATGAGATTTACAGAGAGAATGGATTTGGGTAATCGATGAAATCAATCAATGGGGACAGAGTAAATTGTCAAATCACTAGGGACAGACTAATTATTCCATCAAACACTATCATTAGGGACAGAGTAAATTACCACAAATGAGCAATCAATGGGGACAGAGTAAATGTTTCGGACTAATTCAATAACAATCACTAGGGACAGACTAATTGTGTAAATTGCAATCAAAAGGGACAGAGTAAACAATCAGGGACAGAGTAAATTGCTACGATAGCTCAATCATTAGGAATCAAAAGGGACAGAGTAAATTACCACAAATGAGCAATCAAAAGGGACAGAGTAAATGTTTCGAGTAATTCAATAACAATCACTAGGGACAGAGTAAATAATTTACGATAGCTCAATCATTAGGGACAGAGTAAATTGCTAACAAATAGCCAATCAAAAGGGACAGAGTAATTTTTCCATCAAACACTATCATTAGGGACAGAGTAAATTACCACAAATGAGCAATCAATGGGGACAGAGTAAATGTTTCGAGTAATTCAATAACAATCACTAGGGACAGACTAATTATTCCATCAAACACTATCATTAGGGACAGAGTAAATTGCTAACAAATAACCAATCATTAGGGACAGACTAATTGTGTAAATTGCAATCAAAAGGGACAGACTAATTGTGAATCCCATTTGCTCATTATATTTCAGGAAAAACTTGTTTTTTTAGAAACTTTTACTTTACTTTTTTTACAAATAAGTTATATTGTTAAATTGAGTCTTTTTTCTTAAGAGATTTCCCCTAGAAAAAAAACTCAATAGAAAAAACGATATCTTTTCTGATTTGTTAAACAACATCATTAAAAAAGAGGATTATATGTTAAACAAAAAAAGTTCTGACGGAACTGCTATTGCGGCTCCAGTTGCGGAAACAAAAAGTGTTGTGGTTGAAGACAAAAAAAAGTCTAAACGAAAAAAGCATACTGTTCAGTATGATAGATGGGGTTATGCCTTTATTGCTCCATTCTTTATTGTTTACATTATTTTTTCACTTATTCCACTCTTAACAACTTTTGTTTATAGTTTTTATGAGTATTATCGCGTTGGTTTAATGGAAGTTGGGCCGACTTTTATAGGTTTCCAGAACTTTGTAAACATTTTTAATGCAGAAGATAACTTGGCAAAGTACTTTTGGAATACTATGGTTATGTGGATTGCAGGTTTCATTCCACAGATTTTAGTTTCATTAGTTCTTGCAGTTTGGTTTACAAATACAGAATTAAAGATTAAATGTCAGCAGTTCTTTAAAACAGTTATCTATATGCCAAACTTGATTATGGCTGCTGCTTTCTCTATGTTGTTCTTTACTTTATTTTCACCTTCAGGTCCTGTAAATAACATCATTCGTTCTTTTGTAGATAAAAATAATATTCCAGATATTAAGCTGATGGTTGCTGCGGCAATTTCTCAATTAAAAGCTTTTGCTGCATCTAATCCAGATGATGCAAGTCTTTCTTCTGCAATTAATTCAGTTGTAAGTTATCTGAACTCTGTAGAAATCCCTGCAAAAGTTACTTTAGTTGAAGCAATTTCGTATATGGATAAAGTTTATAATACCGCTTGGTCTATGTTCAATGATATTTACCAAGGTTTGGGCAATGTAACTTTGAATGTTGGAAAAATCATGACAGATACGATTATTGTTACTGCTGAGCCAATGGAACCAATCCGCTTCTTCTCAAATGCTGCTGGAACTCGATCAATTGTTGCCATTATGAACTTCTTGATGTGGTATGGTAATACAACAATTCTTCTTATGGCTGGTGTTATGGGCATTGATGAAAGTTTGTTTGAAGCGGCTCGAATTGATGGTGCAAGTCCACTTCAGGTATTCTTTAAGATAACAATTCCATTGCTTCTTCCTATTTTTGTTTATGTTCTTATTACATCATTGATTGGTGGTATTCAAATGTTTGATGTTCCACAGATTTTGTCTAATGGTCAGGGTTCTCCAAACAGAACTGTTATGACAATTATCATGAAGCTTAACAGACATCTTCAGAATAAGAACTATGGTCCTGCTGGTGCAACTTCAGTATTGATTTTTGCAATTACAGCTGTTCTTAGTGGTTTGGTTTATAAATCAACAATGCAGCAGTATCAGAATAAACGCTAGGAAATCTGTAAGGAGTAAAAAAATGGATAAAATTCAAAGTCAGAAAAAAAATCTAACGATAAGAAGATTCTTCTGTTATTTAGTATTAATAATCTTGGTTATTCTTTCATTATTTCCATTCTATATAATGATTGTTAACTCAACTCGTTCACATATGCAGATTCAGGCAGGATTCTCTGCTTTACCTGGAAAATATTTTTTCAAAAACTTTGTGAACCTTTCTTTCAATAAAAAATCGGCCTCTCCAATTATTCAGAATATTATTGCAAAACAGAACTTTGAAAAAATTGCCAACTATGCAGAAAACTATCCTGTTTTGCGTGGTATGTTAAACTCTCTCATAATTGCAACTTTGAGTGCTTTGGTAACAACTTACTTCTCGGCTATGACATCATACGGAATCTACATGTACAACTTTAAGGGAAAGAAGTTCTGCTTTAGATTTATTCTTGCAATTATGATGGTTCCAACACAGGTTTCTACTTTGGGATTCTTGAGATTAATTGGTAAATTGCACATGCAGAACTACCTGGCTCTCATCGTTCCTGGAATTGCCGCTCCGGTTGTTTTCTTCTATATGTATCAGTCAATGGAAGCAACTTTACCATTCTCTATTGTTGAAGCTGCTCGTGTAGATGGATGTCATGAGTTTAAAACTTTCAACCGAATTGTAATTCCTATGATGAAACCAGCTCTTGCAGTTCAGGCAATTTTCTCTTTCGTTGGTTCTTGGAACAATTACTTTATTCCAGCCTTGGTTATTAATGATAAGGTAAACTGGACAGTGCCTATTGTTATTGCCAATGCTCGAAATGCAGATTATTTGAACTTCGATCAGGCTATTAACTATATGCTTATGATTCTTGCAATTATTCCTTTGATGATTGTTTATCTTTGTCTTTCAAGATATATCATTAGTGGTGTAACTGCTGGTGGTGTTAAAGAATAAACCATCTGAAAAAAAACTATAAAGGCTGTTCGCTGGTTGAAGTTTCTTTTTCTTCAATTGGCGGGCAGCCTTTTTTTGTTTGTGGCGAACGGTTTGTTTGAATTGTCGTAACCTCACCATGAATTATTTTAGTTTGATTTGAAAATTGTGCTTACAACAATATAATTAAGTGCAGCTTATTTAAATAATGAAAATCCCGAAGAGATTTTTGCCCCAGCTTTTATCCAGGTGGCACTTTGTTTTGTGGATTGCTTATTTTTTAATCCTTCAAGTGTATCCAGACTTTGGGCAACCCATTGTCCTAAATCTCGCTCTCTGGTAAAAAGTTCGTTGTTTGGCTCACATTTGGCAAGTAAAACCGAAAGATAATCTCTCTCGCCAGCTAATATGGCAGTGTTTTCCGCAAGAGAAATAAATGCACTTTGAGCAGCGCTTACAATAGTGCTTGTGGGATGGAAGTTTAATTTATTTGAGTTTTGGAAAGTTTCATATTTTGAAGGATAAGATTTTATTAAGAATGCCACGCTTGCTTTTTCTTTTCGCTGTTCAAGGCGATAAAGCAATTCATTAACAAAATATTGATATCCGGAAATCATTGTATCTATGGCTTGAGCAACCATTTCGGAACGGTCGGAATCATATTTTGGGGCAAAATAATATGTGTCGAAAAAAATGAGATATTCGTTGATTTCTGGTAAAACAGTTTCTGCTTTAATTAAAAGGGAGCGGGACGAAACGGCAGAACCTTTATTCCAATTTGTAGTAAAAATACCTTCATCTTCGTAATTTGAAGAAATTGCTGGCTCATTTGTAATTGAAAAAACTTTTCGGTTATTTTTTGTAAGTCCTTCCGCAAGAAACAGACAATCTGGAAGTTCTTTTCCCACCAATAAAATATCAGACATAGTGATAATATATCATACTCTAGTATCACATTCTAGACTTTGATATAATAGAAAAATATGAAAGTTTGGATTAAATATTTAATTGGTATTGTTTTGGGTGTACTGGCCGCTTTTATTCTTCCTTTGGATAACCCTGTTGGCTCTGAAATATTATCCTTTCTAACGGAATTGTTTATTCATTTTGGTCGATATTTAGTTATTCCAGTAGTTTTTTCTACGGCTATGGTTTCAATGAACAAATTGAGACTTTCTAAATTACTTGGCAAAACTGCACTCTGGACTTTTTCTATTATAATTTTATCAAGCTTGCTTTTGACAATTGTTGGAATTGCTTCAATTCTTATGGTTAAGCTTCCTCGTATTCCAATTACTATTGATGTGGCAACGGAAGTTACTAAAATTGATGTAAAGGGAATGCTTTTGTCGCTTTTTCCACTTTCGGGTTTTGATGCCTTAAGAGAAGGCTCTTTTATTCTTGTTTCTTTTTTGTTTGGCGGATTGATTGGCTGGGAAACTGCTTCTGATCAGATTCTTTTTAAGCCTGTAGCAACATTGGCAGATTCTCTTTCTAAACTTTTTTATAATATAGCTGTTTTTTTTACTGAAATAATGTCGGTATTTATAATTGCCGTTGTTACTTCCTGGACTATTACCACAAGAAGTATTTTGGCAACAGGTATTTATACACCAATGCTGATTATGTTCTTATGTGATTTTATAGTAATTGTGGGCGCAATTTATCCTTTGATTATCAGATATGTGTGCCACGACCCACGACCTTACAGGGTTTTGTTTGCAAGTATTGCACCAATGCTTTTGTCTTTTGCCACTGGAGATTCAAATTTAACATTGCCTTTAACAATTCGTCACGGAAAAGAAAGTTTGGGTATAAGACGACGATGCAGCGGTTTTACATTCCCACTTTTTTCTATGTTTGCAAGAGGTGGTTCTGCTTTAGTTGTTTGTATCAGCTTTTTCTTAATCTGGCGTTCTTATTCAAGTTTAGGCATTCCTTTTAGCGATATTATGTGGGTTTCTCTTATGGCCTTTGGTTTATCATTTCTGTTGGGAGGTTTTCCTTCTGGTGGAGCTTTTATTCTTTTGACCATTTTGTGTGAAGCTTACGGAAAGGGCTTTGAAACCAGTTTCTTGCTTTTGAAGCCAGCTGCTATTTTTATTTGCTCTTTTGCTTCTATTTTTGATACAGCAACTGCTATGTTCGGTAGCTATATTGTTGCGGTAAAGACAAAAACAGTTGAGCATCATACAATTCAACATTTTATTTAATTTGTAATTTATTGCGTATTGTAAAGTTCTTCTCATTTTGATGGAAATATAAATGTTTTTCCTTATGGCTTTTTTTAAACTGATGTAGTAAAATTGATCTAGTTAAAAATATGATTCCACTGATGGCCGAGAGGTCGTTTATCTGAAAATCTGTTTTAGTACCAAAAAAGTTATTTTTAATTTATGGAACTTTGTGTAGAGAGTTCATTTTTCACTTTGTGGGATGCCTTCCTGGGGAATTAAAACTACAAGTTTTTAACACTGGTAATTTTGATTTTGTGATGCACGCACTGGTTGTCGTAACCTTATGCAGTGTTTTTGTTTGCGGAAGTGAACAAATCTGATTGAGTTTATTGGTGGTGTTCTGGCAAGGCTGTTTTAAAGCAGTGTTTTTGTGGGGGAAAAAATGAGTGCAACTATTCGTGATTTTTCATACGGGCGAAAAGTCTTTTTTATAAATCCTGATATAACATTAGTTTCTGAACAGTTTCTTGTAGATTTTTTTGCTTTGGGCTATGAATGTTACTTTTTGGAAAGCGATAAAACTCTTACCTTTGAAGAAAAGCTCAAAATTGTGCTGAGCATTTTTCCAGATATTATTCTTATTTTTAATGCCGATTCTGTGGTTCCTGGTGTAAACCTTTTTCTTTTGATTGATGAAGTTCAAAAAAAATATGGTGACAGAGTAACTATTGGAATTACTTATGTAAAAAGGGCAAATCCATCTGTAAAATATGATTTGGAAAAAAAGTTCAATTTTGAAATGGGAATAAAAGGCGGTTGTATTCAATTGGAATATAATCAGCATGCTAATTTTAATATTCTGGCTCAAGCGCTTTATGCAAACCAGGCTCAGGGACGAAGAAAAAATGTAAGGGCTATTTGTAACAAAAATTATGTTTATTCTTTTGAAAAAGATAATTTTTTGTTTAGTGGTACTCTGCAAGATATAAGTTTAAGCCATTTTTCTTTTGAAAATAATTCTGATTCTTTAAAGCTGGAAGTAACGGATAGAGTTCAAAGGTTTCAAATTAGTTTGAACGGTAATTTGATGATTACGCCGGCAATTTTAATAATGAAACGTCCTCTTGAAAACGGTTTTTTGTATGTTTTTGCCTATCTTAACGAAACTGGTTCTCCGGGGCTTCATGTTCGTTATGCAAATATGCTGAAACCAAATATTTATATGTTGAAAAACACAAATTTAAATATTTCTCTAATAAAATCTTATCTGCATAGTAAAAATTCTAGAACTCCTCTTACTTTGGATGCTGTGGGAAACGAACTTCTGGAAATGAATTAGTTTTTTGGTAAAAATTTGAAAATTCAAAGGGCTTGCGAAGGCGTGGAAGGGCCGCGAAGCGGGTACGAGCCGAAGGCGAGTACCGTCCGTAGGTAAGCCCTGAAAGGCCGTTAGTTGATTGAATTGAATTTTTGTGGTTTTTTGCTTTTTTCACCAGTAAATTTCGCCAAAAAAATCCTGACGATTCGGAGTGTTTTTGTCTTTACTACTAATTTATTTTAACTTAAAATGTCAAAACTATGGAATTTACACAAGAATCAATGGACGCACTCGTTGTTAACGAAGTGGAAATTATGAAAAAAATTGCTACAGAATTGAATATTCGTGTGGCACAGGTAAGCGCTGTTATTAGTCTTTTTGACGAAGGTTGTACGGTTGCTTTTATCAGTCGATATAGAAAGGACAAAACTGATAATTTGGATGAAGTTCAGGTTTTGAACATCGATCATTCTTTTAAATCATATAAGAATCTTGAAGAACGCCGCCTTGAAATTGTAAAGGGTGTGTTTAATCAGGGAAAATTAACTGAAACTCTTTACAATGCAATTATGTCGGCTACAACTATGTCTGCCTTGGAAGATTTGTGGGCACCGTTTAAGAAAAAGAAAAAGACTCGTGGTATGGTGGCTGCGGAAAAAGGATTGGAACCTTTGGCAGATTTAATGCTGGAAATGGACGATGCTTCTATTGAAAAGGAAGCTGAAAAATATATTAAGATGGACAACGAAGACGAAGCTTTGAATGTGGAAACTGCGGCGGAAGCTTTGGCGGGTGCTCAGGATATTTTGGCGGAACGGGTTAGTCAGGATACGGCAAATCGTGAAGCAATTCATAAGCTTTATATGCAGGAAGGTGATATTCAGACTAAGGGTATTGTTCCAGAAGGAATGGACGAAGAAACTGCACAAAAAACTTCTACCTATCAGATGTACTGGGATTATCGTGAACCTTTGAATCAGGTAAAACCTCATCGCATTTTGGCTATTAACCGTGCGGAGCGAGAAGGGGCTTTAACTGTTACTTTGGATGTGGAAGTTGATAATGCGGTTGCTATGTTGCAGAAAAAAGTGCAGATTCACAATGAATATCACAAAGCGGCTATTGAAGATGGCGTTGTTCGACTTTTGTCTCCTGCGGTTTTGCGTGAAATCCGTTCTGATGAGGCTGATGAAGCGGATGTTCATGGAATTGGGGTATTTAGTGAAAATCTGAAAAATCTTTTGATGACTCAGCCAATTAAGGGAAGTCGCGTTCTTGGCGTTGATCCTGGTTATAGAAACGGTACAAAATGTGCTGCTTTGGATGAAACTGGAAAATATCTTGGATTCTTTAAGATTTATCAGGAGCAGGATCCTAAAGGTGCTTATGATGCTATTAACGATGCTATTGATAAGTACGACATTCAGGTTCTGGCGGTTGGAAACGGAACTGGTTCGCAGGAAGTTCAGGCTATTGTTTCTAAGGTTATTAGCGAAAATTATGCGGACAGCGATGTAAAATACACGGTTGTTGATGAGTCTGGTGCTTCGGTTTATTCTGCAAGTCCTGTGGCTACGGAAGAGTTTCCTGATTTGGATGTTATGGTTCGTGGTGCAATTTCTATGGGTCGTCGTTTGCAGGATCCACTGGCCGAGCTGGTAAAAATTGATCCTAAGGCAATTGGAGTTGGTCTTTACCAGCACGATGTTAACCAGAAAAAACTGGCTGAGCAGTTGGATGAAGTTGTTAGTTCGGTTGTAAACAATGTTGGTGTAAACTTGAACACTGCATCTTACATGCTTTTAAAATATGTTTCGGGCATAAACACTTCTACCGCAAAGAAAATTGTTGCTTATAGAGATGCCAATGGAAAAATTACAAGTCGCGAAGATTTGAAGAAAGTGCCTGGTCTTGGTCCAAAAGCCTTTGAACAGTGCGCGGGTTTCTTGAAAATTGCAGAAAGTGCGGATCCTTTGGATAATACTTGGGTTCATCCAGAAAATTATGATGCGGCTCGTGAAGTTTTACCTATGATTCAGGCGGGCGAGAAGGTTTCTTCTAGCAAGATTGATGAAGTTGCGGCTAAATACAATATTGGTGTTCAGACTGTAAAGGATATTGTAGAAGAGTTGCAGAAGCCTAATCGTGACCCTCGTGATGGATATCCAGCTCCAATTATGCAAAAAGGCGTTCTTCAGTTTGAAGATTTGAAAGAAGGTATGAAGGTTACTGGAAAAATCAAAAATGTTGTTGATTTTGGTGCTTTTGTTGATATTGGGCTCCATGAAACTGGCCTTGTTCATTTAAGTGAGCTTAGTGATAATTTTGTTACTGATGCTATGGATGTGGTTAAGGTTGGTGATGTAAAAGAGTTTACAATTATTGGTTTGGATATGGACCGCCGCCGAATTAGTCTTTCTTTGAAGAGTGATGCCGCAAGTCGTGTTGGAACTGGAGCGGGTTCTTCTGGTGCAAGAGCTGGTGGAACTTCTGAAGGTCGTTCTGATGGACGAAAAATTGTTGTGGTAAGAAGAAGTGCTAATGGTACTTCTAGAAATACTAACGGTGCTGGACAAAATGCTGCTCGCAATGGACAGGCTCAGAATCAGAATAGAGATAACAGAAACAATCGTCAGGGAAACAGAAATGATGACGGTATGAGTTACAATCCATTTGCAGCATTTTTTAACAAATAGGTGTTGTCTAATAACTATGTTTTACGGTGATTAAGCTTGTCAAAACCACCGTATTTACTGGTATTCTCATAATAGAATATTCCGTTATTGTTGATATGTGTTATAATTAAAGTGTATTTCTTTTTTTGAGAGATAATTTGACAGGAGGATTTTATGAAGTTCAAGAATGGATTAAAAGGTCTTTTTGTGTGTGTTTTGTTAGGAAGTCTTTGTTCCTGTGGAATTAAGTTTCCTATTGAAAAACCTGAAAGCTTAAAAATTAGAACTAGTGGTTTTTACAAGTTTACTATTGCAGACAAAAGTTTTAATTTGAATGAGTATTTTTCTTTAAGTTCTATTTTGGAAGGCTTTGGTGGAAAAAGTGGTGATTCTGAAGAAGGTGAACCTGTTGATTCTGGAGAAGATAATTCTGGTTCGTCACCATTTAATATTTATCAGTATAATCCTGGCGAAAAGCTTTTAAAGTCTGACAGTCAGCAGTTCCTTATGAAAATGGATATGCAGGAAATCCCTTTGGACTTTAGTTCTTATTTGGAAAATACAGATTTTACTGCTTCTATTCAAAATATGGACATTAGCAAAGATATTACAGTTCCTGAATTGCGACAGGAAATTAAACAGGATGCTGTAAATCTTTCCCTTGATGAAACTATAAATGCAATGGTTAAATTTGTGGGATTTACTGCAGAAGAATGTTCGCTTGATATTAATTTTCCGGATACAGAAAATGGCTTCCAGTCTATTTCTTACAGCGAAGGAAAAATGGTTATTTCTTCTCTGAAAACTGCTTCATCCCAGCTTGGTATTTCTCTTGATCAATTTGATATTGGCATACCTACAAATCTAATTCCTGATAAAAAACTTACCGGTTCTGTTGAGCTTTATAAAAATGGTGTTAAGCTTACCGACGCTTATTTTGACAGTAATGGTATAGCGGAACTTGCTTTGAACAATATTGACATTACAACTTCTGGAATTGTCATAAAGTTTATTTCTGAACCAAACACACCTTTTTTTGCTTATGTAACACCAAACAGTAAGGTAAAAAAAGTTGTTGGTCTGTCAATTAAAGAACCAGTTTCTACACAGGCAAATACTTCTTTTTCAATGGGAAATCAGTCGGCTTTAACAGCTTGCGAAATTGGTGAAGGTACGCTTGAAGTAAATCTTTTGATGCCAGAACCTTGGACAGGAATTGATTATAATTATGAAATTGGTGTAAGCGGCGGTTTGAATTGTACAATTACAAATCTTAATCCAGTTGCTAACCTTGAAAATGTTAGCTTTAATAATGCGGATGTTTCGGCAAAAGCTAATGTTTTCTTTAAGTTTACAGATTCAACTTTAATATTCCGTGACGATTTTGGCGAAAATCTTATTCCAAGTGTAAAAGTTGCTCTTGATATTAAAAAAATTAAATCTGCCACAGTAAATCTTGGTGAATCTTACAATACAAAAATTGACGAAAAATATGATTTGCCATCGGAAGCAATTGGTATAATTAAGAAGCTTGTTTGGAATCCAAGTGGTGTAAAGCTTAAGATTACCAATACATTACCAGAAGGCAACGATATTGAAATAAAATTGAATTCCGATTTCCTGGGGTTTGCTGAACGAACAGAAACAATTACAGCAAATTCTACAAATCAGGAAATAGATTTCTTGTGTCCTCAAAATCATGAAACTCCATTGGGAACTGAAGAGGGGCAATTTTCTAAGGTTGATATTGCGGCCGAAGTTTCTTTCCCTAACTATGATTCGGTAAATAATACTCTAACGGTTTTCAATGTTGAACCTGGTGCTAGTTATGCTGTTTCTATGGTTGTTGAACCTGTTTTTGATTGGAAATCTGTTACAATCGACAGTACATCTGCTGCACAATCAGGAAAAATGGATACAGGCGTAAGTCTTTCGTCAATTTTCAAAGGAATGGAAGAAAAAATTGGTTCTGGAATTGCAGACAAGTTGGAAATCTCTACATTGCCACTTTATATGTTCTGTAGCATTCCAAATCTTCCATCAGGTTTTGAAAATCCACGATTTGTAGGAAAAATTGAAGCTTTTATTGGCGATGAAGAAGGAAATCTTGTAGCAGGTGAAGAACCTTTGTATATGCTTGGTTCTGCCGATGAAGATGGTTATCTTACTAATTCAGAAATACCGGAAATTGTTAAAAATGATGCTGGAGAAGTTATTACAAATATTTCCAACTTTAGACCAAAACCAGATACAGATTTAAAATCTTTACTTTCAAGCAAGGCAGATGGTTCTTTGTGGATAACTTACAATGTGGGCTTTGAAACAGGTAGTCAAGCAGGAGAAATCTCATTCTCTCAAACTGACATTGAAGAATTAAAAGCAACTGGAAAAACCTCTATTTCTCTAGCGGCAATGATTGTGCTTAAGTTGGATTTTAATGTAACAGACACTTTGGAAATGGATATTCTTTCTTTAATTAGCAATGACGATGAAGAAGAATCTAATCCAGATTTGTTGAATAGAACTGAGCCAACAGATTTAGGTTCAATGGAACAATTGTTGGATCTTATAACCAGTATAAAAATTGAGTATGAACCTTCACAAATGCCATTTATTTTCAAAGGTGTAAACTCAAATGAAGACATGGGCATAGTTCTCGATTTGGATGGAGACGGTACTACTTTCTCTGAAACAAAAATTATGTTCAAAAAAGGCGGTTTTGAAGTAAATCCTTCCGATTTATTGAGTACTTATCCACTTTCGCCAAAAATGGTTTTGAATATTCCTGCAGGAAATCTTCGCATTCCACGAGAAATAGCATTAACTACTAAACTTTGGTTAGGCATAAAAACTGACGGAGAAATTGAACTTTTCAATAAAAATAAGTCAGATGACGATATGGACAATGGAGGTAACTTATAATGAAAGCATTATCTTCTCTTAAAAAAATTGTTTTTAGTGTTGGATTTTTATTAGTTTCTTCTTCCGCTTTTGCTAACTTCTTTTCGCATCGTTTTGTTGAATTAAAAGCAAATGTTCCAGTTAATGTTTCCAACAATGTTTTTGCCCTCAATGATTTTCTCCAGAAAGAAATTATTTTGGATTTACCAGAAATCACTGGAGCAATGCCAAAAAAAGGTTTTGATGTTTCAATTCAGGCTTTACCAGAAATAAGTTTGACTGTGGATATTCCAAGAGGTCTCATTGTAGGCGTTGATGTAGGTGTTCAAGTCTTCTCAAATCTTGATATTTCAAAAGATTTATTTGAGTTTTTGAGTACAGGTCACGACTTTACCAAAGAAGAAGAGTTTAGAACTTCAATTAACGGTTATGCTGATGTTTTTGCTTTTGCTCGTGTAGACTTGGGATGGAATCTTGGTAAAAAAATCAGTTTTGTTTTCCAGCCAACTTTATTTTCTTCTTTGTTACATGCCAGCGCCAACAAGGCTTATGTAAGCTTTAAAAACACTAACACAGGTACATTTGCTTACGATATAGATGCCTCTTTCAATCTTTACAGTCCTTTTGAATTAAAAAGTGATGTTTTTTCTGATCCAAATTATTTAATCAGTCAGGCTATGGATGGTGCAGGTTTTGACATTGGCGGAACTGTAAATATCGATTTATTCAAATATCTGTCTTTGAACGGAAGCATAAGATTTCCACTGGTTGCCAGTCATCTTGATGTATATACACCTTATTCCATTAAATCTCAGCTTAGTGTAGATTTAGACACAATTCTTGAAGATTCAATGGAAAGTCCAAATATGGAGCCTGTAATGGGTGATGCCGTTGTTGCAGATTATAAAATCAATCGTCCTATGAAGTTTTTTGTAGGTGGCAATTTCCATCCTTGGGGCAATTTTATGAGCTTCTATGGTGGATTTGGTGTTGGCTACAAACATCCTGGTGCAGAATTGAAAGAAGAACGAGGCGCCTACACTGATTATCTTGCAGGTGTAAAAATCAGTTTATTTAATATGATTAGTCTTTATGGTTCAACAGAAAGAACCGATGAAATATTTATACATAAAGCTAGTCTTGCCTTAAATCTTCGCTTAATTGAAGTTGATGCCGGGGTTGCCTACGAATCTGCCAGTTTGCAAAAAAGCTTTAGCGGTAGTGGTTTAGGTGCCTTTGCTACTGTTTGCATAGGTTTTTAAGGCTACACTATATAAAACTAAACAAATGTTATAAAATCATAACAAAGAGGTTAAAATGTTCGAGATTTTAGAAAAGAAACAGCTTTCTAGTGGTGTTTTTTACATGCGTGTAAAAGCTCCAGAAATTGCACGAAATAGAAAAGCTGGTCAGTTCGTAATTATTCAGGTTGAATCTGACTTTGGGGAAAGAATCCCTCTTACAATTGCAGATGCAAATGCAGAAGAAGGATGGATTGCTCTTGCTTTTCAACCAGTTGGTGCTTCAACTTATAAACTTTCATTGATGAATGTGGGCGACTCTCTTCCAACTGTTCTTGGTCCTTTGGGTCAGCCTTCAAAAATTGAAAAATATGATGCTCCTGTTATGATTGTTGGTGGTGGTTTTGGTGTTGCACCTTGTTATCCAATTGTTCAGGCTCATAAAGCTATTGGTAATAAAGTAATTATGGTTATTGCGGCTCGAACAAAAGATTTAATCATTTTGGAAGATGAAATGCGTGCAGCTGCAGATGAACTTATTATTATGACAGATGATGGTTCTGCGGGACGACAAGGTGTTTCTACAATTCCTGTAAAAGAAATGTGCGAAAGTCAATGTCCACCAGCTGAAGTAATTGCAATTGGTCCTCCAATTATGATGAAGTTCTGTGCTGCAACGACAAAGCCTTATGGTGTAAAAACTACAGTTTCTTTAAATACCATTATGATTGATGGAACAGGTATGTGCGGTGGATGTCGTGCTACTGTTGGCGGAAAAACAAAGTTTGTTTGTGTTGATGGTCCAGAATTTGATGCTCATCAAGTTGACTGGGATAATATGATGATGCGAATGAAATCTTTTAAAACTCGTGAGGAAGAAGATAATCACAAGTGTCGAATGATGGCACAGGCTGATGCTTTGAACAAATAAATGTAATGTGGTCATTGAGCTTGTCGAAATGACCAATAAGTAAAGGTGGTTTCGGCAAGCTCAATCACCGCAATGGAAAATAAAAATGATTAATGTAACAGAAGAATTAAATAGAATTAAAGATTTGATTAAAACTAACGGAAAGCTTACTGCAAAAGACAGAAATGCAATTCCTCAGATGGAAATGCCAGCTCGAGATCCAAAAGCTCGTGCTCGTCAAATGGATGAGGTTGCCCTTGGTTTTTCTGCAGAACAAGCCGTAGTTGAAGCTTATCGTTGTTTGCAGTGTCCAAAACCTGTTTGTATGGAAGGCTGTCCTGTAAATATTGATATTCCTGGATTCATCAAAAAAATTACCGAAGAAGATTTCAAAGGTGCTGTTGATACAATCAAAAAGACATCTTTGCTTCCTGCAATTTGTGGTCGTGTTTGTCCACAGGAAAAGCAGTGTCAGGGTAAATGTACAGTTGGTAAAGTATTTAAAAGTGCAGAAAAAGCAGTTTCCATTGGTCGTTTGGAACGCTTTGTTGCTGACTGGGAAAGAGAAAATGGAAAAGTTACTCCACCGGTAGTTGCTCCAAAAACTGGTAAAAAGGTTGCAATTATTGGTGCAGGTCCTGCCGGTCTTACAGTAGCCGCTGATTGTGCTCGAGCTGGTCATGAAGTTACTGTATTTGAAGCATTCCACAAGGCTGGTGGTGTTATGATGTACGGTATTCCTGAGTTCCGTCTTCCAAAAAAGATTGTTCAGGAAGAAATCTCTAACCTCGAAAAAATTGGTGTTAAATTTGAATTAAACTTCTTGGTTGGTCGTACAAATACATTGGAACAGCTTCTTTCAGAAAAAGGATTTGATGCCGCTTTTGTAGGAACAGGTGCTGGTCTTCCAAAGTTCTTGAACATTCCTGGAGAAAATCTTATTGGTGTATTCTCTGCCAACGAATATCTTACTCGTGCAAATCTTATGAAAGGTTACGATAAAGAACACGCCGCAACTCCAATTTATGAAGCAAAACATGTGGTTGTTTGTGGTGCTGGAAATGTTGCAATGGATGCTGCTCGTATGGCTTTCCGTCTTGGTGCAGAAACTGTTGATGTTGTTTATCGCCGAACACGAAATGAAATGCCAGCTCGTTTGGAAGAAATTGGACACGCAGAAGAAGAAGGTGTAAACTTCCGCTTCCTGGAAAATCCTGTAGAAGTTCTTGGAGATGAAACAGGACACGTTGTTGGTGTTAAATGTTTAAGCTACGAACTTGGTGAACCTGATGAATCTGGTCGTCGTTCTCCAGTTGCAATTCCTGGCTCAGAACATGATGTTCCTTGTGATGCAATGATTGTTGCTCTTGGAAATGGTTCTAATCCACTTTTGGTTTCTACAACACCAGGTCTTAATGCCGATAATCGCGGTCACATTTTGGTTGACGAAAAACAAGCTACTTCTCACGCAAAAGTTTGGGCTGGTGGCGATATTGTTCTTGGTGCTGCCACAGTTATTTTGGCTATGGGTGAAGGTAGACAAGCTGCCGCCGCAATTAACGAATATTTGGCAAAATAATTTACAGACGGATTTTTTGTAAAAATATGCCCGTATTTAGAGGTAAGCCTTTTTGCTTAGTCGAAAAATACGGGCTTTTTGTTTTAACTTTCTGTTTTTCTATCCGATAATTAAGTTATGGCCAGTAAAAAAACAAGTAAAAAGAATAAAAGAAGCGGATTTACAGCCGCATTTATAGTTTTAAGTTTTATTGTTATTTTAATTTTATTTTTTGTTAAAAAAGATACGATTATTACAAATCTTCAAGAAACTAGATTTTTCGATAGAGTTTTTGGAACTACACCTGCTTTTGTAGAAAAACATGAACCTTCTGAAAAGAAATCTAAGCAGGCCCAAGAAGAAGCTACCGGCACATTAAAGATTCAAACAGAGAAAAAACAAAATAAAGATTCTGAAAAAAACAAAAAAGGCGACAATGCTCAAACTAATGTAGTTTCGCAGCAGGAAAAAGTAGAAAAAATAGAAAAACCAGAGCCAAAGGAAATTGAAAAACCAAATGTTTCAGCTACTACCAGCAAAGTAGAGTCGGAAACTAAAAAAACATCGGAAAAACCAGCTTCAAATACCAATGTGGCTACCGAAAACAATTCTACTGCTACAACTTCTGTAAAATCTGAAATTAAATATACGGAACTTTCTCTTTGTTTTGTGGAAATTGATTCGGATGGTGGTGTAGTTCGAAAAATGATAAAACGAACAATTCCAAAAAATGATTCACCGTTAACAACAGCGCTTAAGCTTTTAATGCAGGGACCTGACAATTCTATGGCTACGGAAAAAAATTGCAGAACATTAATTCCTGAAGGAACTAAACTTTTAAGTGCTAAGGTTCAGGACGGTGTGGCAATTTTGGATTTTAGCGAAAACTTTGAGTTCAATGAATACGGTGTTGAAGGTTATAACGGGCAGCTGATGCAGATTGTTTACACAGCTACCAATTTTTCTACTGTAAAAAGCGTTCAATTTTTGATTGAAGGTGAAAAGAAAGAATATTTGGGAAGCGAAGGCCAATGGATAGGCTCTCCCCTTTCAAGGAATAATTTTTAGCCGCAAGGTTTATCTATTTTTGTCCTAGCGAAATGCATTTTGTCACCCCAAAAATCTGTCAGGGGCTGTCCTAGTAGTTCGTACTATAGCGTCATCCAGAACAAAGGGGCTGTCCTAGAAGTTCGTACTATAGCGTCATCCCGAACCTGTTTCGGGATCTCACCACCAAAAAGTGAACATAGCTTTAAGTGGGATGCTGAAACAAGTTCAGCGTGACGGTTGGGTGTTATGCTGAAACAAGTTTAGCATGACGCAGATTTTTTTGATAATTTTTATTTATAAGATTTGATAATTTTTTCAAAATATGAGCGGTTGGCAAGATAAGCTCTTTTATAAGTGCTTAATGAGAAGAAGTCAAAACCGCCTCGTTCATTTTTGGTCAATATTTCAACAGCATAAATATAGTTTGCATAATCATCTGGGTCTTGAGGATAAGAATTGTAGATGATTTTGTAAGAATTATTTTTATCGTTATAAACAATGTCGCAGGTGAGTAAATTGATATAATGATAATAAATACTGGTGATATATCCGCCAAGAATCATCATGTCATTTTTAATTGGATCATCAGCGCATTTTGGAGTTTCAACCATTGTAATAACAGCATCATCATTTAATACACAAAATGTTGCCGAATCAGGAAAAGTAGTCCAGTTTGAATCTATTGTTACAGAATGATTAGCAAAAGTATTTTTAAGAGACTTTGCCTTTTTGTAAATCTGAGCATTTTTTGTAATAGTTTCTGATGGAACCTCTTTAAAACCTTTAAAAGATTCAAAAGAAACATCATCATCAGATTTTAAGTCTCCAATTACGCAAACTTGAAGAGCTGTAGAACCGTCGGCAGCAGTAATAGACTTTAAGTTGAACAATGGAATCATACAATCAAAAGAAATGGTAACTTTTCCACCAAACTGCGGATATTCTTGAGAAGCCTTTATACCATTTTCCCAAAAATCATTTCCTAAAACATAGCCGTCGGTCTTTGGATTAAGTTCTCCAATTTTAATTCTTCTTGCAGAAAACTCGTAAAGAATATCGTGAAGATAATTCAAAATATCAAGACTGTCGTCATTTGGTAAAATCTGCGAAATAATTTTTTCCCCAGTCATTTGCCAGTATACAGCTTCTGGATTTATGCTTAATAAAAGAGCAACTTCTTTTTCTGGCAGCATGGATTTTTCATCTTTTGGTGCATAATAACGGATTTGAAAAGTAGCTTCATCGTAAGTAAGAATACCAATGTAACTTTCTCGCTCAAAGGAATAATCTCGATAATAAACATAAGTTCCCGAACGATCCAAAATGTAAGATTCAAAGCCAGGCATTGCAAAAACTGATGCGGCAAAAAGTACAGCTAAAAAACCAAGAATTATTTTTTTCATAAAGACTCCAAAAAAAGAGGCTGTCTATAATTTTCAGACAACCCCGATTTAAGATTTTACAAATTATTATCCATTTAATTTTGCAAGTTCATCTTGAACAAACTTGATGGTTTTTGCTGCAACTTCTGTAGCTGGTACCATTTCTGCCTGTTCCGCTGTACGAATTTTAAACTCAACATTTGGAAGATTTTTATCACCAACAACAATGCGAACTGGATATCCAATAAGCTCTGAGTCTGTGAATTTAACTCCTGGGCGTTCATTTCTATCATCCAGAAGAACTTCAATTCCAGCTTTTGTTAATTCATCGTAAAGTTTGTCTGCAACTTCCTGCATTTGGCCTTTATATTGGATTGGAATGATTGCAACCTGATATGGAGCAATAGTCATTGGCCACTGAATACCTTTTTCGTCGTGGTGACCTTCGATAATGCTGGCCAAAGTTCGGTCAACACCAATTCCATAACAACCCATAAGAGGGGTTACAGGTTTTCCACTTTCTCCAAGATATGTAACATTCATAGATTTTGTATATTTTGTTCCAAGTTTGAAGATATGTCCAAGTTCGTTACCTTTTTTCATGTAGAACTTTCCACCACAATCAGGACAAGAATCGCCTTCTTTACAAGTACGAACATCAGCTGTCATAAATGGAGTAAAATCGCGGCCAGGTTCAACATGCTTAATGTGATAGCCTTCTTTACCAGCACCTGCGACACAATCGTGCATATCAACAGTAGATAAATCTGCTAAAACTGGGATTTTAATTCCGATTGGACCAACAAATCCGTGTGGAGCGCCTGAATATTTAAGAACATCTTCATCACTGGCAAGTTCTGCACCAGAAGCTTTAAGAACTGCTGCAAGTTTTGTTTCGTTTACGTCTAAATCGCCACGGATAAGTACGCAGAAGAAGGTTTCAGGAATGTAAGTTGAACCACCTTCTGTAACTGTTTTAGCGTTTTTGTAGAATTCGTTTTTAGAAAGGTCAATTCCACAGTTATAAACTTTGTAGATTAAAGCCTTTAAGAAAGTTGTTGATTTTTCACCAAAGAATTTTTCCATATCTTCAATTGAGAAAACATTTGGAGTTGCAACTTCTTCAATTGCTTTATCAGTACGAGCCTGAGGTTTTCCTTCTGAATTAAGTGGAGTTTCAGCTTTACATGCAGCTTTTTCTACGTTAGCGGCATAAGAACAGTTTGGACAAAGAAGAAGTGTATCGTCACCAACTTCAGATTCAACCATGAATTCTTCTGAACCAGAACCACCCATAGCACCTGTATCTGCTTTTACAGAAATAGTTGTAAGGCCCATGCGTTTAAAGATACGGCGGTAAGCTTCTGCAACATTGTCATAAGAAGCATCAAGGTCAGCCTGATCTTTATCGAATGAGTATGCATCCATCATAATGAATTCGCGACCGCGCATTACACCGTAACGTGGGCGGATTTCATCACGATATTTTGTGTTGATCTGATATAAAGTAAATGGCAGCTGTTTGTAAGAAGAGAGACCTTCGCGAACAAGGAAAGTAAATGCTTCTTCTGCTGTAGGAGAAACAACCATATCCTGTCCCTGGCGGTTCTGTGCAGTAAGCATTTCGCCAGCCATTTTGTCCCAGCGTCCTGATTCTTTCCACAAGTCACCGGGCTGAATTACTGTAGGTTTAATTTCGAGAAGACCTGCATTATCAAGTTCTTCACGGATAATCTGCTGAACTTTCATGAGGGAACGGTAGCCGAGTGGCATATAAGCATAAAGACCGTTTCCAAGTTTACGAATCATACCAGAGCGCATCATTAACTGATGGCTAGAAATAACTGCGTCGTTTGGAGCTTCTCGCAGTGTAGAAATTATAGTTTTAGTTGCTTTCATAATGTTTCATTTTAATGTAATTCATCACTATGAGCAACAAGTAGATTTTGGTGTGTTTTAGTCTATTTTCCAATAATTTCCACTGTGAGAGAATCTTTTTGCATTTACTTCCAAAAGACGACCATCTTCACCGGACATTTTAATCATATTGGTTAGAGGATTAACTTCTGTAATTCGGAAGTTGGTGCCGTCATAAAAGATTTTGATTCCTTCTGTTGGAAGATTTCGGCGGGCTTCGTTGTACCAGTCAAACTCGTAAGAAAGACAGCAAAGTAAGCGGCCACATTGTCCAGAGATTTTCATGGAGTTTAAAGAAAGATTCTGATCTTTTGCCATGCGGATTGAAACTGGTTTAAGTTTATCGGAAACACCGTGGCAGCAGAATGGTCGTCCACAGATTCCTAATCCACCAGTAATTCTAGATTCGTCGCGAACACCAATTTGGCGTAATTCAATGCGGATTTTGAAAACAGAAACTAAATCTTTTACCAATTCACGGAAGTCTACGCGGTTATCGGAACTGAAGAAAAACAAAACCTTCTGTTCATCAAACAAAAAGTGAGTTTCAATCAGTTTCATATCCAGTTTGTGATAAGCAACTTTTTCTCTAAAAATTGGGAAAGCATCTTTTTCTTTAGCTTTTAACTCTTCCCGTTTTTTTAAGTCTTCTTCTGTGGCTTTTCGGTCAATTGTTACTATATCCGCCTGTTTAATTCCGATTGGCTTTTTTGATTCACCTAAAACCAATGCCATGTCTTTTCCATAGCGGGTTGGTGTAATAACATAATCGCCAGGATTTAATTTAAGATTATTTTGTGTCTTTGCATAAAGTGTTTCGCTGGAATATTCAAGCTTTATGTGGTAAAGAGGATAATCAATTACAAGATTTTCGTCAGTTTCGGTGGTATCTGTGCGACCTTCGTTATCTTCAAGGCTTGCAAGATTTACATTTTCATCATCTATATCTGTTTCAAAAAAATCACTCATATTTATACCGTTATATTTAACCTTTTTTTAAACTATATTTCTATAATAATTCTAATATAAAAAATTATATCCGTTAAGATTGCATTAAGTCTATAATTAATCCTTTTATTTCATTTACCTGAGCTAATAACTGTAAATTATTTTTTTGATTGGAAAGCATACTTCTGGTTAGTGCGTCCAATTTTGTATTTACTGCTTGAATCACTGTACGAGGGTCTTTTGGCCGTTTTTTTGTATTAAAAGTAGAAAAGTTTTGCATTGGGCTGGAAAAACCTCGAAGCTTTTTTTGATGAACTTCAAAATTGTTCATAACAACAAACTTTATAAACTGCTGAACAGATTTTTTGAACTCCATAAGATTTTCGGTACTAGCAGAAGCGGCAACTTTATCGCCAGAAATGTCGACTTTATCTTTGAGGAAAACTGCGGCATCTTCTATGGACATATTGGCAATTTCGGGTGGAAAGCCATTTAGTTCCAAAGAATTGTCTTTTTCGTTGGTAGATTTTAATAATTCTGAAAATTTAACTCGATTGGAAGAATTAGTTTTTTCCTTTTTTGCTTCTTTTGCAGTTTGACTGGTGGCATTTTGTAAACCAGAGTAATAAGTTGAAGCGCCAAGGGGATTTATATCACTCATTAAAGAATAACCTTATCTTTGATTGCTTTGGACTGAAGATATTTGTCTGCTTCTTTTTGATAGCGTTCTTTGTCTTTTATAGAAATGCAGTGACCGTGAATTATTGCTTTATCTTCTATTTGAACTTTTCGGGAAATAACATCGCCAATGACAACAGAAGTTGTAAGAAGTTTTGCACTTTCTTCGGTGTGAACATTACCCAAAATTATTCCACCAATGATTACAGCTTTTGCCTTAAGGTTTCCGCGGATTCGGGCATTATCACCAATAATAACATTTCCATCAGTTTCAAGATTTCCGTCAATATCGCCATCAACACGAATAAATCCATTTATGCGTACATCACCAGTAATAGCCGAACCATTACCAATTACCGTATTGATAGAAATATCATCCATTCGAAGACTAAGAGCCATAAGTACCTATTTTGCCAATTTAATATTGATATATTTTGCAGGGTCTACAACATCAGAACCAATGTGTACTTCATAGTGAAGATGTGGACCTGTAGAAATACCTGTGTTTCCTACATAGCCAATTACATTTCCCTGTTCAACTAACTGTCCTTTTTGAACTCTGTAAGTGCTAAGGTGAGCATATCGTGTATAAATACCGTGGTTGTGTTTTATGATTACAAAGTTACCAAAGCTATTATCATATCCAACTGTAACAACCTGACCAGATGCCGTTGCCATAACAGGGTCGCCAGAACGCCAAGTTGAAAAGTCGATACCTTTGTGAATGTACCACTGATTTGAATATGGGTGATGATTTGGTCCAAAAGCCATTGAAATATGGAGAGTTGGGCTTTTTATTGGACAAATACTTGGGATTTCTGTAAACAAAGATTGCTGGGTTTTAATCATTCGGCCAATCTGTTCAATTGGTTCAACTGCACCTTCCAGATATGATGTTAATTCCTGAATATCGGCTAATTCACGAGCAGAACCTGTAGCAATTTCTTTTGTACTGAAAAGGGAAGAAAGGTCGCTGTTATTTAAAGAAGTGTCAAACTTATTTTCTACCTGATTTATTCCAAGTAAAGAAAGAGACTGTGAAAGAGATGACTGGAATCGTTTTGCTGCCTGAAAAAGATTTGCATTTTCATCACGAAGCTGGTCAAGACTTGCCAAAGTTTCTCGGTTTTGATTCATAAGGTTTGTAATTTCTGTGTCTGTGGCAATGGAATGCTTGTTGAAGTAAATGAAGGACGAAAGAATGCCAACTGTAAGAAGTCCAGAAAGAATTAGCGCAAAAACATTGGTTTGAATATTTATTACTTTGCCCTGCGAATGAGGAACAATCATGATGGTAAGTTTATTGTCGAAAATCTTAAAGAATTTAACAAAAAACAAACCTATTGCTCTAAAAAACGAGCCAGATTTTTTAGAAAATCCTGTAGAGAACTTTTTTTCATACTTTTTAACAGTTTTTTGTGCTCTGGACAATTTTCGCTCCAAAAATCCCACACTTTTCCCATAATAAAAAATGTAGAATTAGAATATTATATCATAGTAAATATGTATGGTCAATTTTATAAAATAGGGTAAGTTTCGTAGGTTAATAATTTTAACTATTTATTAGAGACTATTATTTATTTGACCTTAGCCGAATCCTATGTTATCTTTATCGGTATAATATAATTGTTTATTTAGCAGTTATTGAATGACTGTTAGATTTTCCGCTCGTTATCACATTTTTTAGGAAGAAAAGCCATGAAGTTTTTTGATACTCACGCTCACATCGGGCTTATTTACGATGACCCTATTGAACAATTACGCGTAGTTTTACAAGCAAAAGAAGCTGGAGTTGCAAGAATTGTCAGCATAAACAATAGTTTGATGGATTTTCCAAAGGTTTATAATACTTTTAAATCTGTAGCAGGGATTTATCATGCAGTTGGAGTTGCTCCTTCGGAAGTTACAAATCCTGGTCATGATTGGACAAGTACAATGGAGAAATATTTATCTCTCCCAAATGTTGTTGCTGTTGGAGAAACTGGTCTTGATTATTACAAGCAGTTTGGAGACAAGCGTTCGCAGATTGAATTATTTATTACTCAGCTTGAAATTGCGCAGAAACATAATCTTCCTGTAATCATTCACAATAGAGATGCAGGACAAGATGTTTATGATATTTTAACAGAACGAATGCCTGATTCTGGTGCTATTTTGCATTGTTATTCGGAAGATGGTGAGTTTGCAAAAAAATGTCTTGATAAGAATATTTGGTTTAGTTTTGCTGGAAATCTGACTTATAGAAATGCAAGAAATCTTCATGGAACTGTTATGAATATTCCTGTGGATCGCATTTTGATTGAAACAGAAAGTCCATTTATGATTCCGGCTGAATATCGGGAAAGAAAACGAACTATGCCTGCTTATTTGCCTTCTACTGCAAAGTTCCTGGCTGATATGCTCGATATGGATTTAGAAGCTCTTTGTGACCAGTTGTGGAAAAACAGTTGCAAGGCATTTAAACTTCCAGAATAGTCGTATTTTATGAGCAATTTATATCATCCTGTAAAAATTGGAAATGTTGAATTAAAGGGAAATCTCTTTTTGGCTCCTGTGGCCGGTTATAGCGATTCTGCTTTTAGATCGGTTTGTATTGAAAATGGGGCCTGCTTTACTTATACCGAAATGGTTAGTGCCGAAGCTCTTGTGCGAAAAAATCTAAAAACGGAAACTCTTATGGCAAGGGCTTACAACGAAAAGGTTTATTCGGTGCAGATTTTTGGTGGTGAAGCGGAAGTGATGTCCGAAGCTGCATCTATTGTTATGGATAAAACAGGCTGCGAAGTTATTGATATAAACTGCGGTTGTCCTGTGCCAAAAATTATTAAGTCCGGGGCGGGGTCGGAATTAACCAGGGATCCAGAAAAGTTGTATAGAATTGCTAAAGCGGTTGTGGATAGAGTAAAGGAAACTGCGGGCAAGGAAAATACAGCGGTTACTGTAAAGATTCGGTCTGGATGGGATAAACCTCACTTAACTTGGAAGGAAGCGGCCACTGCGGCTTTGGAAGCGGGAGTTTCGGCTATAACGATTCATCCGAGAACTAGGGCGCAAGGTTACGAAGGTCATTCGGATTGGGGAATTATGCGCCAGCTGGTGGAATTGGTTAACGGAAGAGTTCCTGTTTTTGGCAGTGGAGATTTGTTTAAGCCGGAAGATGCAAAAAAGATGCTGGAAGAAACGGGCGCTGATGCGGTTATGTTTGCCAGGGGCGCTATGGGGAATCCGTTTATTTTTAAAGATACGACTTCTTTGCTTAAAGATGGTTTTTATGAACCTGTGCCAGCGGATATTAGAATAAAAACTGGTTTTTCGGAATTGGAAAGACTTGTGGAAGAAACTTCAGAGTTGCATGCCTGTTTGGAAATGAGAAAGCGATTTTCTGCTTATTCAAAGGGGATTCAAAACGGAGCGGCTCTTAGAGCTCAGATTGTTCACGCTAGTTCCATTCAAGATTATCACAATATTTTTGATTCTTTGCTTCAATAAATAAAATTAGAAAACTAACAAGGAATGTTTTAACTGCAATGCCTTTTGTAAAAATTGGGCGGGCGCCGTGTATGGAGCCATGCGCAAGCAGCCACTGGACCGTAGGGAAGAGGCCGAGCGTTTAGCGAGTGGCGGAACACCGGGAAGTGGTTTAGTTGGATTTTATGGTGGAAAAATCGTTCTTTGTAGTTAGGTCTGCGCCTCATTGTTGAAAAATCCGCTTTTTTCCACTAAAATTAAAGGTTATGGGGTTTATGCAATCGATAACTGAATTTTTCGAGCTGTTGTTTAAGCATTCGTCGCCCGAAGTTCAGCAAAAACAATTATTAAAAAAAATGGATGCGGAATTGCGCGCTTTTGAACCGGCAATTTATAAAAATGGTTCTTTGTTGCCGAATTTTGGGGAAGCCATTTTTACGCTTTATAAATGCACGAAACCTTTTGATGATTTATTTTTGTCTACTTTGAGTCCTTTGGATATTCAGCGGAAACATCGTTTTGAAGCTCAATTGATTACGACGGGCTATGATGGTGAATTTCAGGAGATTTTGGATAATCTGTCTTTTGAAAACAGAAAGGAGCAGGTGCTGGCAGAAGCTGGTAATGCCCCGGAAAGAGTTTATTTGCGGCAGAGAAATATGCTGGAGCGTACTCTTAAGGAACTGAATTCGGACAATTTTAAACGGATGGACAAAGATATTCTGGCGTTGCGTCAGTTTGTGGATTTTTGTGCTATTAGTTTTGTGCCTGTTCTTCAAATTTTTGATTTAAATTTTATTCCGGATAATTTTTCGTATAAGCCAACTTATGCTGAGATTCCTGTGGAAAAAGCGGTGAATCTTTTGGAGGATTTGTATTATCAGATTGCAGATATGCACATTACAACTTCTCTGGCTGATGAAATTACGGCGGTTGCTCAGTTGCGGAAGGGTGGGGAAATTTCGAACAAAGATATGGATTTTTATTTGTCGAATTTGAAGAAAATCAATTTTGTTATTACGAAAATTCTAAGCGCGGAAAAATTGAAAAAATTGATTTGCTATGCCAAACGGGATTTAAATTTTGAACCAAGGGTTGCGGCGTATGCTGGGTCGCCAAGGCAGGAATTTGCTAATTTGTTGCAGTCGCGGTTTGATGCGGAAGAGCAGAGAATTAAGACGGAAATTCAGGATGAAAGAATTGGTTCTGAGGTTTCGAATTTGTTTAAGGGAATTACGCTGGAAGAACTGGTAGGATACAATTCAACAATCAACTCCCAGCTTCAGGCAAATACTCCGCTGTCGTTTATGTGGATTTTGCCTATGCGAATTCTGAAGACTTTTTTGAACAATTATTTGACGGAAAATATAAAAGGGCTTTTGAACGATGTGGTTATTGAGGGATTTTTTAATAATCCTTCCTACAAGTCGGAATTTTCTACAACGGTTTATGCGGCGATAAATGCTTACAACGACATTTTGGAATTTGAACAATCTTTTGGCGAAGCTCAAGTGAATAGCACGGCGGTTATGCAAAGTTATATGAAAGATAGCCATAAGGACAAGGATTTTTACCGAAAGCTGGAAAAAATGGTTGTGGCGGTGAACAATGAAGCCCATAAAATCTTGCAGTCTGTAACTTCTACTATGCTTGTGCTTTATAAGGATGTGGGAGAATTGCTGGCAGATTCAAAAAAGCCTTCCAGCGAAATTATTTCTAACCTAAAAGTGCTGATGATGTCTTCTAGGAACAAAGATAATACTAATTCTCTTGAATTACAGTACGCAAACTGGAAGATATTTTTTGAAATTATGAAAAACTATGTTATTATTAATACTAGTGAGATAATATAATGAGCGTAGTTAAAAAGAAAAAAGCCGCTCCTCGTAAAAGTAAGACGGATAAGAATGTAGAAAAAATGTTTCTGGAACAGACGCTTCAATATGAGAAACAAGTGTTCGATTTGGAGCAGTTACTGGACATTGCTAAATCTTTCTGTTCGACACTGGATTTTCGTAATCTTCTGGAATCGATTGTTTACATTTGTATGGCCCAAATGCATGTTCTTGGCGCTGAGATATTTGTTCGTGATTTAATTACAAATGAAACTTTGTATCTTGAAGCTTCCAGAGACAATCTTTCAGAGGATGTGCTGACATCAGAAAAATTGTCAATTCTCCCATCTCAGGAAGAAGGAAAAGTAAAGATTTCTATTCCTTTAACTTCTCCAATTAATAAGCTTTTATTATCTCTGCAAAGGCCTGTTACTTTGGAAGGCTTGCGCTCAATGCTTAATGATGAAGAAAAGGAAGTATTGGCTTCCGAACTTCATTTTTTGGAATATCTTTCACCAACATTGATTGTCCCTTTAGTTCAAAAAAATCACTTGAATGGCGTTCTTGTGCTGCAGGAGCGAATTGCCGTTGAAGATGATACATCCTACACCGAGTACGAGCAGAATCAGATAATGTCTATTGCTTCTTTGGCGTCTGTGGCCATAAACAATGCCGCTTTGATGGAAATGTCTTCCACCGATATGATGACCCATTTGAAGCTAAAATATTATTTCTTTAATATTTTGAACGAAACCATCGACACTTATGCTGTTACAAACGAACACTTTGCGGTTTTGATGTTTGATATTGATCACTTTAAAATCTTCAATGACACTTATGGTCATGAATGCGGCGACCATGTTTTAATACAAGTTGCAAACCTTATTAAAAAAAGTCTCCGTGATTCAGATGTAGCCAGCCGTTATGGTGGCGAAGAGTTCACTGTTTTATTAACTAAAACTGGTATTGAAGAAGCTTTTTTGGTAGCAGAACGAATCCGTACCGCAATTCAGGATTGTGACTTTGTTTATAACGGCAATCATTTGAAAATTACAATTTCCGTTGGTGTTTCAGTTTTTGATGCAGAAAAAAATCTTGTAAACTCTCCAAACGAGTTGGTAAATCAGGCCGACAAAGCTCTTTATGTTTCAAAAGAAACTGGTCGCAATAAAGTTACCTGCTATAGTCCAGAAATGAAGTCGGTAAAATAACTCAACCTTTTTCCGATTATTCCAATTTTTCAAATTATTTCGAATGCTCCGATTTATTCAGATTATTAAAACTATTCAAATCATTTTAATAGGGTATTTTTCATGATAGATGACGAAGATAAAATCCAAAACACAGACGAATCTAGTGCCAAAGAAAGCACGGGACTTGATTTTATAAGGCGACCTTTCAAATATGTGTATTTTAATGCAACACTCTGGCTTATACTTTCCAATGTTTTGGTTTACGGCCTTTGTTTTATTTTTAAAAATCTAGAATATTATCTGTCTATGAATGTGGGACTAGTTATTTACAAAAAGATGTTCTGGCAATTTGTAACTTACATGTTTGTTCACGGAAACATTTCTCACATTTTGTTTAATATGCTTGCCCTTTTGATTTTTGGATTTGCAGTGGAAAAAGCCATTGGTTCCAAAGAGTTTTTGCTGTTTTATTTTGTGTGCGGTATTTTATCGGGCTTTCTTTCGTTTGTGGTTTATTATTTTACCGGCAGCTTTAGAGTTTTTTTGATGGGTGCCAGTGGTGCAATTTATTCCATCTTGTTTGCCTATGCCGTAATTTTTCCAAAATCTAAGCTTTATATCTGGGGTGTCATTCCTATTCCTGCGCCTATTTTGGTAGCGATTTATACAATTATTGAAATTGTGGGGCAGTTTTTATCGGCATCGAATATTGCTCATATGACTCATCTTTTTGGTTTTCTGGTGGCATGGCTTTATTTTGTAATAAGAATGAAAATACATCCAATAAAAATATGGCGAAGTCTTTATTCTGAATGAAAGGACTGAACTTTCAAAATATTTTCTATTATGCTCCAGGATTTTGATTTCGATAATTTTTGTATGATTGTTACACGGACTGATAAAATCCACCGAAAATCTCTGTTTTTATCTCTTTTTGCGCTGATTTTTTTGTTTTCTAATTCTTTGGCGGCGCAAAATCCTTCTTTTACAGAAAAAATCCGTTTTCCACTTTGGGCTATGATTGATGCTTATCCTGGAAGTTTTGATGAAGATTTTGATAACTTTGAAGGTTTCAATGATTTTGGAGATTCTGATAATTCCGACGCTTCCGATGATTTTGATAATCATGATTCTAAAATTGCTGAAGATTCCGACGCCTTTAATGATTATGAATCAGAGGAAAAAGATTCAAATAAACTAAAAGGCAAAACAGAAGAATCTCCCGTGGATAATCTAAAAAAAATAGCGCCTTTTTTGGTAAACGGAATGGTTTATGGCTGGGATTTTGTTTATGTTCCATACGATAAAACTCGTGGCGTTGAAGAATATTTTGAAATGAATCCTATTTATTCCCAGGAACTTGTGAACTATGGCATAAAGTATTCGTCTCCTTGGGTAGAAAATGGTCAGTTAAATTGCTGGATTGATTATGTTCGCTCTGATGCAGAAATCCAGAATTATAAAATGTGGTCTACAATAAAAAATCACACAATTCAAGGAAGAGGTTATGGCCCTCTGGAAAAAGGTTTTGATGGAATAAAAATTGCGACAGAGGATGCATTAAAAAATGGGGTTCGTGAATACTTTAGAGGCATTTTAAAGGATAAACCTAAAGAAATACGAGGTAGCGTGCTTATTCGTACAGAGCCAATTCTAAATGTTTCTTCTGGGAGATATGTAATTATTCTTGATTTTTTCCTAGAATACAGTAAAATTAAAATGTATACACAGTTTTAGAAGTTGGAGGTTTTGATGAAAAAATCTTTATTAGTTTTAGTTTCGCTTTTAGCAATGTCATTTGGATTATTCGCACAAGGAGTTTCGGATTCAGATTCTATATATGATTCAGAGGTATTTGAAACAGAAAAGACAAAAACACAGATTATTATTCCAAAAGAACAGCATTTGTCTGATGTAACTGGTTCGGTAAAAATTGAATATATGCCAATGTATGATGAAGTTCGTATTTTCTATGAATGTATGTATGTTACTTATGATCGTGGCGAAGCAATGAATACAGTTTTGGAATGTCTTGCAGATTTCCAGAATGAACAGAAATATTATGGATATAAATATCTGGCTAATGGTAGAGAAAAGGTCTATAAAGGCGACAGAGGCCGCAGAAAGGCACAGTATTTCTCCTATGTAAAGTTCTACAGATAGGCTTATACAATAAAAAACTTATTATTTAGGTATTCTTATTTTATTTGAAATATAGTAAAATTAAAGCCGGTGATTTCAGAAATGGATAGCCGGCTTTCGTTTTTAGGCAAAGAAAAAATAAAGGACATAGAGATGGATATCAAAAATACAATTAAAAATCTTCATCCGCTTGAAATTAAAGTTTTGTTAAAGTACACAGGAAAGGATGAACTTACATCAGAAAAACTTCAGAAAGAATTGGATTACAAGGAAGGTCATGCAAATCAGGCGTTCTCTTGGCTTTCTGGAAAGGAATTATTAAAAGAAATTAAGCGTACTCCACATACATTTTATGAAATTACAGAAATGGGTAGAGTTCTTGCAAAAACAGGCACTGTAGAAGAACGAATGATTGATTTTCTTAAAAAAGACGGTGCTCATACAATGCCAGAAATTGCAAATGCACTTGCTATTGAAAATAAAGATATTGGTTCTGCCTTTGGTCCATTGTCAAAAGATGGTGTTCTTAAAATGAATGCCGAAAAGAAGGTTGAATACACAGGTGCAGATTTGCCAGGAAGAATTAAAATTACTGGTGATTTGTTGAAAAAAGCGGAAGCTGCCGAAAATGGTCAGTTGAATAAAGATTCTTTGACTGCCGAAGAAATTGATGTTATTTCTGGATTGGCAAAAAAACGCGGTGCAACAGATGCTCCATTTAAAATTATAGAAAGAGAAACTGTTTTCTACAAACTTTCGGAAGGTTTTGAAAAGGTTCGTGATGAACTTAAACAGGCTGGAATTACAGGAAACGAAATTGGTGAAATTACTCCAAAAATGCTGGCAACTGGCGAATGGAAAAATGGTACTTTCCGTGGCTATAATATTTCTATTCCACCTGCACGAATTATTCCTGGTCGTACAAACCCTTATGTTCAGTTCTTGGAAAGTGTAAAAGATAAGCTTTGTTCTTTAGGATTCCAGGAGTTTGATGGTCCTCTTGTAGAAACTGAGTTCTGGAATGGTGATGCATTGTTTATGCCACAGTTCCACGCTGCTCGAGATATTCATGATGTTTACCGCATTAAAAATCCTACACACGCAAAAATGATTGAAGAACCATATTTGAGCAATGTAAAAGCTGTTCATGAAAATGGTGG
>JAKSTL010000109.1 GCA_024402595.1 Treponema sp. | reverse complement strand
CTTCGATAGTCGGCGGGTAAGAACAATCAAATACTTTGCAGAAAACTGCTAAGTATTAGATAGTATCATTTGTTGATGACAAAAGGGACAGAGATAAAAGTATTTTGAAAATACGGGAGGGAAGACAGAGGTTATCGAAAACATTCGTAGGGCGGAAAGATAGTTTCCTTGCCGACCTACGCATGTAGCGACGCTAGCTAGCGGTTTCGATGACCTCTGGCTGACTGGTAGTATTTTCATGGTAATATGACTTTTTACAGCTGCTATAAAAACAAGGTCTGTCCCCATGTGGTATTCTGGGAGAATTTTTGACACGGATGGATACGAATAACCACGGATTCCTGACATTGTATGATATTACCGCTGTAAAAATAAAGCACGAAGAGATAGCAGCTATAAGAGTATACTTACTTAATGAAAATACGGGAGGGAAGACAGAGGTTATCGAAAACATTCGTAGGGCGGAAAGATAGTTTCCTTGCCGACCTACGCATGTAGCGACGCTAGCTAGCGGTTTCGATGACCTCTGGCTGACTGGTAGTATTTTCATGGTAATATGACTTTTTACAGCTGCTATAGCGCAGTGCTTTATTTTTACAATGGGTGTTTATTCTTTTATTAAGGCTTCCAGCGCTTCCAGGGGGTGCACGCCTTGGGCCTGTGTTTTAATCTGGCCGTTTTGGAAGAGGAAGAGAGCGGGAATGCCCTGGATGCCGTATTTTAGGGCTATGGTAATCTGGTCGTCTACGTTGCATTTAGCCACTTTTACTTCGGGGTGCAGTTTTTCAAATTCTTCTAAGATTGGGGACTGCATTTTGCATGGCTGGCACCAGCTGGCCCAAAAGTCTACTAAAACTGGAGTCTGGCTGTTCAGAACTTCATCATTAAAATTAGCTTCTGTTAGATTTATCATAATTACCTCCGTAAATATGCTATAATAAAGTTATTAATTTTCATAAAGGAAAGCAATTAAAAAAGAGGTTATTATGAAACTAATTGGTAATATTCTGTGGTTTTTTTTGGGTGGTATTGTTCTTGGACTTAGCTGGATTATTGTTGGGCTTTTATGGTGCTGTACAATTATTGGAATTCCTGTTGGTATTCAGTGTTTTAAGATGTCACTACTTGCATTCTGGCCATTTGGAAAAGAGGTTTCTTTTTCTGATTCAACAACCTCTGTTTTGTTAAATATTCTTTGGATTATGTTTTCGGGAATTGAACTTGCTGTTACAAACTTTGTAATTGGGGTCTTGTTCTGTATTACAATTATTGGTATTCCATTTGGAAAGCAGTATTTTAAAATGGCAAAACTTTCGTTGTTGCCATTTGGAGCTGTAATTTCCTAACAGTTTTTGCATACAAAATCGCAGAAGGTGCAGATGTCTCTGGTTTTGCCGGGGAACTTAACCTTCTGCTTTTTTAATTCTTTTCTATATTTTCCAAGTCCTTTTTCGTAACAGATTTCTATCATTTTGCTGGTTCTGGCATTTTCTAGTACTTCTGCAAAAGTCTGATTAATATTTCCTATAAATAAAGCCTTGTTTTCATTTGCAAAACCGCAGCATGGCGCAATGTTTCCATCTGGATGAATAAATAAAATCTGGCCTGGTCCTTCGCAGTAATCATCTGTAAACCATTTCCAGCTTTTCCATCCAAGCGGATTTTCTGAAGGAAATGTTTGTGGAAGTTTGTAGATTTCAGGTATTGTTGTAAGTTCCACTGGGGGCGTTGCGGGGAACTCCCCGCTGGAAGGGGTGGCGAGCAACGAAGTGCGAGCCAGGGGAAGGCTTTCCCCTCCTTTGTTATCTAAAACTGTCTGGATTACAACGGAATCTGGGCCAAAAATATCCTGGCATTTTTTGATGAAGGTTAGCATACGAGCGGTTTTCTGGCCGTGGAACTTATCCCAGCTTAGGCCAATTTTGCCATCGTAACCAGCGTTGTAAAGTGTGTTTAATTTTTCTTCAAGGTCGGAGTCGTCCTTCCACCAGTCGCCGTTGGTCATTATCTGGTCGAACATAAGGTCGTTTTTTACGCAGAAAGGAATGATTTCTTTGAGGAAGTCCAGGTATAAAAATGGTTCGCCGCCGCTAAAGCCTACTTTTTGAATGTTTCCGCGGGCAATGGTGTTTGCGCCACTATAGTCTATGCAGGACTGTAAAAATTTTCTGGCCGCATTAACATCCAGTTTGTTTGGAGTGCGGTTAACAAAACAATGGGGACAGTGTAAATTGCAAGCGTCTGTTGCCGAAAAAATAATTTCTTCTGGAAAAAACATAGGCTAAGTATATCATAATTAAAAAATATAATCTTAATAAAAAATTTGGCGGATTTTGAATTTTGCGCTAAAATTGATATATTATGCCAAGCGCACCAGGCATGATTTTGTTGGAGAGAAATTTGCTGTTTTTTAAAGACGTATATTTTGTTACTTCTATTATTTTACTTTTTCTCTTAGTTTGCGGCACTGTTGATTGTCTTTTTAAAAAATCAAGATTTTCAAAGCTTTCTGCCAGCCTCCAGGAAACTGTAATTATTTCTGTTGTGTTCTTTCTTGCAGCAATGCTTACCAAACACAAACTTGCATCTGAAATTTTATACGGTTTCTTTCTTGGTAGTCTTGATTTTACAATGTATGTTGCATTGTATTTTGTTTATCATCTTGATGGCACTAAGAAAATTTCGCCTTTATATAAAAAACGCATTTATTTTTGTTTAGGCCTTGCAACTATTGATTCATTAATTAACTGTACAAATCTGTTCCATCATCTGTATTTTTCAATTAAACCGGTTTATTTGAATGATGTTCTTTTTTGTTGGGCGCCTTCGTATACACCTTTTATGCACATTCATCTGTTTGTAATGTACCTAATTGCTTTTTACACTTTAATTCTGCTTTACAGAATTATATGTTCTGTAAGTAAAATCTATCGTCACAGTTTTATTTCTCTTTCTGTATTTTATATTTTAGTTCTTTTATTGAATGGCTGTTACGTTTCTGTTTTCCGTAATCTTTATCTGGACTTTTCTTTGATTTTTTATGAGTTGATGGCATTTATTGCTTATATTTTTATTATCTACATAATGCCGGTCAGAATTAAAAATAACCTTTTTTCTATTGCAGGGCAGGATCTTTCTGACGGTATTTTGTGTTTTGATAATCAGATGCGCTGTATTTACAAAAATACTCTTGGGGAAAAGATTTATAAGGATGATGAACAGTCGAATACCTGGGTAAATCAGTATTTTGAAAAGCCTGAGGATTTTATTAGAACTACAGAAGTTTTTGAAATTGACGGCGAAATGCACTTTTTTAAACTGGAATTCTGCAGAATTAAAGATAAGGCTCAGAAATTTTCGGGATATTATTTTAAGCTTAATGACCGTACTAATGAGGTAAAAAATCTTGAGCAGGCACAGTACCGCGCAACTCATGATGAACTTACTGGCGTTTATAATCGTTCTTCGTTTTTTAAGGAAGTTGAACGAATCTTAAAATCCGAACCGGATGACCCCCGCTATTTAATTGGAACTGATATTAAGCACTTTAAGTTGCTAAACGATTTGTTTGGAACTCAGTTTGCAGATAATATCTTAAAACAACAGGTAGCAATGCTTTATAAGGCAAATTATCCTGGCTGTATTTATGGCCGAATCTCTGCTGACCGCTTTGCTATGCTTATTCCTAAAAAATATTTTAATCCAAAATATGCAATAGAAAACACTTCTAAAATTAAGGATATTGCAAAAGGGGTAAACTTTAATCTGCGCTTCTTTGTTGGTGTTTATGAAATTTCTGATTCGCATGAAAGTGTAAACTCCATGTGGAACAAGGTTTGTCTTGCTATTAAGCATAACGATAACGAAAATAATGTTCTTTGTTTTTACGATACTTCACTTATGAATAAACTTATTGAAGAAAAGAATGTTATTAGTGCTTTTGAATATGCCTTAAAACAGAATCAATTCTGCATGTTTGTTCAGCCTCAAATTGACAGTTCAACTCAAAAGTGTATTGGCGGAGAAATTCTTACCCGCTGGCGTGATGTTGACGGCGGTTATAGACAACCATCTTCGTTTATTCCGATTTTGGAAGAAGCTGGTTTGATTTTTAAACTGGATTATTACATGTGGGAACTTGCCGTTAAAAAATTGCATGAATGGAAGTCTATTCCTTCTCTTCAGAATCTTAATCTTTCGGTAAATATTTCGGTAAAAGATTTTTACTATGGTGATTTATATAAGATTTTTACTGAACTTGTTGAACGTTACGAAGTTTCTCCAGCTAAACTGCATCTGGAAATTACAGAATCTATGATTATTGGTGATAAGCATTTCTATCGTTCTATTTTGGATCAGTTAAAGAGTTATGGATTCATTATTGAAATGGATGATTTTGGTTCCGGCTATTCTTCTTTGAATGCCCTTAAAGAAATGAATATGGACGTTCTTAAAATTGATATGGGATTCTTAAAGAAATCTGAAAACGAAGTCAGAGGAAGAATTATTATTGATGCTATTGTTAAAATGGCAAAAGATCTTGGAATGCGAATCATTTCTGAAGGAGTTGAAACTTCTATGCAGATTGACTTCCTTAAAAAATGTGGAGTTGATGTATTCCAGGGATTCTATTATTCAAAACCACTTCCAATTGCTGATTTTGAAAAGAAGTTTGCGGAGGATAAAAAATGAGTTTTCCAATTGTACCCCGCGCAATTTATATTTCAATCTGTCTCATTCTTGATGTGTGGCTTTCTTTTTCTGTAGCTGCAGTTTTAAAGAGTAATAACCAATATAGATTTCAGATTGCAAATCCGGTTGTAATTGGTATTTATTCTATTTTCTTTTATTGTCTTTTCCTTTTAGTTGATGATAAACATCATGGTCTTGCTGTCTTTTTTGATTCTCTTTATTTTATTGGAACTGACTGGATGTCCTTTTATGTTTTTATTTTTGCAATTGCTTACACCGAAGTATGGCTTTCTTATAAAAAACCTATTTTAATTACCGGTTGCATTCTTTGTGGTTTAGATTCAATTAATCTGCTTATAAATAATTTTACCCATCATATGTTTGATTTGTATCTTGCTACAGATTCAATGGGTTATTTTTATTGGGCAAATGATTTTGGTTTTATTCACTATATTCACCTTGGGCTCTGCTATGTTTTTGTACTTTCGACCTTTGTAATTTTGTTTATTACAGATCTTAAAGCTGCTTCGGTTTATAAAACTAAATATCGTGGAATTTTTATTGTTTATTTTATTGTAATTATTGCAAACTGCATTTCTTATTCTGTAAATCTTTCTATAGATTACTCTGTTGTTCTGTACGGTTTACTCGCAGGATTCATAAGTTATTATACAACTTATACTTTTCCTAAAAAATTACTGGTTCAGACCTTAAAGGCCATAAATGAAACAATTAGTGATGCAATTGTTTATTTTGATTTTGAAGGCCGCTGTATTTATGCCAATAAGATTGCAAAACAGATTTTTTCAGAAAACGGCAGATTCTGTCCTGAAAAAGCAGAAAAATATTGTGAAGAATATATTAAGAATAAAGAATCTGGGCTTGTACCTGTAAAGGAAGATGCCTTTGATCTTGAAACTCTTGAAATAAACGGCGAAAACTATTTCTTTGATGTTTACTATCATTCTGAATATACAGATGGAAAATACGCGGGGGCCTTCCTTAAATTAATTGATAAAACTGTTGAATATAATAATTTCCGTGTTGAACGTTATAACGCAACTCATGACGCTTTAACTGGAATTATGAACAGAACAGGCTTCTTTGAAGCAGTTGATTCATATAATAAAAATCATGATCCAAGAGAAAGAGTTATGGTCTGCTGTAACATTAAAGACTTTAAACTTGTTAATGAACTCTTTGGACAGAAAATGGGTGACCTTGTATTAAATAAAGTTGCTCAGTTGTTAAAAGAATATTGTCATGAAACTTCAATGTATGGCCGTTTGAATGATGATAAATTTGCCTGTTATATTGACCGTGCTTACTTTAAAGAAAAAGATTTTCTTGATTACATCCATACGGTAATGACTTTAACTGAAGGTGCAATTTACAGAATGCATATTTATGTTGGAGTTTACGACCCCGTAGACAGTAATGAGTCTGCCCAGCTTATTGCAGATAAAGCTCTTATGGCAATTTCTGAAATTTCTAATGATTATAATAAAGTTTTCTCTTATTACGATTCGTCTTGTATGGACCGTCTTTTAATAGAAAAAAATATTATGTCTGAGTTTGAAAATGCAATTTCTACCAAGCAGATTTGCATGTATCTTCAGCCAATTATTTATAATGATGGAGTTACTCTTGGTGCAGAAGCTTTGTGCCGCTGGAATCATCCGGTTCGTGGTCTTTTGCTTCCTTCAGATTTCCTTCCTGTACTTGAAAAAACAGGTTTAATCTATCAGCTTGATGAATACATTTGGGATGAAGCTGCTAAGAAACTTCACGAATGGAGCGAAAAGGGCGTTTCTAACTGTTATATTTCGGTTAATGTTTCGGTTAAGGACTTTTTCTATACTGATATCTATAAGATTTTTACAAATCTTGTTGCTGTATATGATTTTAAACCTCAGAATCTTCATATAGAAATTACTGAATTGGTTTTAATGTCTGACTTTTCGCGTGCTTATTCAATTGCAAGTAAACTTCAGAAATTTGGATTTATTGTTGCAATCGATAATTTTGGTAACGGTTATTCTTCTTTGAATATGCTTAAAGATTTTAAACCTCAGATTCTGAAGATTGATATGGATCTTCATAAGAATATGGAAAATCAGGAACGTAATACTGTAATCCTTAACTCAATTGTAAATATGGGTAATGCCTTAGATATGGAAGTAATTGGGGAAGGGGTAGAAACTAAAGAACAGTATGATATTCTTCACAAGCTTAACTGCCATATTTTCCAGGGAAACAGCCTTGCAGAACCTATGACTATAGAAGAATATGAGGATAAATTCGTAAAATATTTCTATTCCCAAAATTAACTAGAATTTGTGACTGAAAGTTAGTATATTCAATAGTAAAGTAAATTTTCCGTGCTAAACGTGCGGTTTATATAGGAGTTAAATTTTATGATCAAAACAGTAAAAGATGTAGATCTTAAAGGTAAACGCATTATTATGCGTGTTGATTTCAACGTTCCAATGAAGGATGGAGTTGTACAGGATGATACTCGTATCATGGCTGCTCTCCCAACAATCAAATACATCCTTGAACAGAGCCCACGTTCTCTCGTTCTTATGAGCCACCTTGGCGATCCTAAAAAGGACGTTAAAAAAGCTCAGGAAAAAGCAGAAAAAGCTGGAAAAACTTGGACAGATGCTGATGCTGAAAAATTCATCAACGGTAAAAACCGCATGGCTCCAGTTGTAAAATACTTCTCTGAAAAACTCGGAAAAGAAGTTACATTCTTGGCTGACGCTCTTGGACAGAAAGCTGCAATCGATGCTCTTCCAGAAGGAGCTGTTGCAATGCTCGAAAACACACGTTTCCACAAAGAAGAAACATCTAAAGATGCTGCAGAACGTGATG
>JAKSTL010000108.1 GCA_024402595.1 Treponema sp. | reverse complement strand
ATTAAATCCGCCGTAACACTGGTTGAAAGCCCCGGACTAAAACTAATTTTATTTGACCAGCGATAATAGGTTTTTGACGAAGGAGACCAGGTAAAAGCAAGAGAATATGGCAGGAACTCTTTTATTTCACGAGCTTTCCATCCACCATTATCTTTTTCCAAATCATAACCTTGAGTGTAGGACATGGTGTAAACCGCAGTCATTTTTTTCCAAGACAGAGACACTTTTGCATTATTAAAATAATTGAATGGATTATTTTCTTTTTTTTCCTTGCGCTTTGCATTCGGATGACTATCGTTCCATTCTTCAAGATTATTATTCCATGTTTCAATATCATTCTTTCTTAAATATATATCTTTGCCCTCCTGTTTATCTGTAACAAAAGACAAACTTTCAGACAGCTTTAGAGAAGAATTAAACAAAGAAAGGCTCATTGCCTGAGATAAATCGTTATAAGTCCAGTCATCAAACTTTCTATTCTTATTTGTATCTGTACTATTTTCACTACAACTCCAAGAAATGCTGTTTGTTACATAAGGAAAAACCGTATTCAATGAAAAATTAAGCTTCCTATATTGTGGAGGCATTGTTAAAGAAAAAGTAAGATTCTGGGAAAACTTAGATTCCGCTTCTTTTGCGCTAAGAGTAACATTAAGAGAGTTTGTAGAGCAAAAGTTCTGCTGATAATTTCTCCATGCTACTTCTTTTTCAAAGGGAGTTTTTTTCTCCCACTCTTCGTCGGTATAAGCAGAACGCATTTTGTTCCAATTCTTTTTATCACCATTTCTATCATCAGCAAAATCTTTAAATATCAAGTAAGATTCGTAAGCATCTCTTTCTTTCCAGTTCCAGTGATCATCATAATCATCTCCAGTGTAAGAGCTTTCTTGTGTCTTAAAAACCTGGCGGAAAAGTTTAAAGTTAGTACTATAAGAAATTGAAGAATCACTTATGTAAGGCACATAGAGAAATGGTTTTAAACTTATAGTGTTACTTTCAGAAACAGTCTGTGTTCTTGCCTTTGCATCTGCTAATGCCGTTTGTCTTTTTGTAGATTCCAACATTCCGTTTTTATTAGGGTGATTCTGCCAAACTGGGTCATAAGAAAGCTTGTTGGTCATAGAAAAGAAACTTCCACCATAACTTAAATTACTGGAAACCGATGTAGGCATTTTAAAAGTAAAATTATTTGAGTTTATTGTATCCCACTTAAAATCGTCTGGCCGGTAAAGATAGGTTACAGATTGTTTGTTTTTAATTTTTTTATCACTATATGAAATCTGACTTGTAAAGCTTGGAGCAATAGAGTATCCCAATTTAAAGTTTAATCCAGACAAAGTTGTAAGATTTGAGGAAACACTTACATCTGGAAAAACAGGCTTTAATAAGTCGTACAAAAGGTTTTCTGTATTTTCTTCAAGTTCTGAAGTAGAAGCTTCTGCAATTTCTGCTTTTTTATCGAACTGAATATCTTTTTCGACTGTGGAAGTTTCTGTCTCCAATTCTTCTTCTGTATTTTTAAGGGCTTGAGCGGCAAGTTTCTCTGCTTCTAACTTTTCTGCTTCCAATTGTTTTAAAGATTTTAATTCATCTGGCACAGAAAGCTTTACATCCTTAGATTTTTTTGTATCTGTTTTTTTTGCCGAAGATGCAGGCAATGGCCACTGAAACAAGGTTCCCGACATAGAAACATTTATATTTGCTGGCTGAACAGATGATGGATAATAAAACTGCCGTTCTGGAGTATAAGATGCCCAATTTTGATTATCCTTGTATTTTTCATGGGCATCAATTCCATCAATTTTTTCTCCAGAAGAGTCTTTTCCCGATAAATTATAATTAGTTGCAGTGGCATTTAAACTTCCTTTATAAGACATAGACAAGGATGAAATATAAGGTTTTACCACCTGAGGCAAAGTTGGGGAATAAGAAGCATTAAGATTCCAAGTAAAACTACTATAAGGACTGCTTTCAGATGTATCTGTTTTGTCTGTATCTTTTCCGGCACTATTTATAAATGTTGAAATCCAGTCCATATTTTCGCTTCGTTCACTTTTAAAATCGTAGTAATAATAAGGATCTGAATAAACAGGCATAGTAATTGAAAGAGAAAAAGGTTTTTTTATAGATAAATCAAGATTTGCGCTGTAACGGAAATGTGAATCTAATCCCATAAAATGAGATTCATCCCATGGACTTAAACCTGTAGTTTTTGGAACATATATTTCATAACCTGTACCCTTCTTTAAAAGGGTTTTTGAAAATCCCAAATCCACATTGAACTTTAAGGTAGAAATATAATCATTGTTTGGCGAAAGATTTCCGTCTATACCAACAAAATAACCAAGATTGGAATAGGCATCTGTCATAAGTTTTACATAATTGGCCGTACTGCCAGTAAAGTTTTCATCAAGATTATGAAGAATTAAGCCCTGTCGTTCCTGTTCTTTTAATGTTGAAGGCTTCATAAAGTTATACAAGGCTTTTAATGATTCAGCTGAGGCAGAAGAATCTGTACTGGAAGAAGAAGAGGAATTATCAAGAGGCTTTCGGCCTTTTAAATAAGTTGTTGTCTGAACAAAAGAACCTCGCCGTTTTGTACTTCCAAATACAGGATTAAACAATAATTCATCCTTTGGATAATAAAATGCTGGTAAATAAACCACAGGAACTTTTCCCACATAAAGCAAAGCATTAAAAAAAGCAAACTCTCCACCAGGAAGCAGCCAGGTTCTTGTGGAATCTACATGCCAGTGAGGCTCTTCTTCATCACAGAATGTAAGCTGGGAGTTTTTAAAAGCAATGGCATTAGATTCGCTTTTTCCAAACATATCAGAAAAGACAATAAGAACAGAACCCGAAGGAAGATTAAGATTTTCACTTTTTGCCTGAACTATTTTTCCTCCATCAAAAATGCCTTCCATAGTAGAAGTATTCATTAACAAAGAAGAAGCCGTAGATGTTTCGCCAGCAGAAGAACCCGATTTTGTGGTTATTTCTACACTTCCTGTAGCATAAAGCATTTCTGTTTTTCTATCATAAGTAATACGGTCGGCTTTTATTTCTGAAGTAGAGTTTCCTTTTTGTACAGAAAGTTCAACAGAGCCATCAAGAATAATTGTATCATTTCCAGTATCTGCATCCTTTTTATAGGAAGTTTGATGGGCATTTAAAATAGTTATGGTCGTAACATTCCCATCAGCCCACAATATACCGGGGATTAATAAAAAGAGTAAAATTCCAATTATTCGGAATCTTTCTGACTGTTTTCTCAAAACTCCAAAACCATCCATACTTTTTTATATCTTAAACTTATTTAATGTTTCTTTTATGAAGTGGCCTGTATAGCTTTCTTTGCATTCCGCCACTTCTTCTGGAGTTCCAGTGGTAATAATTGTACCGCCCCGGAAACCGCCTTCTGGTCCTAAATCTATTATATGATCGGCCTGACAAATTACATCAAGATTATGTTCTATCATTACAACCGAGTTTCCCTGATCCACTAACCGCTGAATAACGGTCATAAGAAGTTTTACATCCGCAAAATGCAAACCCGTCGTTGGTTCATCCAGAATATAAAGAGTTTTACTGGTAGCGGGACGGGCTAATTCATTGGCAAGCTTAACACGCTGTGCTTCACCGCCAGATAAAGTAAGGGCATTTTGTCCCAAAGTAATATAGCCTAAACCAACCGACTGTAATGTAGCAATTTTTTTATAAATGTGTGGAATGCCAGAAAAGAAATCACAAGCTTCATCTATAGACATATTCAACACATCATTAATGCTTTTTCCTTTGAACTCCACTTCCAGAGTTTCTCTGTTAAAGCGTTTTCCACCACAAACTTCACACTGAATGTAAACATCTGGTAAGAAGTTCATTTCTATAACATTTTCACCAGCACCTTGACAGGCTTCACAACGACCACCTTTTACATTAAAACTAAATCGACCTTTTAAATATCCCCTGGCTTTTGATTCCGGTAAAGAAGCATACAAATCGCGTATAGAATCGAAAACACCTACATAAGTTGCAGGATTTGACCTAGGAGAACGACCAATTGGACTTTGATCAATATTGATGACCTTATCAATAGCTTCAATTCCTTCAATAGAGTCACATTCTCCAACTGGATATTCCGTGCGCATCAGTTTATTGGAAACCGCAGGATAAAGCACATCACTCATTAAAGTAGATTTTCCAGAACCGCTAACACCTGTAATACAAGTAAAACAGCCAAGAGGAATATCTACATCTACATTTTTAAGATTGTGCTCTTTTACTCCCCTGAGCTTTATAAAACTGCCATTACCTGCACGACGCTTCTGTGGAATATCCATACGCAAAGTTCCCGCCAGATATTGACCAGTTAAACTTTCTGAAACTTTGGCAACTTCTTCTGGAGTTCCAGCAGCAACAATTTTTCCACCGTTTACACCCGCTCCAGGTCCTAAATCTATAAGATAGTCGGCAGTGCGAAGAGTCTGTTCATCATGCTCTACCACAATTACAGAGTTTCCATTATCTCTAAGGCTGATTAAAGTATCTATAAGCTTTTGATTGTCTCGTTGATGCAATCCTATGGAAGGTTCATCCAGAATGTACATAACACCACAAAGAGCTGAACCTATCTGTGTTGCCAGACGGATTCTCTGGGCTTCACCACCAGACAGAGTTTCTGCGGCTCGTTCCATTGTAAGATAATCCAAACCAACATCCCTCAAAAATCTAAGACGGGCTCTAATTTCTTTTAAAATCTGCTGGCCAATAGTTTTTTCACTTTCCGAAAGTTCCAATTTATCAAAAAAATCAATTGTATCAAGAACAGAAAGCTGACATAATTCCCAAATATTTTTTCCGCCGACTGTAACTCCAAGAGCTTCTGGACGCAATCTTTGACCATGACAACAACCACATTCACTGACGGTCATAAACTTTTCTTCAATGCCAGTCCGTTGAGAATCGCCCCAGGCTTCTTTATAACGACGCTGCATTTCTGCGGCAACACCAATCCACGGACGATTATACTCAGAAACACCTTCCCCACTTGCTTTTTGATACAACCAGTGCAGTTTTTTTGCAGGATTTCCATTCCACAAATAATCAAACTGTTCTGTTGTCAATTTGTCAAAAGGTGTATCAAGCGTAAATCCCGCTTCTTCTGCAACCGCATTAAAAACCGAATGATTCCATGCACTGTCTGGATTAAAAAATGGCAGTGCCGATTCATTAAAGCTTAAAGATTTGTTTGGAAGAATCTTATTAACATCCCATTCCATTCTTTCACCAAGCCCAGTACATTCTGGACAAGCACCAAATGGATTATTAAAACTGAAAAGTCTTGGCTGCAATTCTGGAATAGAAATACCACAATCAGGACAGGCATTTTTCTGACTAAAGAAGATTTCCTGTTCACTTTCATCTTCCGGAGCTTTTCTTGTAATAATTACAATTCCATTAGCATTTTTTAAAGCAATTTCTACAGAATCTGCAAGACGGGAACGGATTTCATCTGATTTTTTTATTCGGTCTACAACAATTTCAATAGTGTGTTTTTTCTGTTTATCAAGCTTGATGTTTTCTTCCAAATCGGCCATTACACCATCAATTCGGGCACGAATGAATCCAGATTTTTTTGCATCATCAATAATCTTCTGATGTTCACCTTTTTTTCCACGGATAACTGGGGCTAGAATCTGCATTTTAGTTCCATCTGGCCAACTTAAAACAGTATCAATAATCTGATCGATAGACTGTTCGCGAATCTCTCGGCCACAATTTGGACAATGAGCGTGACCACAACGAGAAAACAACAGTCGGTAAAAATCATAAATCTCGGTAATAGTACCAACTGTTGAACGAGGATTTTTATTAGTAGATTTCTGTTCAATGGAAATTGCTGGAGACAAACCTTCTATCAAATCAACATCAGGTTTATCCATTCTGCCCAAAAACTGACGGGCATAAGAAGAAAGACTTTCCATATATCGTCGCTGACCTTCTGCAAAAAGTGTATCAAAAGCCAGAGAAGATTTTCCTGAACCAGAAAGTCCGGATATAACAACCAATTTATTTCTTGGCAGAGTAACATCAACATTTTTTAAGTTATGTTCCCGTGCACCTTTTATTACAATATTATCAGCCATAACTCTATAGATAATACTGTATTTAGGGAAATGTTTAAATTACTTTATTTTTGTTTTTATCGACCTAATAAAACAGAAACCAATTTCTAATAAAGTCAGCAAGTAATTTTTCTTGAAATAATACCATTATAGAATATAATTTTATATATACTAAATTTTATAAGTAGGAATAAAAAAAATGATTGCAATCACAATCCTCCTTCTTGTAGTTTTCTTTGCCGTAATGATTGGCGTAGGAATCTACTCTCGTCGCCAGGCAACCGATGTTAACGGTTTTGTTCTGGGTGGTCGTTCTGTTGGTCCATGGCTTACAGCATTTGCCTTTGGAACTTCTTATTTTTCTGCTGTTATCTTTGTTGGATACGCAGGTCAGTTCGGTTGGCTTTTTGGTCTTGCTTCTACATGGGCAGGTCTTGGAAATGCCTTTATCGGTTCCCTTTTAGCCTGGAACATTCTGGGAAGAAGAACTCGTATTATGACTCAGCACATTGATGCAAAAACAATGCCTGACTTTTTTGGAAAACGCTTTGATTCTACACCTCTTAAAGTTGCCGCTTCCCTTATTGTATTCGTATTCCTTATTCCATATACAGCTTCTCTTTATAACGGCTTGTCATCACTCTTTGGTCTTGTTTTCAACATTCCATACTGGGTTGTAATTCTTATTATGGCCGTTCTTACAGGCTTCTATGTAATCTTTGGTGGTTACATGGCTACAGCAATCAACGACTTTATCCAGGGAATTATTATGCTCTTTGGTATTGTTGCAGTTATTATGGCAGTTGTTACTCAGAACGGTGGACTTTTGGCTGCAACACAGAAACTTTCAGCAGTTCCCGCAGCAGGTTGGACTGGCGGTGCATTTACATCATTCTTTGGTCCAGACCCAGTATTCCTTCTTTTTGTTGTAATTCTTACATCATTGGGAACATGGGGACTTCCACAAATGGTTGGTAAATTCTATGCCATTAAATCAGAAAATCAGATTCAGAAAGGAACAATCATTTCTACAATTTTTGCAATTATTGTAGCCGGTGGATGTTATTTCCTTGGTGGCTTCGGTCGTCTTTATGCAGACAAAATCACTTATTCTGCTAACGGAAAACCACTTTTCGATACAATTGTTCCTGCAATGCTTTCTACTTTGTCTCCAATTATTATTGCAATTGTTATTGTTCTTGTTCTTTCGGCTTCCATGTCTACACTTTCTTCTTTGGTTCTTACATCTAGCTCAACTTTCACACTGGATGTTATTAAACCAGCTTCAAAGAAAGAAATGACAGAAAAGAAACAGGTTTTGATTATGCGTATTTTCATCGTATTCTTCATCATTGTTTCTGCAGTAATTGCTGTATTCAAAGATGCTAATCCAGGCGTTACTTTCATTGCACAGATGATGGGTGTTTCTTGGGGTGGTCTTGCTGGTGCTTTCCTTGCTCCATATT
>JAKSTL010000107.1 GCA_024402595.1 Treponema sp. | reverse complement strand
TGTTGCTTTTAAGATATTCAATGAACATTTCCAGAAGTTTTGATTTTCCGCTTCGCCGAATTCCTGTAATAACTTTGATGTCAGGCGTATTTATGGAATTTTTCAGTTTTTGTAAAAAATCATGGCGTTCCAATACTTTCATGCTTTTATTATACAACTTCTATTCCGCACTTTCAAGAAAAATTCAATATTGCGGAATAGAAAACAAATAGTATTCCGCAAATATAAAAATAATTAGAAATTGCGGAATAAGATTCTTTTACAAAGATTTAACGCTTCCTTCAAAGAGCTTTTACCTTCATCTAGTAAATTAGGATTCGATAAGTTTTTTCGAGGGTAACCAATGAACTATTATACAAATCGTGAACTTTCATGATTTGCGAAGAGCTTATTCTTCACTTTGTTTCAAAACCTTTTGAACATTATTCTGTTGGTGAAAAATCAATTTTAAAAAGTAGTTTGCATATAAGCATAACACATATTATATGTATCCGTATAAAATTCTTATTAATACAAAATTTTGCTGATTGGAATAAACTTTTACATCACAAAGAAATTTTCCCCGTTAGCAACATGGAGTGCTGCCGAAGGCAGGTGCGGAGCAACTTGTTGCGGAACACCGAGCGGAATGAGCGAGCACGGAATACTGCGACCCAAAGTGAGCGTAACGAAGTGGAGCGAACGCAGGGAAACGGCCATTCTTACAAAAACTTTTCATCAAAATCTTGTAAAGCGTTGTATAATAATCTTTATGAAATCACAAAAAGAAATTAGTGTTGACCAAAAATTAATCGCCCTTACAACAGAAATTATTGAATTAACTGAAGAAAAAGATCCGCTTCCGTTGCTTGTGGTGAAAGAACTGATTGAAGATGCAGAAATTGAAGCAGTTCAGAATTACGCAAACAATGTTTCTATTGTAAGGCTAGGTTATAATGACCACGGCCCAGTACACATGAGAACTGTTTGCCGCAATGCACTTAAGATGTTGAAGATTTTGCATCAGGCGGGAATAAAAACTTGTCTGGAAACTGAACAGGCGGGCACTTTTTCTGACAGTGTTACAGCGCTTATTCTTGCGGGCTTTTTCCACGATTTTGGAATGACAATTGGGCGGCAGGATCACGAACTTTATTCAGGCATTTTAGCACAGCCAATCATCGACCGTGTGCTAACAAAGTTTCTTCCTGAAAAATCAGATTTGAACCGTCGTGTAATAATTCGCTCAATGGCTATGGAAGGCATTATTGGTCACATGGGAACTCGCCGCATTCATTCGATTGAAGCTGGCCTTATTCTTATTGCCGATGGTTGTGATATGACAAAAGGCCGTGCCCGCATCCCAATGGAATTGAACAAAGTGCCTTCTGTGGGCGACATTCACAAATATTCTGCCAATTCCATCGAAAGTGTTAAGATTCATCAGGGCAACGAAAAGCCTATCCAAATTGAAGTTTTTATGAGCAGCGATGTAGGCTTTTTTCAGATTGAAGAAGTTCTCATTCCAAAAATTAATTCTTCTCCCGCAAAAGGTTTTATTGAACTTTACGCTGGGGTTGAAGGAAATGAATTGAAAAAATATTTGTAAAACAGTTATCACAAAGTAATTCATTATTTTTCATTCTAAAATAATTCATATTCTATGAAAAACTGACAGAAAAACTCAGATTATAACCAATACCAGATATTGATTTAGTTGAAAATATCGGAATAATTTAAATGTCGGTATAAGAACTTTTATCTCCATATCGGAATAAAGCCAGAGCCACTTTTTTTGAAAATAGAGCAAACTAAGAAGGACCATATAAAAAAAAGGAGGGGGCTGTCTAACAAGTATTTGTCATGCTGAACTTGATTCAGTTCTGAAGTTATTCAGACTCCCACTAGATTTAGTGTGAGAGCCTGAAACTAGTTCAGGATGACGCTATGATGCGAACTTTTTGGACATTCCCAAGATTGCAAATGCGTTACATTCACAAACTTGGATACAGCACCTCCTGCGCTGCCGCTAACGCGGTGTTTATTAAGGAGCATAAAAAAATGATTACTAGAAAAGATTTCCCAATTTTAGAGTTTGACACGGAAAAGGTGGCGAAAATTAATCCCGAAAATCTCATGCCGGAAAAATTTAACGCAGACAAGCTTATTATCAGTTTTTTCCCAGAAGCCATCAATAAATTGATTGAAAATAAGATGGTTCAGGTTTTTATGCACATTGGCGGCGAAAATCCTTTTGATATTTACAATTTTGTGGATGCCCCCCAGGTTTTGCTGATTTTGGGTCAGATTGGATGTCCTGCTTGTGCTGGTAATTTGGACGCATTGCAAGCGGCTGGTTTGAAAAAAGTAATTTTTTGTGGTGGTGGCGGTGTTTTGGATCGAAATATTAAAGTAGGGCAGTTGCTTTTGGTTGAAGGTGCTATTCGCGATGAAGGTTTTTCTTATCATTATGTGGAGCCAAGTCGCATTATTTTTACTGACAAAAAAGTTACCGACAAGCTTGCCGCCAGTCTTGAATCTAAAAATGTGCCTTATATTCGAGGTCTAACTTGGACTACCGATGCTATGCTGCGGGAAACTCCAGAACGAATTGCTCTGCGTAAAGAAGAAGGGGCAAAAATTGTAGAAATGGAACAGGCTGGTTGTATTGCCGTTGCTCAGTGCCGTGGTTTTGATTATGGTGCTTTGATTTACGGTGGCGATGATGTTGCTTCTGAGCAGTGGGATTCCCGTGGCTGGAATACTCATGAAGGTATTCGATATAATCTGATTATGCTCTGTAAAGAATTAGTGCAGGAAATGTAAATAAAAATTATTTTGGCAATTTAAAAAGGATTTAGGAAAATATCATGTTGGATTTTATGATTAAATATCAAAGATTTTTGATGCTTTTTTTACAAGGCGCCTGTTCATTTATCGCATTTTTAATTTTAATTACCAGTAATCTTTGTCCCAAAAGAAAATATGCCATATTCTGGCTGGATGTTTCTGCGGTACTTTATCTTGGTGCGCCAATAGTTCATTTGACCTACGATGGCTTTCCTGGTGAAGCTATGAGATATTTCTTAATCACCGCAAAAACTATTGATTATCTGGCTCCTTTATTTATGCTGCATAGTTTTAATCAGTATTTAAAAGATTTGCTTTCCCATAAAAAAGAAACTTCAAAAAGAAATGCTTTGTTATTATCCTCTGTGGAAATTGTGCTTTTGGTTGGTGTAATTCTTTTTGTTGTAGCATGTTTTACGGGCTGGTACTTTTTTTATGACGAACTGAATCGTTATCATCGGGCAAAAGGTAGAATCGTTGCCACAATTATTCCTGCATTCTGTATGATTCTCCAGATTGGTATTATTTTCATAAATTACCCGAATATTTCCAAGAATGTCCGTGTTCCTTTAGTTTTATTTCTTGTTATTCCAATTATTTCTTCTGTGCTTTCATTTTTAACTCATAGTCTTTATCTTACAAATATTTCTACAGTGTTTATGGCTATTGTGCTGTACATTTTTGTTGTTCTTGATTCTAACGAAGCTATTGAATCTGCCCATAGGCGGGAAGTGGAGATTTTGGAAAATTACAAAAAAGAATTGGAAATTACAGTTGCTGAAAGAACAAAAGAACTTCGAATTGCTAACGAAAAAGCTGATCATCTGTTGCTGAATATTTTGCCAGAACCAATTGCCCGAGAATTAACAGAACATCCAGATAAAACAATTTCGCAAACCTATCCCAATGCAACCATTTTATTTACAGATATTGTGGGCTTTACAAAAATGAGTAGCGAAATGTCTGCGGAAGAAACGGTTTTTATGTTGAATGAACTAGTTTCTCTTTTTGATAAACGAGCAGAAGATGATGGAATTGAAAAAATAAAGACTATAGGAGATGCTTACATGGCGGCAACAGGGCTTTCAACAGAAAACAATGCCAAGGGCGCTCTAAGAATGATTCATTTTGCAGAAGGACTTTTGAAAGATGTTCAGCAGTTCAACCAAAAATCTCCTGTGCAAATAAAAATCAGAATTGGAATAAACTCGGGAAATCTTGTTGCGGGCGTAATTGGTAAAACTAAGTTCATTTACGATGTGTGGGGTGATACTGTAAATGTTGCCAGCCGCATGGAAAGTACGGGCGAAGCCATGCAGATTCGTGTTTCTGAAAATACATGGCTTCAAACCAAAGATGTTGTTCAGTACGAAAATCCTGTGATGGTTGAAATAAAAGGTAAGGGCAAGATGAATTGCTACTTTGTAAAGAAAAACCAAATATAATGCACAAATAGCACATATTGCACATTATACTGGTTTATTCTAAAGGCTTTTATTTTCTTCTTTCTCTTCCTGTCGTTTTGTAATAGTATGCCTTATCTTCATACATTTTCTTTTCTGCAAGATTTATAAGAGTTTTTATGTCAGCATTAGAAAAATTACCAATTTCCATTGAAGAAGCATATCCCACAGATACATGAAGACTATCCACAAATTTTCCTTTCCAATCAGCAATTTTAGCTTTTAATTCGGCATCATATTTTTGCAAGTCGGAAAGTTCTTTTTCAATCACAAGAACAAATTCATCGCCACCAACTCTATAACAGTTACCTACAGTATGGAAAACAGAATCCAAACATGATGCAAATCCAACAATCAATTCATCACCTGCAGTGTGGCTGATATTATCATTAACAAACTTAAGCTCATTAATATCGAAAAGTGCAACAGTAAGATTTTTAACATTACTCTCTGACAATGATTTCATTTTCTCATCATAACTGCGCCTGTTCAATAATTTTGTCAGTTCATCGTAAGAAGACAGTTTTAATAACCGCTCATTTTCCTTTTTCATTTCATCAATAACCTGGGTAGTAAAAATTACTTCTTCAACTTCGCCATCATGATACAAAATAGGAATAAACTGAGCACAGAACCATCCAATCTGAGTTCCACGGAATTCCGCAAGAATAATTTTCTTTTCCTTAAGTCTGAATGCTAAAGTAGATAAATCAGTAAAATCCAAAGCCGCTCTTACATCTTCTGCAATAACAGTATTAGTCATAACAGCCTGCATCTGACTTCTAGCATCTATTTCACTGTTAACATACGCTTTAACCTGATCTGTTGTCGAAATCTCTCTTACAGTATTTTTGGAAAGATTAATGATATGCATTGTATGATAAACGCCAGCAATAGAAGACAAAATATCATTCTGTTTTTTCAAATTATTCTGATATTCCAGCGATTCTCGATATTGTTTATCTTTATGGAATAAATTAATCAGGATAACTATAAACATAAAAGTAAGAGCAACAAAGAAAATAAAGTAGATGATATAAAACTTCATCTGTCGTTTAAGTACATCCTTTATAGACAAATGATGTGAAAAATCGTCTATCCATTTTTCATCAAGTTTAGAAATAAGTCCGTCATTACTCATTTTAATGATGATATCGTTAATTTTGTCTCTAAGTTCAGGCAAATCATCACGAACACCAATGGCAGGATAACTGTTCATTAATGTAACGCTGGAAACAATATTCATTTTATTTTTTTCGATTATTTTCATGCCAACCGAATTGTGACAAATTCCATAATCAATAGTTCCATTTTCTATTGCTTCAAGAATGCTTGTGTTTGTGTAAAACTCAACAAAATCACAATTCAAATCGAAAATTCTTGTTATTACAGAATTAACCATAAGACCAACCTTTTTGTCTTTTAATTCTGCAATATTATGAATTTTGTTCTTTCCAAAAATCGAAAGATTGTCTGTTGAGGCAGGAACTGTTTTTAGAACACCATTCATGTGGGAAAAGATTTCGAGCCCTAAAATTAAATCAGCTTCTTTACTCTGCAAAAGCTTTTTACAATTTTGCCAGTCTGTAAAAGTAATTTGAGACTTCATTCCCAACTGATTTGCAATTTCATTTATCAGCTCAACATCAAGGCCACATATCTCATTATTCTTATCGTAAAATGAGTATGGCGCAAAATCAAAATCTGCTACAACTCTTAGTGTTGTGGCATTTGTATCATCAACTTTATTAACTATTTCAACTTTAGGCGGTTTTGAGAAAGTTCCTATTTCTGCCATGGTAAACAAAATTGGAAATCCCAATCCGATTAGCAAAAAAAGAATAAAAAGATCTTTGGTTTTTCTCATAATAGAACGTCGGCCCCCAAAAGTCTCTCCGATCGATACGCTTTTATTCTATTACATATTTTTCAAAATCACAATGAAATATTACAAATGATGAAAAAATACAGAAAAGCCATTACAAAATCTTCTATATAAATGACAATAATAAACAATAATAGACTATTGTTTCCCACAGAAAATAATTTGTTTTATTAAAACTTACCCAAAGATTTTATCCACAAAGATTTTATCCCAAAAAATTTTGATGTTGACCCATTGTTATAAATTCACTATGATATTATGAATAGAAACGGCAAAGAAGTCGTAGATAGAATTTTGTGATTTAACTGCACGAAATTTTGTCTACGACTTTTTTTTATTTAAGGTTTATTTTAAGCCTTAAATTGTTCCTTTTCCTCTAAAAAATACTTAGTAAATCACTTTGAAGGAGCATATATGAAAACACTTTATGACCCATCTTTTGAACACGATAACTGTGGTATTGGAGCTGTGGTAAACATTGACGGTTCGGCAACACACAAAATTGTTGATAATGCCTTAAGTATCGTAGAAAAACTTGAACACCGTGCTGGAAAAGACGCCACTGGTGAAACTGGGGATGGAGTTGGTATTTTAGTGCAGATTTCACATGATTTCTTTAAATCTGCTGCCCGCAAAGAAGGAATTGAGCTAAAAGATGCCCGAGATTATGGTGTGGGAATGTTCTTTTTCCCCGCTGATAAGTTTGTTCGTGCCAAAGCTCAAAAAATGATTGAAAATCTTACTGCCCGCGAAGGAATGAAATTTCTTGGTTGGCGAGAAGTTCCAGTTCGTCAGGATGTTCTTGGTCAAAAGGCAAAAGATTGTATGCCTTGCATTATGCAGTGTTTTATTGAACGACCAGAGGATGTAGCAAAAGGCCTTGATTTTGACCGCAAACTTTACATTCTCCGCCGCCAGTTTGAACATTCCCAGCTTGGAACTTATGTTTGTTCTTTCAGCAGCCGTACAATCGTTTACAAAGGTATGTTCCTTGTTCAGCAGCTCCGCACATTCTACGAAGATTTACAGAGCCCAGAATATGTTTCTGCTATGGCAATTGTTCACTCCCGATTCTCAACAAATACACAGCCATCTTGGCAGCGCGCTCATCCAAACCGCTTTATTGCCCACAATGGCGAAATCAATACAATCCGTGGTAATGCAGACCGTATGCTTGCCCGCGAAGAAACTCTTCATTCAACAAAAATCAGTGATGAAGATATGCAGAAAATCCTTCCAGCCATCGACACAACTGGTTCAGACTCTGCAATGCTTGATAACACTCTTGAATATCTTGTAATGAACGGAATGCCTCTTCCACTGGCAGTTATGATTTGTATTCCAGAACCTTGGAAGCACGACGACAATATGCCAGCAGAAAAACGAGACTTCTATCACTATTGGGCAACCATGATGGAACCTTGGGATGGTCCAGCTGCAATCCTCTTCAGTGATGGTGATGTTCTTGGTGCTACACTTGACCGTAACGGTTTGCGCCCATCACGTTATTACATTACAAAAGACGGAATGTTGATTCTTTCTTCAGAAGTTGGTGTTCTTGATATTCCAG
>JAKSTL010000106.1 GCA_024402595.1 Treponema sp. | reverse complement strand
CACTCAGAGCCTTTCTGTCATCCGTCTTCTTCCTTTGCGTTTTTTTAATGCATTGTGTATATAAAAACTGTTTTTATAGGCAAACTACTAAAAAAAATAACTACCGGTCATAAAGCCTCTGTCAGCACCACTCGATATCTCGCTAGACACTGAGCGCTGTATGGAAACTATGAAACAGCACTCAGAGCCTTTCTGTCATCCGCTCTCTTCCTTTGCATTTTTTTAATGCATAGAGAATTAAAAACTGTTTTTACAGGCAATCTACAAATAAAAATCTAATAATCCCGCATTCTTAATTCCCCATTCTTAATTCCGCATTCCGAATTCCTAATTCTCAATTCCCCATTCCTAATTCCCCATTCCTAATTCCGAATTCCTAATTCCGCATTCCGAATTCCTAATTCCGCATTCCGAATTCCTAATTCCGCATTCCTAATTCCCCATTTAATATTCTCTATTTACATTCCTTTTCTCTTTACCTATAATAAATTTATTGATTATTTATAAAGAGGTTTTTATTATGGGAAAAACGATTGCAGAAAAAATATTTGATTCACATTTTGTAGAATCTCCATTTGCAAACACTTATGTGCTTAAGCTTGACAGAGTTTTTTGTCATGAAATCACTACACCTATTGCCATAAATGATCTAATCGATAGAAATAAAGATACTGTTTTTGATAATACAAAAATTAAAGCAGTAATTGACCATGTTTCACCTGCAAAGGATTCTAAAACTGCATTACAGGAAAAAATCCTTCGTGACTGGGTAAAACGAAATAATATTAAAGATTTTTTTGATATTGGACAGAATGGTGTTTGTCACGCAATTTTTCCAGAAAAAGGATACATTCGTCCAGGATTCACTGTAATTATGGGTGATTCCCATACTTGTACCCATGGTGCTTTTGGTGCTTTTGCCGCTGGTGTTGGAACAACAGATCTGGAAGTTGGAATTTTAAAAGGTGTTTGTGCTTTCCACGAACCAAAAACCATTAAAATTGAACTAACAGGCAAACTTCCAGCCGGAGTTTATGCAAAAGATGTTATTCTTTATATAATCAGCAAAATTGGTGTAAACGGTGCAACAAACTGTGTAATCGAATTCACAGGCCCAGTCGTTGATAACTTTGACATGGAAGAAAGAATGACTATCTGTAATATGGCAGTAGAAGCTGGCGCCACTAGCGGAATCTGTTTACCAGATATGCATACGGTTGATTATCTTTGGGAATTTATAAAAGACGATTTTGCCACAAAAGAAGATGCTTTAAAAGAATATTCAAATTGGCGTTCTGATGATGATGCAGAGTACTTCAAAACAATTACACTTGATGTTTCAAATCTTGAACCATTAGTTACATTCAATTATAAACCAGATTGTGTTAAGACTGCAAAAGAAATGAATGGCACAAAAATTGATCAGGTTTATATTGGATCTTGTACTAACGGACGCATTTCAGACCTTAGAATTGCAGCCGAAATCCTTAAAGGAAAAAAACTTGCCGAAGGTGTTAGAGGAATTGTTTCTCCAGCCACACCTTTAGTTTATAAAATGGCCCTTAAAGAAGGAATTATTGATATTTTTATGGATGCAGGTTTCTGTGTAACAAATCCAACTTGTGGAGCCTGTCTCGGAATGAGTAATGGAGTTCTTGCAGAAGGAGAAGTTTGTATTTCCACAACAAACCGTAATTTTAATGGTCGTATGGGAAAAGGTGGAATGGTTCATCTTGCCAGTCCAGCTACAGCCGCAAAAGCAGCAATTGCAGGTTATATTATTGGTTAATAAATGATAATCTGCAAAAACATACTTTATTGCAGAAAAACTATTGGTTCGCGTTTGCGTATAATTTTTGGAAATTTTTATATCTTTTTTTTCACAATAAATAAAAAGTATAGTATATTATTTATATAGATTTATATCATAGGAGTTTCAAAAAAATGAAAACATTTGGTGGTTCAGTTTTATTCTTGGATCGTTCAGACATCAATACAGACGAAATTATTCCTGCAAAATATTTAACAGAAAATACAAAACAGGCTTTAAAACCTTATCTTCTGGAAGATTTAAAACTTGAAGGCTTTAATCCAAAAACTGACATTGCTGGTAAAAAAGTAATTATTACAAGAGAAAACTTTGGATGCGGTTCTTCTCGTGAACATGCACCTTGGGCTCTTGAGGTAAATGGTATTTATACAGTTGTTGCACCAAACTTTGCTCGTATTTTCCGCCAGAATATGTTCAATTGTGGAATGATGGCCATTGAAATGGATAAAAAATCCACAGAAGATATGTTCCGTACCTTTGCAGATAAAGATACAGAATGTAAAGTTGTTATCAATGATGATGGAACTGCAAAGGTAAAACTTATTGCCGGCTCACTTTCAAAAAGCTATCCTTTCAAATTAGGTGATTTTGACAAAACTTTGGTTGAAAACGACGGTTGGGTTGGTTATGCCGATTCAAAATACTAATTTCTAATAACTGTTAAAGTTAAAACAAAAACCTCGGAAATTGAAAACTCAGTTCCGAGGTTTTTTATTTATAAACTACAATTGTAACATAAACCCACTATTTTGCCTTTATGTTAAAATCTTGTTTTATTTAATAATCTCTTTTTTCTTTAATTCATCAACAATCAAAGCAACAATCTGTTCAGGATTATATTTTCCTGTATCAATTATCAAATCTGCAAAAGCGTAATCATTATTGTCAATATTATAAAACTCTTTGTATCGTCTTGTATCTTCTGAGTCTCGCATAGAAGTAAAAGACTTAATTTCTTCCAAATCTCCACCTTCCCGATTAAAAACTCGCCCTGCCCTCGTTTCATCAGAAGCATAAAGATAAATTTTAAAATCTGCCTCTTTAAGCATCCAAATAGCAAGACGACTTCCTAAAACACAAGGTTCTGCCAATGCAAGTTCCACCTGATGAGAATCCACATATTTATCATAATAATCATCATTTTTAGCCGCTTCTATAACTTCTTTTAATGACATTCCTTTTTCAGCAGCCAATTGTCTGAAGGTATAATTGATTAACTTTACACCCAATTTTTCAGCTAACAAACCGCTTACAGTAGTATTTCCACATCCTGATTTTCCACTAATTGCAATTCTAACTTCATTAGCGTTTTTCATATTTTCCTCCAGAATATTTATTCCATTTAAGCTTTATTCAACATTTTTAGCCTGTTCTCTTATATTTTCCAGACTATCTTTTGCCTGAATTACCATGGCTCCAACTTCTGCAAATTGATTTTTACTTCCAATAGTATTTATTTCCCGATTCATCTCCTGACAGATAAAATCCAGTTTCTTTCCAGGAGCAGAATTGTTTTTTAATTCCAGCTTCATAGCTTCAATATGACTATGCAATCTGACAATTTCTTCATTTATTGTATACTTTACCAGCATGGCGGCCGTTTCTGTCATTATTCGGTTTTGATCTACATGCTCGCCTAAAAGCTCGTTAAATTTTATAGTGATTTGCTGTTTAAAACATTCTTCAATTTTTGGTTGCCATTCTTTAAAAAATAAAGCACATTCTTCCAATTTTGACAATTTTTCTGCCAAATCTTTTTTCATATTTTCCCCTTCCCGCAATCTATCTTGACAGAAAACATCAAGAGCCTTTGCAAAAACAGGTTCAATAAGTTCTTTATATTTTTCAGCATCATAAGTTTTATTTGTATTTAATACTCCAGGCTGAGAAATAATCATAGATAATGGAATATCAGAAGGATAACCTGTAGCTTCAGCAACTTTTTTAATTGCATCGAGATAAGCTTTTGCAGCATTTGTATCTGCCGCAATTTCCATGTCAGATTCCAGTTCCTTTACTCTTATATAAACATCAATTTTTCCCCGAACAACTTTTTCAGAGATTTTTTTTCGATAATAACTTTCCAAAGAGTTCAAAAAAGGAGGAAGATTTATAAATAAGTCTAAAAATCGAGAGTTTACAGATTTTATTTCCACACTAACAATTGCTTTTTCACTGGATATTTCTTCGTAGCTATAACCTGTCATGCTAGTCATTTTTTTCCTCCAAAACCACTTTTCCAATTTTCCAATTATCTCCGGCTCCCATTGTAACAAACAGGTAACCATCAGGATATTCAGAACTTAAGGGTTCATTTAATTTTGCAACAACAAAGTCTTTTGCATCTAAAATCTCTTCAAAATAAAAAACATTTTCAGATTTCAAATTGCTTTGTTCATTTTTACTATTTTTTTGAGAAAGATGTTCTTTTACTTTTTCATAAAGTGTTTTTCCTGTTATATCAAAATCATCAGGATTTTCTCTTGCCGATGAATAAATCTTATGTAAAATAAGCATATCAACACAATCAAAACATTTCGAAAACTCATCCAAAAGAGCTTGCGTTCGGGAGTAAGTATGACTCATAAAATCAACAATAATTTTTCTTCCCTTATAAAACTCTCTAAAACCTTCCAATGTAGTCTTTACAGCTGTAGGATGATGTCCATAGTCGTCCATAATTAAAACTGGAGAATCATTTATATTTTTTTTATTTCCAACAACTTCGCTTCGGCGTTTTCCACCGCAAAAGTTTTCCAATCCTTTTTTTATCTGATTTTTATAATCCAAAGGATTTTTGTTAAATTCCTTTAAAAGCAGACACACTAAAGCTAAAGCCGCACAAGCATCCATAACTTCGTGCTTACCAGGGATTTTTATACCAAAAGAAAACTTTTCCTTTTCTGAATTAAACAAATCTACAGAAAAAAGATTAAGTTCATTTTTTACACCTTCAAAAACCAGCTTAAAATCACCACACGCTTTTTCACCATAAGGAATTAATACAATATCTTTCCGTTTTGATTTTGCCAAATTAGCGGTTTCCACTGCACCCTTATCATCTGCACAATAAATTAATTCACCATTTTCAGGCAATTTACAAATATAATCTACAAATGCATCTCTTATATCTTCATAAGTTGGATAATAATCCTGATGATCTGGCTCTACCGAAGTTAATATAATTTTCTGTGGACAAAAAGACATAAAATGTCGCTGATATTCACAAGTTTCTGCTACAAAAATCTGTTTTTCCTTTGTATTTTCTGCTTTATTTTTTAAAATAGGACTGGTATAAGTACAGGTATTTCCAAAAGAGTTTATAATACTTCCCGCTAACACCTGAGATGGTAAATCTAATTCTTTTAAGATTGTACCAACTAATCCTGTAGTTGAAGTTTTACCGTGAACGCCACAAATGCCACAAGAATAAGCTCTACTGCTATAACTTCCAAGTGCTTCTGTATACAGTAGACAAGGAATGTTTTTTTTCACTGCCGCTATTAAATCTGGATTTTTATCTAATTTATACGCAGAGGAATAAACAACATAATCAATTTTATCTGTAATATTTTTTTCTGAAAAAGGAAGAGCAGAAAGTCCTAATTTTTCCAGGATTTCGTCTGTATAAAATCGTTCTGAAACATCGCTTCCTGTAATTATTGCGCCATTATGAAAAAGGATTTCCACTAAGGCTGCCATTCCAGTGCCTTTTATTCCAACAAAATGAATATGAACACCGTCTAATTTTTCTGGTAATGATTTTTTTTCTGACATAAAAGAATTATAATGTTCTAATTTATATTGAGCAAGGAGGAAAATAATTTCTTTCGCGAAGACAAATATTATAAACTTCTCATTTATTTTTTCAGTCGTAAGAACGGTTTTATAAATCCATAATTTTTGAAACAATCTGTTTTATAAAAAAAAAATCTATAATTCTTCTAAAAATTGATTCAAAAACAACAATCCTTTATTATTCAATGCATAGCGAATATTTTTTATTTTATTTTGATTATTGTTCAAAACTTGTATATTGGCTAAGCCTTGTTTCTGCCAACGTGTAATCAGTTTTATAAAATTGTCTGGTAAATCTTCTTTAAATATTTCTGAGTATTCAAAACTGGTTATTCCAATTTTTTTTCTTAATCCCATCATAAAAAACTCATATTTTGAATCTTCTACAGAAACATTTTCTAGAATAGCACAATCTTCCCTTTGATTATTTGTCCAAGCATTTATATATTTAGAAATATCCTTTGTATTTGTCCAACGATTTCCACTTCCATCATCAAAATAAACAGAACCACAAGCACCACTTCCGCAACCAAGATAATCCTTATGAGTCCAATATGCTAAATTATGAATACATTCTTCATTTTTTTTACAAAAATTAGAAACTTCATACTGTTCATAGCCCTTATCTTCCAAAAGTTTTTTTCCAGAAAGCCACATTTCATCGGCAAAATCAAAATCGTAATCAAAAACACCAGTATTTAATTCCTGACCTAAAGGTGTTTCGTCTTCAATTGTCAAAGAATATAAAGAAATATGTTCTGGATTTATTGAAATTATAGTTTCCAGGCCTTCTAAAAAACTATTTTCCGTTTCGTAAGGAAGTGCAGATATTAAATCTATAGATAATTTTCCTTTCCAATGATTTTTTAAAATTTCCAGCGCCTTTAGATTTTGTTTTCTATTTGCCCGTCTTTTTACAAATTTTAAAGATTCATCATTTAAAGATTGTATTCCACAGGATATGCGGTTAATTCCCAATGCATAAATCTTTTCTAAATATTCTTCATTTATATCATCAGGATTTGTTTCTATTGTAATTTCTGTTTGATTATTTATGATTAAAAAAAGTTTTATAGTTTGCAATATTTTTTCAACAGATGAAGCTGGCAACAAACTTGGAGTTCCGCCACCAATATACACAGACTGACAAAAATCATTTTTATTAGTCTTTTTATACTGTTTACAGCGAAACTCAATTTCTTTACACAAAGCCTCAATATATTCATCCATTTTTGAAATGTAGCTGTTTTGAGTAAGACTAAAAAAATCACAATATTTACACTTGGAAATACAAAAAGGAATGTGAATATACAAATAAACGGGTTGAGTCATAAATTAATAAATCTTTATTTTATTAAAAGGAAAATAACTTATTAAAACTCGACCTTTAATATTTTTTTGCGCAACAGGTCCCCATAATCTGGAATCGCAGGAAGATTTTCGATTATCGCCTAAAACAAAATATTCATTTTCTCCCAAAACAATTTCATCAAAAGAACCTTTTACACCAAGAGAACCATCCCATTCCGCGGGCGCTGTATACAAAGTTACATTATAAGGCTTTTTAATAAGTTCAAACTCTGTAAGAAAATGTTTTTCCCCTTCTGGTTTTATATAAAGAACATAATCTCTCATATAAACTGTATCGCCTGGCAAACCAATTACGCGACGAATAGAAGCTTTTGTACCTGGAAAATCTTTGTTTTCAAGAAAATTAAACTGTTGCCCTGTAAAGAAAAGACATAGTTTTTCCAGTGCTTTCTGAGTAAAAGTCAATTCTCTTTTTTGATTTGGTTTAATTAAAACAATGTCTCCTCTTCTATCAATTTCGTTCACAAGTGGTGTTACAAAAAAAACAGTATTTTTATCTACATCAGGAGCCATTGAATTAGAAACTTGTCTGACTGGAAAAATAATATAAGTTAAAATAAGATTTATAATTACCGCTATTAATAAAACATAAAGTACTATAAGGAAAGTTCGTTGTTTTTTTTCTTTTTTCAATGCATAGGAATATTCAAATAATTGTTTGTTCATTCTAAAACCTGTCTAGAAAAAAATAACATAATACTTCGCTTCTTACAATAACTTGAAAGCAAATGTACTATACTTTATAATATATTATTA
>JAKSTL010000105.1 GCA_024402595.1 Treponema sp. | reverse complement strand
CTAAACCTCTTATTTTGCGGCTTTTGCTGAGATTGTCATTGACATATTTCTTCCGTCCATCTGGGCTTGTTTGTCAACGTTGTACGCCGAGGTAAGTCGCTTTAGCACCTCATCCATTACATCATATCCAAGTTCGGTATGAGCAAGTTCTCGTCCGCGGAAACGGATTGTAATCTTTACTTTATCGCCCTCGTCTAAGAATTCCTGGATATGTTTGGCCTTCGTATCAAGGTCTCCAGAACCAATTTTGGGTTGCATTCTGATTTCCTTAAGTTTCAATACCTTCTGATTCTTCTTGGAATCACGGAGCTTCTTTTCCTGTTCGAATCGGTATTTGCCGTAGTCCAATATTTTACAAACCGGTGGATTTGCATTTGGCGAAACTTCAACAAGGTCGAGTTCCTTCTCCTTAGCTAATTTGAGCGCTTCCAGTGTTGGGACAATGCCCATCTGATTTCCCTCGTCATCGATAAGACGAACCTCTCGAACGCGAATATTTTCGTTAATTCGCTGTCCCTTATTGTTGTTTTGTGTATTAGCGTTGCTAGCCAACGATCCTCCTAGTGTTGTAAAACACAAATGTGTTATAAGCACATTTAAACATATAGCGTGTAACCAATATTATATCTGATTTATTCATAAAATGTCTATATGATACAAGGAAAACTTTAGTTTCCGACACTGACAATTATATCCTAATACAGTATAATTCAAAATATGGCTGAATATATTTCGTCCTTTATTACGGGCTTTCAGAAGGTTGTAGAAGAAGATTTACAGAAAAGATTATCCAACTGTAAGATTCTGAATGTTTTTGATGGACTGATTCATTATAGTTACAATGGTAATTCTCGAGATTTAGAAAAAATCATTTATTTTAATAATACTTTTTTTGTACTTAAAGCTGTAAAGGGAAAAAATATTACATTTCCATTTCTGATAAACGCAGTAACTTCAGAAAAAAAATATTTCCTTATAAATAAAGGCTCTTTTAGAATAAGATTTGTCCGTGAAAATCAGTTTCAAAAAGTTGATAAAACTTTATCTAGAAAAGCAGAGGAAATGGTTTTAAAAAACTCACGACTTTCCATAGATAGAGTTTCTCCAACTACAGAAATATGGTATTCCATCAGAAGAGAAAACTTTGCTTTTTGTGGACAGCTGATTTCAAAAAGAGAGTTTACAGAAAAAAATCTTAATAAAGGAGAACTTAGGCCAGAGTTTGCATATTTGATGTGTGCATTTGCCAATCTTCCGCCTGATGCCCGTGTTGCTGATCCTTTTTGTGGTTATGGTTCTATTCCTGTTCAGCTTTCAAAAAAGTTTTCTGTTAATCAACTTTTTGTAAGTGATATAGACGAAGAAAAAATAAATCAATTAAAAAATAACAAGCATCTGCAAAAAGAAAATATTTTAATAAACCAGTGGAATGCCATGGAGCTTTCTTAAATACCTTTGTTGCAGGAAAAGCCTCTAGATTTTGTTATAACAGATCCGCCTTGGGGTTTTTATGAAGAAATTGGTGATATAAAGGATTTCTACGAAAAAATGTTTGATTCGTTAAAAAAAGTATTAAAAAAAGAAGGTCAGATTATAATTCTTTCTGCAAGAAAAGAGGAAATTGAATCGGTAGCGGAAAAATGCAGTTTTGTAATTACCGACTCAATTCACACTCTTGTAAACGGAAAAAAGGCCGCTTTGTATAAAATGGTTTTAAATAATTAGTTTTATATAACTTTAATCTTCAGAAAATTAAAAGTTTTCACATAAGTAAGCGGGGTAGGAGTTAAAAATGTGAGAACTGTTTTTGTTTATTTTTTCTAAAATCACCTGAGGAAGCCCCATATTTTCCGCCGCTTCTTTAGTTTTTACATCTGAATAGGTTTTCAACATCGATTCAAAGAATGTTAATTCTCGCTCGTAGTTAAAAACTTTAACTTTGCATTCTGAATCTTTTATGGTTAAATCAGCCAAATCTCGAATCATATTTTCCCAGGAATCTATGGAATCTATTAAACCTAAATTAAGGGCTTGATTTGCAGTATAGATTCTTCCATCGGCAATTTCTTTGGCTTTATCAGAAGGAATCTGTCGCTGTTTTACAACAATTGATAAAAACTGTTCATAACATTCATCACAGATACTTTGCATTATTTCTTTCTGTTCATCAGTTAATGGTTCGTTAAAATTACCAAGATTTTTATTTTTACCCGAAGCAATTGTTTGAACTTTTATGCCAAGATCATCAAGAAACTCTGTGATATCGAACATTTGTCCCATAATAACACCAATAGAGCCAGTTAAAGTGTTACGATTTGCATAAATCCTATCCGCAGCACAAGAAATATAGTATCCACCAGAAGCCGCTAAAGGTCCCATATAAACATAGATTTTCTTACCTGTGGTTTTGTAATCTTGAAGAGCCAGATAAACTTCATCTGCCTGATAAACTCCGCCACCAGGAGAATCAATGTAAAGAGCAATGGCAGTATTGTTGTTATCATTTTTAAGTTGACTTATGGTAGAAAGAAGCCATTTTTGATTGTACAAATTGTTTTCTTCTTCAATAGTACCTTCAACATAAACCGCCGCTATATATTCTTTTCCTTTGTTTGGATTTGAAATATTGTAATTTTTGGCAGTAGTAACACCATTTGGGTTGCCATAAGGATTATCTGTATAATGAACACCGTTGTTGCCTTCATTTTTATTAGCAGAAACGGAAATCACAACCATAGAGATTACAATAAGCAAAACACAAAAAAGAACAATAAGTCCTGAAGTAAACTTTTTTTTCATTTAATTTAATTCCTCCGGTGTAATAATGCCTTTTTCCAAAGCATTTTTCATCAAAGCATGGAAAACATTTACTCTAGTCATGCGATAGTAAGGAATAAACCAAAGTCCGGCAATTCCAAAAGTTAATCTATCTAAAATAAACCATCCAGCAAAACTTAGAATTGTAAGAAAAATATCTAATTTATAGTTGTTTGTAATTTTACAGCTGATAGCAAGGGCTTTTCTAACCGGAAGCTTAGGATATTCCGCAAGAAGATAAAACATCTGAGAATATGAAAGCATTTTTATAAAAGCTGGAATCATACCAATAAGACAAACTATGAAGGTAACAATTAGTTGTGTAGAAAAAGCTGCTTTAGATATGCCAAAAAGAAAAAGGATAATCAAAATTATGGAACTGATAGGAATTGATAATAAAGCCCATAAGAAAATCCACAAGAGCTGCCATAATCCACCGGTAATTGCCTGATTCCAGTTGCTTAAACCTTCTATAAATAAACTAAAAGTGATTGGTTCTGGTGAACGGGACATGCTTATAAAAACATTGATGGAAGCAAAAAGAAAAATCAATGCTACACAATTTTCAATTATTGAAAGAAGAAAAAATAGTTTGTCTGTAACGGTTGTTTCTGTGGAAGCGGGTAGAGCAAAAAAAATGTTGAACTCCATTACAATCAGATTTTTTATATCTTCAATAGATTTTGGCATTGTGTGAGTTGTAAAAAAACTGATGTAATCTGGGATGGCAAAGATTTTGAAAACGCCAAAAATTATCAGCATCATTAAAACAGGAACTTTCCATCTGTCCTTTAATTGTATTCTTGCAAATTGTTTATACTTCTTTAAATCGTACATTATGCCTCCTGAATCATTTTTTAAATCGAAAAGAATTACTTCATAATATCATTTTTAATATTATGGTTAAAGAAAAAAAAGTTGAAAAACCTCACACGCTTTTCAACTTTTTTAACTAAGTAAACAATTTCAGGGCCTTTACAGGTGCCTGTATGTCTAATCACCCGTACCTGCCGCATATTTTTATTATCGGATTTTTTATTTTTGACATTAATTATATTTTTCATTTTTTTTTACAATTTTTTTTACACGGATTGTTTTGCTGATTTTCAGTTATTATTCCTATTGGGTTACTTAGCTATCATTTTGTTTGGAATGTCTGTATATTTCGTCATAGTGTTATTGACAGTCTACCCGATTTTTAAGATAGTATTTGCTATTATGGACACAGAAAATATACCAGAGCATATTTAGAAACCCTTAGTTTTTCTGATTTAGTTAAAATGGCAGATGAATACGGTATTGAAGTGCCAGAAAATCTTAATCGATTATTTTTAATTGCAGAACTTTTGGAAATTGCAGAAGAAAATAAACTGTATTCAGATAAGGATGAAATGGTTATTTCAGCAGTTTCAGAAGATGGTAATGGGGAAAACACGCTTCCAGAAAGTTATAATGAAACCCAAATATCCTGTGTTTTAAGAAATCCTGTGTGGGCCTTTGTTTTTTGGAATATCAGCGACAGTGATGCCTTGCTTTTGAAAAATCTCAATGAGTATTCACTTTTATTAAGAGTTTGTTCTCTTCCATCTAAAGAAGAAATGACTCCACTTGAAACCTTTGAAGTTACTGTCTCAGAAGGTAGTCGGGAACAGTATATTTTGTTACCAAGTGGACAAAAGTTTTTGCGCTTAGAACTTGTTTATATTTCAGATGATCATAGAAAAGTTCTTGCATTTTCTCCTGTTATAGAAGTACCTCAGACGCCAGAGTTTATAAACGAGTTTACCCCAGGAAAAGAAATGGATTTTCCAGAAATATTAAAACTTTCGGGAATAAATAAAATTTTAACAGATCAGTACAAAAATCACAGACATTCATTTTCATAATTATGCAAAAAAATAAAACAATTTTTGAAAATAAACAGTTAATTATTATTTAGAGTATTTGAAATAATATAGATAGAAAATAAAAAAAGTATAGAAAAATAAATATTGAACGAGTTTCCTTATGAAAAAAAATCTAGTTTTTATCTTAAAAGCAAGCCAGGATTATGTTAGATACAATGGTCAGGATGCAGAAAAAAATGTAGCACAGCTGAATGAGCTTTTTGAATCAATTTCAGATTTGTACATTCCTTTGTTGAATATGCTTCATGGTTTTGAATCAGAATCCCTTCCCATAAAATTCGGCTTAGTTTTACCACCAGTTTTATGTACTTTATTATCAAAAGAGGAAATTCAAGAGCAATACATACAATGGCTTGAAAAACGAATAATTTTTGGAAATGAACAGCTGGAATCAACTGACGCAAAAGAAAATGAAGCAATCATTCGAAATGTAAAAGAAGCCTTAGATAAAAATATAAAGCTGAAAGTAGATTTTGAAGAAAAATACCAGAAAAATCTAGTAAAAGCCTTTGCAGATTTTCAACAGAAAGGATATATCGAACTGCTTGCTACAACAGGAACCGATATTTTTATGCTTCATTACAGCGATATGCCAGAAGTTGTGTCCGCTCAAGTAGAAACAGGTCTTTTAGCCTACAGAAACTTTTTTGGTGATTTTCCTTATGGCTTCTGGTTGCCAGATTTAGCTTATTTTAATGGTGTAGAAAAAATTATAAAAGCTTACGGCTATTCCTACACAATTTTAGATTCAAGAAGCGTTTTGCTAACCGACGCCCCTTCCACAAAAGGAATATTTTATCCAGCCCGTACAGATAATTCCCTGGAAATCTTTGCAACAAATCCAGAATTAAACGATATTCTTTTTGGTGAAAACGGCTATTCAACCAACGAACTTTATAGAAACGAAAATCAAGATTTAGGCTTTGAGCTACCAATGGAACAACTTTCTTCAATTATGAATCCTGATTCTGTTCGTTTTTCCACAGGCTACAAATGTTGGAATAAAGTTTCAACCTCTTCCGCAGACAACAACATCAAATATTACGATTCCAAGGCCGCTCTTGCACAAGTAAAAAAAGACGCCGAAGATTTTCTTGTTCAAAAATCCGAATATTTAAAAAAAGCTGAAGCACTCCTTCCAGAGTCCGATTATGTTTTGTCAATCTGTTCACTGGAACTTACTAAAATCAAAAAAAACTGGCACGAAGCAATAACTTGGATAGAAGAAATCCTCAGAAGAGCAGAGGAGTATAATTTGTCTCTTACAACCTGCAAACAACTTCAGGAAAAACAATCTTCATTAGAAAAAATCACCCCTTATTGCTCATCATCTCTCGGAAACGGATACGGCGAAAACTTACTTTCCAGTAAAAATTGTTGGATGATGCGTTATGTTCATAAAGCAAGCGAACGAATGACAGATTTAGCAGACAGATTTCCAAATGATACCGGCCTAAAAACCAGATTATTGAATCTTGGAGCCAAAGAATTGATGATAGCTCAATCTTCAGGCCTCGCTAAAATGATAGAAGATGAAGAATATCCGGAATATGCCGAACAGCGTTTTACAGAATCAATCGCATCTTTTACAGCAGTTTTCGACTCTTTAGGCTCAAATATCGTCAGCACAGAATGGTTAACATCCTTGGAATTAAAAGATGACCTGTTCCCATGGATGAATTATCGCATTTTCAGCAAAAAACAGTAACTTTTTCTATATAATATTTACAAAATAACATTTTTGAGGTGTTTTATGGATACAGGAAAACTCGAAGAAAAATTAAAAAATCTTTTACACGCGGGAGCAAAAAACTCAAAAAAAGCTTTTAATAAAGCCGAAGAAGCTTTGCAAACTTCCATAGATAAAACAACCATCCGAATTGACATTACAAAAGCTAAAAAGCAGTTGGCCCTTTTGCAGCAGAACTTAGGAGAAAAAACTACCGACCTTTTCAATACTTGTTTTTTACAAAATGAAGAAACGCAAGATGAAAATCTCGATCAAAATATAGAAAAACTTTCAATTTTTGTGCAAACCAGTGAATCAGCTTCACAAAATTATTCCGAGCTTAAAAAAATAATTAAAGAAATCAATTCCACAAAGAAAAATATCGAAGCCCTCACATCCCAACTTGAAAATTACACTCCAGATGACGAATCTAAAAATTAAATAAATCTAAACAGGTAAAACAAAAATCATCCTACAGCGGGGAAGCGGGCAGAGCCCGCAGGCCTTCCCCCCGCTGCAAAGCCCCCGCAGGCTCCGGTCTTTTCCGCTCCCCCTTCCAGCGGGCCATCATAACCGCAGATTCCCATCCATCCTGTACCCGTTTTCCCGTAAACCCCCACCGCCCGCAACGCCCGGAATCCATCCCCCGTAATTCATTCCGTAAAAACTCACCCCGTCACATGAACATTCCCCCCGGTTCCCTAAAGAAACACAGGGCCCATCCCCATACCCCAAAAACCATAGAAGGCTGAAAAAAAAGGAAAATAAAAAAAAGTTTAAAAAAAAATAAAAAAATTTAAAAAAAGTGAGTAAAACAGTTGACAAGAAAAGAGAGGAGGTGTATATTAGTCATCACCGTCGCAACACCGACCGGTGAAACGACAGTTCTTTGACAGCAACAGGGAAGGAAATAATTGACTATATAATTTTTTATATGTTTTTTATCAAGAATAAAACATACCCGCAAGTTTAGTTCTAAACTTGAATGAAAATCAATTCAGCAGATAAAAAAGCTGGATTAAATTGTTTGTGAAGATCATGGCCTTCGGGCCTTGAAATAATCATGGAGAGTTTGATCCTGGCTCAGAACGAACGCTGGCGGCGCGTCTTAAGCATGCAAGTCGGACGGTAAGATTGGTGCTTGCACCAATCCTAGAGTGGCGGACTGGTGAGTAACGCGTGGGTGACGTACCCTTCAGATGGGGATAGCCTTAAGAAATTAAGGATAATACCGAATACGCTCTCATTTGTCAGAGGAATGAGAGGAAAGGATCAACTGATTCACTGAAGGAGCGGCCCGCGTACTATTAGCTAGTTGGTGAGGTAAAGGCCCACCAAGGCGATGATAGTTACCCGGCCTAAGAGGGTGATCGGGCACATTGG
>JAKSTL010000104.1 GCA_024402595.1 Treponema sp. | reverse complement strand
AAATGACAATTGGAACCAATCTTGATTTCTGGAGTAAAATGTTGAATATCGTTGCTGGCTTGGTAAGAATCCCATGCGGTTAGATATAAATCTTTTTCAAAGAAGGTTCGGTCGCCAATAGAAATATATTCGGGACCTTTTAATAACTCAATTTTTTGGAAAGAAGGATTTAGACCAAATGCTTTAAATTGAGGCTTGGCCCTTAATGTATTTACGGCGGTATGGTTTAAAGCCTCTGCAAAGGTCATATTGTTAATGTAGAACTTTATATTTGAGTGGTAAGAATTTTATTGTAGATTGAATAAATTTTTGAGGTATATTCTTCTATAGAAAATAATTCTTGGGCCCTTTTTTGAGCTTGTAAAGCCTTTTCCTTGTATTCTCTATCTGAGATTGACGCAATATTTTCCATGTTTGTAATTAATTCTTGTTGGGTATTGTAGAGGAAGCCTCCGGTTTGCTCCAAAATTTCTTTTGTTCCGCAGGAATTTTTTCCTATAACAAGACATCCGTCAAAGCATGCTTCTGCAGTCATTCTGCCAAAACCTTCTGCAGAGGAGGCCACGATGAGAGCTTTCGCTTTGGTCATGTAGGATTTGACATTTGTTTGGAAGCCTTCGAAAATCACATGCTTTTCTAAATCGTTGGATTTGCAATATTCCTTTAAAAGTTCTATGTAGGTCTCGTTTCCGTCGCCAAGTATAATGAGCTTGTATAATGGATTTTTTTTGTGGAACTCACTGAATGCGTGGCAAACTTCCCAATGGCCTTTTTCTGGACTAACCCTGCTGGCGCATAAAAAAAATGGCTCTTTTTTTTCTATGAAACTTATGTCATCATGTCTGCGAACACCGTTGTATATAATATGTGTTTGACTGGATTCTTCTGCATGATTGTACTTGGCTAAATCTTTGGTGATGAAAATGGCCGTATCTTTTTTTAATTTCTTGTGAAAGGCACTTTTTGATGGAATTGGATAAAGATTGAAGTCTAGATCTCCGTATTCTCGTACATGCCAAATGTGAGGTGTTTTGTTTTGTTTTGCTGCAAAATGGCCTGTGAACAAGGGTCCGACATTTGTGTGGATTATGTCCGGTTTTATCTGAGAAATAATTTTGTTTAAAGCTCTAATATTTTTTATTTCGCGGGTGAGTATTTGTTGTAAATGACGCAGGTAGAATAATTTCTGGATGCCCTTATCTACGGGATAACAAAAGAATCCCATAGGGATGATGGAATAAGGAATGCCCTGCTTTTCTAATGTTGATGTGAATTCTTTTTTTGAGTCTGGAATTACAACGTAAGGCTCATCTCCCTTTGATTTAACGCTTTCTAAAAGCGTTAAAAATGAGAGTGTTGATCCTGCGAGGTCAGATCCAGATAAAAGATAGAGAATTTTCATAAATACAAAATACCGGGGTTCTTCTATGAAGCACAATTCTCGTCTAAAATCTCCCAGTGGCCACTGTAACCACTGCCGACAAAATGAACCTTGTGGGTCATTTCTTTTAGTCTTCTGGCGATTGTTCGTGGAGAGGTTTGTAATGCCTGTGCTAAACCTTTTCTAGATATTTTTGGATTGGCCTTTATGGAATTGATGATGGTTGATTCTAATTTTTCTTGGGTGCCATCTTGAGTGCCACCTTGGGTGTCATTTTGCTTGCCATCTTGGGTGCCATTTTGAGAATCTGGCCTCCAAATGATAACCTTGAAGTCTCCGTCTTGTTCGAAGATTGGCTTTTTTAAACCTAGGTCAAGGCATTGTTTTACGATGTCTCCGGTACCAGTGCCGGCTTTTTCGATATAGCCGCACCGTTGCATCGGCTCTGCAATAAGAAGATTTCTCGGTTTTGATTTGTGAGGCTTGTACAGTTTTTGTGTGGTTAGTCCTTGTGGCAACTGGCCTGGATTCCAGATTTCAAGCCTGTTCTTGAATAGCATCACCTGAACACTTGCGTTGCTCGTGTAATCACGATGACAAACTGCGTTGACTATTGCTTCTCGTACTGCGTCTATGGGAAGCTCAGTTCTCGTTGGCACAGCTGCTGTTGGCCCATGGTCTCTTGTGCCGACCCAGTTATCTACACGGCTCATTACAAAACTTGTCGCCTGATCGATGAGCTCAAATACGTCTCCTTTGTAGATACTTTGCGAAGGAATCGGCTTTTCGACAACATTTCCATAAAATTGACAGCACTTTACTTCTGAACTGATAAAGAATTTTTGGGGCTTCTTGCCGAACAGGAGAATTGCTGCGTTGGTTATTTTCCCCTTGTCGTCCATCAGGTCCAAATGTTTCAGCAAGTCCTTTGTTGACGTTGCACGGCCTGTTTTGAAGTTGCGATTTTGCTTGGACATTTCGATGAATTTTTTGACCTTGTCTTCGTCAATGTCCTTGATGGTTGCTTCGTTGTCTTTTGCCTTATCGAAAGGAACTGTACGGAGGAATTCGTTCTCGTCAAGATAAAGAATGAGGGACTTGTAGACGGCGGCCTTCAATTCCTCGTAATTGTTGAAGGTCTTGCGAATAACATCTTGCTCTACCTTTTGAATGAACTCCTTTTCCTTGGCTTGTCTTTTGGTGCTGTCCCTTTTAATGAAGATGAGACATTCCTTGTTCAGTTTCTGCGCATGGTTATATTCCTGTTCTGTCGGAGAAATACCGGCTTTATTTTGGTAGCCGTATTCATCACCGAAGATTCCCATATAAATGTCGCTGCTTTCGACTTCTTTAATATACACGGAAGATGTTTTGCGCCCTGCCGCTGGATAGTCTTCAAAGATGAATGGTGTAAAAAATTTCGACAGCAAGGGATCGTCCATTAGATAGGAGAAAAGAAGTTTACGCTCGTTTGCAAACTCTTTCTGGACGCTACTGATGAAAATTTTCTTCTTTGGCATGATTATTCCTCAATGGAAATATACAATGATTGAAGTGCGTAGGCAATAGGACGGTGTTTTACTTGTTTGGTTTGGCTTCTTCCTTCATCTTTTGCCTTGTATTATCTAGTTGTTCGATGATGTCTTCTTTGAATTTGTTGTAGATGTGTTCAAGATTAAAGGTTTCTATGGAATGCTTAGCCTTGACTTGTTTAATATGGAGGCATTTTCCTGTCTCAAGAACATCACATTTTCGGTTCTTGAAAAATATATGCATATTTGAAATATCTAAGTAGCTTGAATTTCGTGGAGAGTCATTTTGTGTGTATTTTGCCCTAAAAACAATGTCTTTCCCAAATTCTTCGGCGTAGGGGTATAGAATGTCTTCTTCAAAGTCTCTTTTACCATGGTTACAGTTGTGACAAGATGGAATAAAATTGTATAAGGAGCAAGATAAATATGGATAATCTGATTTTGGATAAAAGTGGTCGATTTCTGGGCGAGTCTTTTTTTCTTTTGTATTGCCAACTGCAAAAATATATTCTCGGTTACAATAGGGACATACTGTTATCCCTAATTTTTTGCATAATTCATAGGCGTTCCATTTTTTTTTTGAATTGCAAAAATTATCATAGCCAAATGCTAACATCATTTTGCTGTAATCATTATCTTTATTGATTTTTCCGAATTGATTTTTAAATGCGTCGATTGTTTTAATGTCTCCCTTTATTAGGGATTCAATTTTATCCCAAGTAGTATTTAATTTTTTCAGGATGAAATCTTTGTATGTTTGGGATGATTTTTCGAATTTTGTATTTGCCCTGGAATTAAACCAATCCCAATGAAGATTTTCTATTTCCGTTTTGATTTTGTCATCTATCTCAATTTTAATCATCGTTAGCCTCAATCTCTTCAATAAGGCTTCTGATGACTGGGTCGCCGATAGATTTTAAAATGGCGTCAGCTTCAGATTGAAGCATGGATGGATTTTTGCTTTGTTTGAATCTGATCAGCTCTTTTAATTTTGATTCAGCAAATTCACCAATAGTACTTCTCATAAAGAACGAATCGTAGAACATTTCTCCGATATTTGCGGCAAAAGTATTTTTAGATGAATTGATTATGACAGGGTGTTGATCCTTTTTTTTTAGATAAATAATATTTTGTCCGAATAAGTCTGATAACAAAAAAGGTGAATGTGTCGCGATAATCACACTAAAAGTTCTTTTCTTTAGAACATCTATGGTCTCGGTTAGATGATTGTATTGTATGATGTCATTATCTTCGTCGTTGTCATAAATGGCCGTACTTTTCGCAGAATTCCCAAGTTGTTTTGTTTTTGAATTTTGTTGCTGGAAAAATTCTATTTTTGATAATGCGTAATTCTTTACATGTTTGAAGTTTTTGATAAAGTTTGATATGAATTGTCGACACCATTCTGGATGAAGATGCTCTTCTGGTTCGTCATATACCATCCAAAAACCATGTCCACGATCTAACTGGGTTAGGCCGGGATACATCAAATAGCGTATTCTTAGAGATTGTTGTTCACCTGCGCTAAAGTCATCAAATGAAATCAAATTTGATTCCGTTTTCTTAATTCCATCATAGTAAAATAGATCAAGATTTATAGAAATTGGCTCGTTAAAAAAGGAATTCTTTATTTTTAAGTCATTATAAAGATTTTGAAGAATTCCTTTTGGTGATTCCCATTTTCTTTTTATTTGGGGAAAATTTTTTATAGAATGACATTTGTATGTGTTGTTGTGAATAAGAAGTTCTTTTAAAAGCGGTGTGTATTTTGTTTGTAGATCTTTTAAATTATTTGGTATATTTTTATCCAAATAATTTAAAAGAGTTTTGAACGATACTATGTCATGCCGTTGTGGATGAAATTTTTCCCAGATATAATGCTCGCTGTTTATTTGATACAGAAGAATTATCAAAAAGGGCTCTTTAATTAAGCACTCTTCAAAATCATAATCATTTATTTTGTATTTATCTTGCCAATACATTTTGACTATATCAGAAAATGAATGGCGCGGCTTTATTGTGAAATGCGTAAATAAAGGATTGCCTTTTTCAAAATTGTAAAGTTCCTTGTTTTTTAAATAGATGGGAAAAAAATTATATCTAAAAGCAAATAATTCTTCTTTGATTGTGTTGCTAGAATCGTTGTTGGCAAAGTTTTGTAATAATCCTCCATCGGATATATTTTTTAAGGCTTTATAGTCATGATCTTTCAATAGAATTATGCTATCGGATTTTTTTATGTTTATTTCTTTATTGGATGCGAAGTTCCCCTGAGAATCTTTTAATATTGCTATAGCTCCAGAGAAATTATTTCGTAAAGCTTCAAGTATTGTTGTTTTGCCGCAACCGTTTTTTCCAACAATTACTTTTATATTAAGTCCTTCTTTTTGAAACAAATCATAATTGTGGTTTGATTTTATTTCGATGGTTGCAAGACTTTTCCCCTTCTCATTCAACTTAATGGAGACGAATTTTGCCTCAATATTGGGATGTAGGGAGATGCATGTGTTTTGCCAACATTTGTATTTTTCTATAAAAACGCATGCCAACTCGGCGGTGTCAATATTGAAGCCTTTTTCTTTATTGTAATACATATTTTTTTTAGAGTATGGGGGAGGCTCTGCTAGTGCTCTTTCATTATATGAAGAAAACAAAGAATTTTCCAGATGAAAACCTTGATGCATTCTAGATTTTGAAAAAATCTTTGCTTGGTCGCAGATGTGTTAAGCATTTCAAATGTTTCCGTGCAAAAAACGGGCTTGTTTGAAATTTTTTGAATGATTTTGGCTTCCCATAGAGAACTTTCTATAAAAAGGGTGCATTCTCTTTTTTTATACAAATGTCCCTTGTATTCGCCGTGTTTTCCCCATTTTTTTCGAGCTTCTTTATTGGGCTTATTTAAAAGAATAAGATGCTTGTATTTGATGTTCTTCTCTTTTAGCCAAGTTTCCGTAATGTCGCGGTATTTTTCAAGTCGGCAAGAAATTATTGTATCAATTTCTATTGATGGAATGTAAAGTTGCGGAGCGTTTTTGATGTAATTAATGTACTGTTCACCATCGTCGTCAATAGGTGGGTTTGGACAAAGTACTCCATCGATGTCGCAGAAAGATTGAGGTATAAAAGATATGTGGTGAAATATATTCCATTGGAAGACTCGTGGCCATGGGACAATTTCACAGAAAATGTCAACTTTATTTTGGCTTTCCTCTGTTGCGAAAACCGCAGCGAAAAGGATGGAAAAATTATCTTTTTGGGGATGGTCGGTAAGCTTCTGTTTTGTTTTATTTAGTGCTTTTCCTGAACATATGCTATCGTCAACAATGAGGATTTTCTTTAAGCGATCTGTTTTGAAGTGTTGGCCTCGTTCACCACTTTCGTAAATTTTGCCATTTATAAAAGAGTCTATATCTGTATAAGGTTTTTGTAAGTACAGCGCAATCAAATTAGCCGGCAACATTCCGCTTCGTGGGATACCAACAACTAAATCAATATCATGAGGAAACTTATGAAGATTCCTTAGAATTGTTTGATTCATGTCGTTTATGGAACGGTAATTGATTGTGTGAATCATGAACGTTAAACCTTCGTTCCTTTGTATCCCAGATTTATCCAACCGTGATCATATCCTCGAACTTCACTATTGTCCATTTTTTTTATTGAAGAGAATCCGGCATCAATGAAGAGCTTGTTCAAATAATTTTCGCTATAAACACAACGATGCCAGTTGAAACTCATAGGGTTTGCTGTTCCATCTCCGTAAGTGAAAATTCTTCCGTTGACCCATGTACAGACATCTTTTTCTTCGTTAAATCTATACCAACCATCTAAATGAGTGTTGTTTATTCCTTGTCCTTCAAAATCATTAAAGACTTTTATGACTTTGCTAAAGTTTGGAACCCAAATTTCTAGGACTCCACTAGGTTTTAAGATTCTAAATAATTCTGAAAACAGTCTTTTCTGAAGAAACCATGGAACATGTTCTATTACATGGCTAGCATATATAAGATCAAAAGAGTTGTCTTCAAATTTTAGTGGATTTGATATGTCCATTATGTAATCAACGCTTTTTCCGTCAATAATATTTAATGTCTCAAATCCGGCTAATCTCTGTAAACCAGGACCAATTTCGAGTTTACGATAATTTTTTTTCTTATAACGGACTTTGTTTATACTTGTTTTTGTTTTATTTATGAGATTCACAATTGAATGGAGCCCCATTCGCATCAACAATCTGTCGCGTAATCGATAATTTTCAAAAGAGTAGTTCATAGTTCCTCTGTGTGAGAATTAATGAATATACGTCCCCAATTGTTATTCCACTTAGTGAAGTTTCGTTTTGTATCAAGTTTGTTCACTTCAAAAGATAAAACATCTTGGATTACATCAAAGTTGGTTTCGCCTTCGTCTGTATTTCCTGTACCTACAGAAAAAGACATCGTATAATTTCCCTGTGTTAAATTGGGAGCGTGAATTACATAGCGAATGTTTTTCTGTTCCTGTGCTTTTATGTTGAAGGTATCGAAGGAAGTGTTACTTCCAATTGGCGTTCCGTCAACGGAGAAAATAGTGCAATTTATTCTACAATTATCCTTATTTTTTTTTGCATTTAAGGAGATTATAATTGGTATATCTTCGTTTGAACTATAAATAGGTTCGATTTTTTCAAAAGAAATTTCCTCAAATGTTACATCGTGTCCATAATTGTTGTCATGAATTATTTTTAGAGTCTTATTTTTGAGAGATGTTTCTTTGTTTTTTGTGTAAAATCCAATTGCTTCTTCCGCACTTCCGGTAAATGCAACTTGTCCCTGGTTCAGCACAATTCCCGTCTTGCACAGATTCTTGACCGCCCCCATATTATGGCTCACAAACAGCACGGTCCGACCTTCGCCTTTGCTTACGTCCTGCATCTTGCCGATGGCTTTCTTCTGGAATTCG
>JAKSTL010000103.1 GCA_024402595.1 Treponema sp. | reverse complement strand
AAACCTTGCACGCCTCTTCACAATGCGCACCCAGCGAGGTTCTTTTTTTATTCCTCGAAATAGGACTGCAATTTACGAGGCAACATTGTCTTTCTCGCAGCCACTTTGCTATTCCCGCGTCTTCTTTGTCATTCCCGCGCTTCCATTGTCATTCCCGCGAAAGCGGGAATCTGGCAGTACATGAGGCCGAGTCATTCTGAACGGAACGAAGTGTAGTGAAGAATCTAGGATTAGAAAAATGGAAATTGCAAGTTTAGTAGTAGGTCTCATTTCTCTTATTTTAGCTATTTATTCTATTAGGGTATCCAAGCTCAATGCCCAAAAGCAACAAGAGTTCGAAGAACAGATGGAACAAAAGCGAAAGCAAGAGAAATTTCTTGAAGAACGCCAAGAGCAACTGGATTGGAAAGAGGCTGAACGAAGGGCTCATAATAATCCAGTTCCGATTTTTGAAGGAAGTTTTGAACAAAGAGTAGAAAACGCCTATAAAGAAGTTCGCTCTGAAAGAATTTTGGGAAGAAAAACAGATAATTAGGTTGATTATATGGAATTGCGAAAAGTAAGATTGGGTGATGTTGGAAAAATTGTTACAGGAAAAACTCCGTCAACAAAAAATGAGGAATTCTTTTCTGGTAATATCCCTTTCATAACCCCTGAGGATATTGCATACGGATTTCGAATAGATGATTCCTTACGACATTTATCCCTAGATGGTTTGGATAGTATTAAGTCAAATTCGTTGAATGGTTTTAGTGTTCTTGTTGGCTGTATAGGCTCAGATATGGGGAATGTTGCTTATTCAGAAAAAAAATGTGCGACAAATCAGCAAATTAATTCAATTACTGACATTAATGAGGATTTTGATCCGTTGTTTGTATATTATTTGCTTTCAACGAAAAAAAAACACTTAAGACAAATGGCCGGATCTACCACAACGCCCCTGTTACCAAAAAGTGTTTTTGAAAGTATTGAATACTATTTTCCGTCGATTCTTCATCAAAAGAAAATCGCAGCAGTCCTTTCCGCACTTGACGACAAAATCGCCCTGAACAAAAAGATGAACCAGAAACTTGAAGCCATGGCAAAACGCCTATACGACTACTGGTTTGTACAATTCGACTTCCCCGACGAAAACGGCCGCCCCTACAAAACCTCCGGCGGCCCCATGACCCACAACGAGACCCTTAAAAGGGAAATACCAACAGGGTGGGAAGTTGTTCAATTTCAAGATCTATGCACGGTAAAAAGAGGTGCATCGCCTCGTCCCATTGATGATTTTATGGATGAATCAAAACAAGGTATGCCTTGGGTGAAAATTTCGGATGCGACATCTTGTGAGAGTCCTTTTTTAATACAAATAAAAGAATTTATAATAAGAGAAGGCATTTCAAAAAGTGTTCAGGTTAAACCTGCAACCCTAATTGTGTCTAATAGTGCATCTCCAGGTATTCCAAAATTTATTCAGATAGATGCATGCGTTCATGACGGATGGCTTGTTATATTAGATTACAAAGAACCGTATAAGTATTATTTGTATTATACAATTCAAATGCTTCGCTATAATTTATTGAATATGGCTAATGGCAGTATTTTTAAAAATTTAAAAACTGATTATTTAAAGGAATACAATTGTGTAAACCCGCCAAAAGAAGTGTTGAATGCATTCCATAGCGAAATAAAAAAATATATGGATTTAATATTGCATATTGAAAAAGAAACTATCAAGCTCACCGCCCTCCGCGACAAACTCCTCCCGCTCCTAATGAACGGCCAAGTTGTGGTAGAATAATTTTATATAATTTATCAACAATAATAGAAAAGGTAATTATGTCTCAAGAAATTAAATTTTTAAGCAATGCTCCTTCTGGTGAAGATTTGTTCGATGGCAAATCTCAAGAGTCTATTGCTAATGTAATTGTTGATGAATTGGAAAATAATGCCTATCAAGAGCATAGAGGAAAATGCCAAAAGATGATTGGCATAGAAGGTTGCTGGGGGTCAGGAAAAAGTAACCTTATAAAAATTGTTGAAAAGAAGCTAAGTGAAAAAGATGCGAAGAAATTTTATTTCTTTTTATATGATGTATGGGGACATCAAGAGGATTTACAGCGAAAGGCTGTGTTGAATGAATTAGTTGATTTTCTTATAAAAGAAAAAGTTGTAAAGAATTGTGATGATGAAAATAGTCCATACAATTGGAAAGAACGTGCAAAGAAGATAACCGGAATTCTTACGGAAAGGAAAACGAAAAATATTCCCAAAGTAAGTACGGGGATATTGCTATGCATGCTGATTTTACTATCAGTCCCTGTAATTGATAAAGTTGCCGATTTGGAGGATTTTAAAGGTTTTTGGTCCGTTGTTATTGCTCTTGTACCAATAATTTTATCTGCCGTAATTTTTCTTATTTGGTGGTTGTGCAGGCTTGTAAAGGGAATTTCTATCCGGCCATTCAAATTTCCTGTTTGTGATTCTTTTGATGAAACCATTGCTGAAATGCTATCCGTTTATAAAGATAAAGAGATTGAATCGTCAAATAGAGAATATGTAAACGAGGTCAACCCATCTGTAGTTGATTTTAGAAATTTTTTTTCCGATTTATCTGGAACACTAAAAAACAGGCATCTCGTCATTTTCTTTGATAATATGGATCGACTGCCTAAGGAGAAAATTGAAAATCTTTGGTCATCTATTCATACTTTTTTTGCGGAAAATAATGGGTACAAAAACATTTCTTGCATTGTCTCGTTTGATAGGGGGCATATAAAGAATGCATTTTCTTCAGATGATGTTTCAAAAGAAAATTGTGGTGATGATTACATTGACAAAACTTTTGATGTCGTTTATCGAGTTGCGCCACCAGTATTGTCTGATTGGAAAAAATTCTTTAAGATTAAGTGGAATGATGCTTTTGGTTCCGTGGAAAAACAAGAAGAATATGAGTACGTTGTTCAAGCATATGATTTGTTGTCTGGTAAAAATGGTCTTACACCGCGTTCTATAATAAAGTTTATTAATGAAAGTGCCTTGCTTAAAAAGATTTTTTCCGATATCCCTGAACGCTATATTGCAATTTTTATTTTAAAGAAAAATGAACTGATTGAGAATGCGTTAAACAAGGAATGTTTAGGGAATTTGAAATCGATTTATGAACATGACGATAATTATGATAAGTATATTGCGGCTTTAGTATACCAAGTTAGTCCAGAAAAGGCTTTGTCTGCTGTATATGTTGCGTCATTAAAAAGAGCTTTAGAGCTGGGAAACAAGGATGAACTAGAAAGAATTGGTAAAGCATCGTTTTTTAGTGATATTTTGGATGAAGCGATAGATGCCGTAGAGAATTTGGATAATGCTATTGTCTCAATAGATATGCTACCGCAGGAATTCTTGAATGAAGTTAGAACAAAGAAATTATGGACAGATTTGTATAACAGGGCCGATGAGCGAGAAATTGAGGAAACAAGTATAACTCGTTTGTTTGGTGTAATGAAAGAATCACAAGAAGTATTATTGAAACATGTTGACGACAATCTAAGAATTCTATTGATGAAAAAATTGCTAGCCCCATTCCGTAAATCTGATTTTAATTGGAAAGGATATACTCCAGATACATTTGTTCAGTTGGTAGAGAAATTCAATGAATATATACATCTTGATAAATTAGTAAAAATTCTTCCTAGCCTAAAAATTGAGCCAAATGCGTATATAGAAGTGCTAAAAAATCATGGAGAAATTTTGAAGAAAATTCCGTTTGTATGTGTGGAACTGGAAACTCATTTAGCGAGTTTGAATTTTGTACAATTACTTGGCTTGGATTGCTTAGCAAACATTCCTGAAGAAACAAAAAAACATTTAAATGCAGAAACTTGGTTGAATAATTTATTTGTGCAAAATCAGGTGTATAATGAAGGTAATTTCTTAAAGTTGCTGAAATTATTCTCGGCATTCCCTAATGCCCCAATGAATCCTAACCTGATTAATTGGAACGGCATGGGACAGTTACTTGTTTCAACGCAAGTATCTGATTTGAAGGGAATATTGCTTGCTATCCGGTTGATTTATTGCAGCCATCCTATTGCGACAAATCTTCCATTTGATGCAATGCTGAAAAAAACATTACCGGATGGTGTGAAAAAGTCAATGCTTGTTTATTTTTCAACGCATAAGCCTGTTGAGGATATATTGGCTGATGAAAATATGCTCCAAACATACACCGTTGTTCAAGACTACGCAAGAGAGCGTATTGCGTTAGGTGATTACGAAATGACTGGAAGCGGTTTGTTTAATCTTTTACCAAGAATTAACAATATAAGCCAAATTCTCAATATTGATTTAGCGCCGCTTTATTCAAAAATGTTGTCTTTTTATGAGTCTAAAAAAGAGGTCTTTAAAAGATTAATTCGAATAGAACAAGATGTTTTGGAAAATGTGGAAAAAATATTACCTAAAGGTACTTTAGAATTTGTAGTGCAACATCCGTCTGATTTTTCTACAGAATTGATTCAATGGCTTGTTTCGTATTTTGATTCCTGGCCTAAAGAAATGTGGATGGTTCGTCTTGAAAATCAAAACTTATATGGTGTTAAGGAAGCTATTGTTATAAAGTATAAATGGTCTCAAAATGCAAAAGATGCTATAGAGATGTATTTGATAGAAGTTTCAAAAGGGAATAAACCGGTTCCAAATAAATCGCAAAAATTGGGTGTAATTGAATCTTTAGATAACAGTTTTAAAGAACATCTATTCAAAAACATTCGGGATGAATTCAGAAGTGGTCGTGCTAAGATGAATGAGGATTTATTTATCTTCTTGGGCGATTGGTTATTGAAATATGGATTTGTTCAGCAGTTTGCTGGAGATGTTCTGCGAACCATGATTCCCTCCTCTTTGTTAGAGAATGATTCTGCTGCTCAAATAATTGCGGATAACTATGATTTGGTTAAAAGCCTTTTTGAAGAAGAATCAGAATCGGAAGATTGGCTAAAAAAAGCTAAAGAAATTGCGGATAGTAAAGAAAATTACCCCCTGAAGGGATTTGTTGAATAACTTTTAAAGGAATAAAAATGAAAAGAAGAATAGCTTTTTCTCCTACCATGTTTTATCACATTATAGCAACAGCAGATGTTCCTAATTTTGCTAAACCAAATGCTGTCGCGTCAATATTTATGAACTCAGATTCAGCACCATTGCCGTTTCAGAGACATGTTGTTTTGCAGGGGGTTGGCGCAACAGAAGACGCTGCAATAAATAATTTGGAACATATAATTGAAAAATTTTTGGGAGCGCATATTGTCAGCCGTCAAAATTATTGATTTGGTTAAATTAGATTTTTTGATTGAATATGGAATTGTTTCAGTAATTGCAATCTTTTTCATTGTGCTTTTGATAATTCGTTCTAAGGGAGAGGATGACTATAGTGCTGGGATTTTTTCATTTTCATCTTTTTTAACATTGTTATTTTTCGTTGTTTTTTTGGAACTATTCAAATTATTTGGAGTGAAATAATGGACTCAACATCTGTAGGGATTTGTAAGGATTTCTTTCAAGGAATTTTTTCAAATTTGGTTGCTGTAAATGTAGGGCTTTTTGGAGCCTTGATTGCGGTAGCTGTTTTTGGTTTTGGGATAAAGTATTGGCTGGATACAACCAAGATGAAAGAAATTGCAGAAAAGGCGGCGAAAGATGCTGCGGAAAAGGCGGCAAAAGATGCTGCAGAAAAGACGGCAAAAGATACGGAAGAAAAACTATCTGATAAGTTGGAAATGCTTATAGATGATCAAATATTAGTACAAAGTGAAACGTGGTATAAGGCAGTTTTCTCTTTGGAAAAAATTCAAAAGAATTCTAAAAATAAGAAAGATATACTTGTTTTTATTCTTGGTGAAATGGCCAGCCGAATGGTTGGACGTCGAAAATTTAGATATTATGTAGCTTTGCTAAATACGTTTAATGATTGCTTGAAAGAATTAGTAAAGGTAAAAACGCTTAAAGATGATTATAGTAGTCTGAAAAATATAATTGACGAACTTGAAGATGGCTATAAAAAACTTAATAAAAATATGGAAGATTCGCAAGCAATATCTATGATGGATCAGCTTATTGAAAATGCAAAAGATATTAGGAATGCCCTTTGATACTTTTGAATGGTGCCTGATACTATCCGGCGTTCTTTTTTGTAAAAAAACTTTTTGGAATTTTTAGGTCATTTTATTTCATGGTAAAAAGGAAAATTATATGTATCTAACATCAACAAAACTTCTTGAAGACAAAAATGGGAAAAAATTTTCTTGGAGCGATATTTTTGTAAATGTCGGTAAGATTATTGAGATGACTGTTGTTTCCGCCTTTGTTGATGATGACACACTTCATTCGTTAATTGAAGAGTTGCAAAAAGAAAGTGGCAAAGCTAGCATGCGAGATTCTGTGCGTCTTAAAATATTTATAGACGCCGCAGCAAGTCGTTTTGCACAAAAAGAAAGTCAAGAAAAATTTTTAGCACTAAATAAAATAATTGAAGATGCATGTTGGAATTCCGAACAAAGAACTCGCAAGATATTTACAGATGATAGCGGGATACATCTTGTTTCTATAAGAAATACGAGGCTTTTCCATTCAAAAATGATTCTTTGTAAATCAACTACTAAAATGAGAATGATTCTCGGATCTGTAAATTTCACTAAGTGTGCATTTAACAATAATGAAGAACTGGCAATTGTTGGCGATGTGGATATAACGGACGGCGTAGTAACAAATGCTAAAAAAAACGATCTTTTTAGGCAAGCTCTTGAGTATGAAAAAATTTTAAATGATAGTTTGGAAAATGACAAAAATCACGACAACGAATATTCTGTAAAAAAAGGAAAAAAGTCAGGTGTTAGAGTTCGTAGAATTTCTAAGGAACTTGCCAACTCGTATACGCCAATAGATGATGATCTTTATGCCTATTTAATGAGGGGTTCTCTTTTTTATAGTAAACCAGTGTGTTTTTCTGAATATTTTCCCTTAAATCTGCCTAAAGGTTTGCTTCAAAAAAAATGGAAAAGGACAAAACTATCAAGTCACTTCTTGGAAAAAGTGATACGAAAAAAAGTATTTCCGTAATAAAGCTTTTAACGCTGCCTGAGGAAGAGGGGGGGGCAAACCAAAAACTTTCATCAAATAAAAAAGAGGGAAGAAATATGTGGCGCTCACTATGCATTCCAACATCTTTTGGTTTTTGGTGCGCTTCAGAACAGAAGTCGAATTTGGAAGAAGAGAAGAAGAAGAATAAGGAGTACGATTATTATTCTGAGCTTTTTTGTTCTATTAAAGAAAATAAAAAAAAGTTAAAAGATAAATTTCTTGACTTGATAAAAGCTGTTGAAAATAAAATAAGAGAGGCTGATGAAACAGAAAATTCTGATTTTTGGAAGAACGCTGATGAAGAGGAAAAAAAGAAGAGATTAGAAAACATTTGGCAATATGCTAATAAAGAACAAGCAGGTTCTGCTTGGGATAAGTGGATTGAGAACCTTATCAATAGACAGGATAAATTGTTAAAAGAAAGCGAGGAAATCATTTTTGAAGCACAAGTCCCTTATCTTTCAGAAGATGTTCAGGCAAGGAGCCAATTTCTTAGGTCTTTCATTGAATCAATTGATCGAATTCGTGAAACAGATAATGCGCGAGGAAGTGGTGTTGTTGATGAAATTCTAAAAAATCATTCTGAACTTATTGAGAAAGCGAGGAAAGAGCTTGGTATGAATTCTAAATTTAGTCAAGCGATTTAAAAACTTTCTGTGCCATCATTTGTCAAATGGTGATATAGTGTAGAACAGGACTCCCCCCATGAAATCAGTTTATCCTATCGCAGTATACTTCGACCTCGAGAATATCGACTCCAAGCTCAATCTGAGCAAGCTGATGGAATCCATCATGCTGGAGGCAAATTCGGCAGACGATTTTGAGCAGGATGGTGTTTCGCCTATCTTCGCTATAAGAATGGCGTGCGGAAAT
>JAKSTL010000102.1 GCA_024402595.1 Treponema sp. | reverse complement strand
CACTTAGCATCTTCTACATATAAATCCCAGCTTTCTTCAACATCAGAAATATATTCATTGATATATGTATTTTTGAAATCTGAAATTATATTGTTAAGACCTGAAAGTTTTTTATCAGTAAAAACTGGAACAGTTCCTTCTATACTAACACTCTTTTTGGAAGATTCCAAAGGAACATATTTAACCCCGTAAGAAATTCCATCCCTTTTTCCAAGAGTCTGGCAGGATGAAAAACAAAATAATAAAACTGACAATAAAAAAATAAATCGGAAACTTTTTATAATTTTCATTTCCTATTACCTACCATCGTTTTTCAAATGCAATTCTAGTGTCTGAGCAAAAACCAACAATAGTCACAATACTCATAACACATTTTTCAAACATAGTTCCCAAAAATTGCTGCACTACTCCAACTAAAGTCAATGGAAGTGTAATGATTAAAAAAACAGAAAGGACTATTCCAAAAAATTTGTTAAGTTTTAAAGGAATAATCTGACTGGCAACTAATGCAATTAAAATATTTATAATCGTCATAATTATGGAAGAAGTCGATATTTGACGGGCAGCTTCCAAGGATTCTGTTCGTCCTCCATTCACCCACAAAAAAGGAATAATACCTGCAATTACTAATATGTGCACTAAAATATTTATTCCTCCTACAGATGCACTAATCCATCCAGCTTTTTTTAAATCAAATTTTCTAATCCACGCTAACATTTTTTACTCCTGTACAACTTTATTATAACACACCTCGTCCATTTATAGATTAAACTAGAAACTTAATTTCAAATCATCTTTTTTCTATTATAATGTTTCTTATGAATACAATCGTATCTTCTTATTCTATCGTTGATTATTTTGAACTGGTACCAGAGCAGCAGAAAAAAATTTTGCAGCAGATGGAAGCCCGCAAAAATTTATGGGGCGCAATTCCTTTTGTAATTAACTGTCTTAAAAAAGAAGGTACACCTAAAGTTTCTCCAACTGATGGAGGATTTCATGAAGTGTTAGGCCCCGGAAGACTTTTCCTGCTGCTAGATAAAAACAACACATCAGACGAGTTCCACCTGGCAGCTTTCACTTCCCTAGCCCGCAATGATGAAGTAGATATTTTTACAGAAGGTCGTGAAAACTGGACACCTTGGGTAAGCTGTGTATTCACCTACCCCGAATACCGTGGACATCGGCTTTCAGAAAAACTGATTACTCATGCAGAAAAATTCGCTATTTTAGATTTTGGTGCAGAATACACCTACATCTCCACCGACCACATTGGCCTTTATGAAAAATACGGCTATGAGTTTTTTACTGAATGTCAGACTGTGTGGGGAGACAACACCAGGGTTTTGAGAAAAAAAATTATAAAAAAAGAGGATGATAAAAATCATCCTCTTTGTAATTAATGTTTACTTACACCAGCTGACCGGGCAACTTAAGTTTTTCCAAAGGATTTCTAAGATTGAATTCATATTCGTACCGTTCAAAATCTTCAGGATTTTCTTCTGCAACAAAGTAAGCTTTTGGCGGTGCATATTCACCAGACTTTCCACTTCTAAATAATCGCGTTTTTCTTCAACGCGGATTTTGTAATTGTTCATTGTAATCTCCTAAAAATTGATTAATTACTATATCTATAAGCATGATTTTATTTTTGCGGTAAAATTAGTTATACAGACAAACAGTTCTTAGGCGGGGAAAAATGAAATGGATTTTATAAAAGATTTTGAAACTTTTAAGCTTTGTTTGAATTTAAGCAATATTCTCCAAAGGATCTTTTACATCGAGTCCTTTTCCAACAAGATGAGATACATTATATTTCTTGATTTTTCCGTCTACAAAATAAACAAAAACATCATAATTGTCTTTTGGTAAAACCTGAACAACTTCCATACAAAACTTTTATACCTTCTTTAAATGTAGCTTCCTTTGAAATCAGCTTCTGGAACTCTTTGTTTTTTTTCTGACCAGTCTTTATTCATTTTAAATTCTCTTTTAAATAAAATTCACTGCTCCATAAATTATATGACATATTGTGAAAATTACACCGGGAATTACAGCTATGAAATTCTTTCTGTCAACTGTATATAAAATAAACGCAGTACAAGGTGGAATTGTCAGTAAAATGATTACAGCTGAATTAACAAAATCGCAATAGTACAATATCCATCCCGTAAAATATAGAACAACCATTATCAGAGCCGCAATTATTAATTTAGAAAACCTGATTTTTTCTACATCTTTTTTAACCAGCATACACATTGCAGCAATAAATATAACCTGGGATATACTTCCTATAACATCAATTATTGGAGTAAGTGAGTCAGTACGCAGAATATCATTTGGAGCAGGAACGGCAAACCAGATAAAATTCGGAATCATTACCAAAACAAATAATGAAAGTCCCAAAAAATCAAATCCAAAACTGTATTTTTTTAACATAGCCTGTTAATTATATTTTTACAGTATTAATTAATCAAGAAAAGTGACAACGTCCCCTGTAAACTCTACTTTCCGTAGATTTACACTTTATATTTCTCCCGCTAACATGTAATCACGCGTACGCAAGGGAGAAAATTATGAAAATTTTAGTATTAAACGGAAGCCCAAAATCAAAAAGCGACACAATGGTTCTGACAAACGCTTTTCTTAGGGGGATGGGAAAAACCGGTCAGCATGAAATTACAATTATTGATGTTATCAGAAAAAATATTTCACCTTGTAAGGGATGTTTTGGCTGCTGGCAGGTTGGAAACGGACAATGTGTAATTGATGACGACCAGAACGAAATTCTAAGACTGTATCCGGAAGCGGATCTTATTATCTGGAGTTTTCCTCTGTACTGTTACGGCATGCCAAGTCATTTGAAAGTGGTTTTAGACCGAACCATTCCGTTGATTCAAAAAAGAATGGAAGCTACAAAAGACGGTACCCGGCATGTTTCTAAAGTTGATTTTTCTAAAATCCACTGTGTTGTGATTTGTGGTTGCGGATTTCCAAACTATGAACATAATTTTGAAGCTGTCAGCCGCCAGTGTGAATTATGCTTTGGAAATTTAACTCAAGTGTATGTACCGGAAACTCCACTTTTAAACGAACCGCTGGCAGAATCAGTTGCAAAAATAAAAATTGAAAGGTTTGAAAAGGCCGGCGAAGAATATGGAAAATCACTGGAACTAAAAACTGAAACTATTGATGAACTTCAAAGCTTAATGATTCCAAAACAGGATTACATTAACGCCATTAATTCATCTGCAGATTAGACCATATAGGAAAAATTATGAACCCAGAAAAAACAGGAAATATTATAAAACAGGCCCGCATCAAAAAAGGACTTACTCAAAAACAACTGGCAGATGCTATCGCTGTTACCGATAAAGCAGTCTGCAAATGGGAAACAGGTCACGGCTGCCCGGACATCACTTTGCTTTCACAGTTGAGTAAGGTTCTGGAAATTGACATTCAAAGCATTTTACAGGGAGAAATTGTGAGAAACCGCAGCATTGCAGGAAATATGAACAGAGTAAAGTTTTACCGCTGCCCAGGTTGCGGAAATCTGATTACCAGTGTAAAGGAAATTGAAATCAGCTGCTGCGGAAACAAACTGAACTTTGCAGAAGCCCGCACCACCACCGAAGAAAAATACCAGCCGATAATCAAAGAATTCGACGGCCAGTATTCAGTAAGTTTTAATCACCCTATGACAAAGGAAGATTACATTGCCAATGTAATTACTGTTCAGTATGACAAAATCCTTGTGATTAATCTTTTTGCCCAGCAGGAAGCAATTGTTACTTTGCCTCAGATTGGGGGATTAAGGATTTTTGTACTGAACAATAAGAGCGAGCTTTTTGTGGTACAGTAAACAGTACAAGGAAGAAGCTTACTTCCATTCCTTTTTCAAAATTGCATACTGATATGTGTTCTCATAAATAGGATTTCCCTTTTCATCATTTACAAAAGAAACAAATTCTTTGAATAAGCCTTCCTGCCGTGCTCCTAATTTCTCACAAAGCTTCTGGCAGGCAATATTATAATCTTCGGTGTAAATGTAAACTCTGCGAATTCCTTCATTCTTAAAAACCGAATCCAGATATGCGTGAGCAGCTTCATACCCATAACCTTTTCCCTTAAAATCAGGGTTCAACATCCAGCAAGGAGAAAAGGTATCCATATCTGATGCAGTAGGATCTGTACTTTCCGGGTGACCAAAAATCTCTCCAATCACTTTACCGTTTTCTTTTAATACAATAGCAAAATAAAAAGGATCTTCAGCACGGCCCTGCACTTCTTTTTCAGCCTGTTCCAGAGAATCAATTTTCATATCTGAAAAACAATGCATTTCAGGAGATTTTAGATATTCATATAAATCTTTCTCATCCCCCGCCTTAAATGGACGGAGAATTAAGCGCTGTGTTTCAATTTGTTTCATATTTTCTCCTAATCATCTCCTGCAACTCCAGGGCATTTTTGAATCCTGTTCCCTTAGGATGATTATTAAAATAAAGCTGAACCCGTTTGCCTTCCGCCCGGGCCTTTTCTATAATCGGGATAAAACTTGCCAGCTCATTTTCTGAATATTCATAATCGTAGCGGTGAGTTTCTTCTCCATCAGCCACCTGAGCATACCAGCCGTTCTGATTCCGGCCGTGCAATCTGATATAAGCGTTTGGCCCAATAAAAGGTGTCTGCAGCGTAAAACCGTCTGGCAGATTTTTAAGCTGAGGCATATCACAAAAAACAATTCCAGCATTTCTTGAGGCCAGACCTTCAAAAACAGAATCCTTTATCCAGTCACGATGTCGAAATTCCACCACGCAAGGCAGCGGATACAAAGCCTTAAGCAATTCCGAAAGATACACGCGGTTTTCTTTTGTGTAGTGAAAACTTTCCGGAAACTGAACTAGCACTGTGGCAAGGGCATCTTTTTCCAGAAGCGGACTCATAGCAGCCTTAAAAATTTCTGCCTGATCCCGCCAGTCTCTTCCAATCTGATGTGTCAAAAGCTGATTCAATTTTATGCTGAATTTCAATCGCCCACCAGAACGTTCGTAAATCGATGCAATTCGTGCCGCAGTTGGCATTCCGTAAAAAGTGCTGTTCAATTCTAAGGCATTAAACTTTGTAGAATAAAAACTCAAAAAATCCTTGCGAGGTAAATCTTTTGGATAAAAACTACCTTTAAGTTCCGGATGATCGTAACCGCTGGTTCCAATGAGGATGTTTGAATCTATGGATCCTCGGGTCAAGCCCGAGGATGACAAGTTTTTATTCGAGGATGACATGTCACCAAAACCAAACTCAAGTTGCAAATTATTCTGTTTAGGGGTCTGTCCCCCTAATTCAGTTTCACTTTCCGCTTTCCCAACCCCCGGAAACTCCCGCATATAATCAAAACACTGGTTATCCACCAGCAAATTATTTTCCCGGCACCATTCCCGGAATATCTTCAGCAACTTGGTCCGATTGGGACTTCCCACCTGGTACGCATTCCCGTAAGTGTGAATATACCGCTCCTTCATCCCCGGAAAATGCTTATCAAAAGCCGCATACAAATATTCCCGGTCCCCTTCCCGCAGGGTTACACCAAAATCAAACTTAATAATTCCTTTTACACCTGCATCTTTACAATACCCAAGAATCCCCCGTAAGTTTTCCTCGGTATCATTTATAAATGGCAAATCCGGAGTCATCCACACGATGGTAGGAATTCCACGAGCCTGCATTTCCTTCAGCACTTCAAAACGGCGGCGGGTTGTACACACATTAGGCTCAATAATGCGGCACAAATCCTCATCAAAAGTGGTCAGAGTGATTTGCACCACACACTTAGCTTTTTTGTTGATGCTTTCAAGTAAATCAATATCCCGCAGAATCAAATCCGATTTAGTCTGAATAGCAAGACCGAATCCATAGCGGTCAATAATTTCAAGACAACGGCGAGTCAGCTGTAAATCTTTTTCGCAATGCATGTAAGGGTCGCACATAGCCCCAGTTCCAATCATGCACTTTTTCCGCTTGCTTTTAAGCTTTGCCTCCAGCAGCTCCACTGCATTTTCCTTCACCTCAATATCTTCAAAAGGCACCGGCGTATGATAACAAACACTGCGGCTGTCACAATAAATGCACCCATGAGTACACCCGCGGTAAAGGTTCATGCCGTTTTGAGAAGATAAAATTGATTTTGCCTGAATAAAATGCATATGTTTTTACCTAATACATCTTCAAAATTCTAATTATTCCTATCCCTGTCTTCAATAATATGCAGAGGAGCAGAACTTTTTAAAATTTCATCAAACCGTTCTTTTACAAAATTAGGCTTTATGTTTCTGCCAGAAATTTCTTCTATCGGAATCCAAACAAGGTCTTCTCCTTCATCTGTTTTTTCAGGAATCTTGCTCACATCCTCATCTGTAGAGAGAATGAAATAAAACTCAATAGTATGACAGTCCATTCCTTCAAGATTTCCGCCATGGCCCTTAAAAAAGTTTTCACAAACTACCGCAAGTCGTTCTGTTTTTGCCTTAACTCCAGTTTCTTCATAAAACTCTCGGACAATACATTCTTCCGTACTTTCACCAAGTTTTACACCGCCACCAATAACGTAGCAATAATCACCAAAATTAGTTTTTACAAAAAGAACTTTTCCATCCCGGAGCAAAAATCCACCAGTTCTAAAACGAAAATGAAAATTTGAAATATCAAATCCGCAATCAGGAGCTGTATCTGGCATTTATCCCTCCAACTTTCTATACAATTTCACAAGTTCAATGTAGTCAGAAATCGATTCCGCAGTGTATCCCATTACCGAAAGATAGGCTTCTGCAAACTCCGCCGAAACTGCACCAATCAAATAGTAAGTTCTGGCAATATCGTATTCTGCAGGAGCCCGCATCATATTCATAAAATCTATAACCTGCAGGCTACCGTCATCTTCCACAAAAACATTCAAAGGATGAAAATCTCCGTGAACCACAGTATTTGCATTTGGAAAACTTTTTATAAACTTAATATATTCAGCTGCATCTTTTTTATCGCTGACACTTCCAGCCACCAGAGCCCGTCCATAAATTTTGTAATCCAGCATAAATAGTTTTTTATGATTATAAAAACTTTTCTGAAGCTGGCAAAAAGCCTGCAGGTTCCGTTCCAGATCAACCCTTGAATTAAAAACTGATTCAATGCACTGTCCCTTCACATACCCGTAAACAATTCCGCATCGGCCATCAACTTCTTTCATTTCAAAAGCCTGTGGTGCATTTATTTTAAAAGTATTTACCAGACGGGCATTCCTAAACTCCCTGCGAATTGCCTGCTTAGGATAGTCCTTGTTGAATAATTTTATAACCTTGTCTTCCGAAAGTTCAAAAACTTCTGCGGTAAGACCTTTGCCAATTAATTTCATGCTTTGCTGCTGTTTTCTAGTAATAGGCGCATTGATAACACGTGGCAAATTATATCTTTGTATAATTACAAAAGGAAAATGCAAAACCGAAAAGAAAATTGATAAAATCAACATAATCCCAAAATGGTCGTAATATTTACTGAGCATAAGAGGTACAAAACTCAAAAACACCAGAAGAAGATGAACATTTTCAGATTGAATCATTGCCTTAATTACATTTTCTTTTGAGTCCGCTGAAATATTAAAAAGTTTGGAATCATAAGTTGGAAACCGATTTTTCCATTGCTTAACCTTTATCTTCCTGTAAAACTTTTTTTCCCATTCAAATTGTTTGAACCAGAACCTAAGTCTCTTTTTATATGCAAGCATACTAAGCAAAACTGCAAATGGTGGCAGAAGATGAAATATCAACAGTTGCGCAGCCACAAACATAAAAATCCAGTGCTTAAACACAAAAGCAGCCGCTATATTTAGAATCATGAATATAACTAAAAAAATTGGCACAAGGTTCTTTTTCATTTTTAAATTTCCTATTAAGTATTATACCGTAAATCTTACCTATATAAAATCCGCCGGATTGAATCTGTGGAAAGGGCAAAATCCTCTGCCAGCTGAGCTA
>JAKSTL010000101.1 GCA_024402595.1 Treponema sp. | reverse complement strand
CTTTTGCCCAAGGATTAATACAATGTGTAATTGGATCTGAATGGAAAGTTCCTTCTTTAATTGTTGCCATATCATCATTTAATTCAGCACAATAACAACGACAGAATCCCCAGTAAGCATAAACTTTTCCGTCATCATCCACCAAAACTCCAGGGTCAAATCCCAACTGAGTCAAAACAGGATTTGTAAAAGGGCCCGCTGGATTTTTACTTGAAGCAACCATTACTCTTGAACCTCGAGCTTCTGCTGCATACATATAGAATGTATCACCTTTTTGAACAACATCTGGAGCGAAGAGAACACTTTTATCTGCTGCTTCATAACAAATTCCGTGGCATGTCCAGTTTGTCAAATCATCAACAGGTGCGGACCAGCAAACCTGATCAGTTCCACAATATTCTGTTTTAAGCATATCATGAGAACCATAAACATAAACACGTTTTTCACCATTGTATTCAAAAACTCTAGGTTCTCCATCAGGGACATGTTCCCAAAGTGGCATATATGGATTAGCACCTTTGATGTATTCTTTCATAAAAACTCCTAAAAGATTTATATTATATTATTATAAATAGCAAATATGGAAATATCAATTTAGATTTTAGGAACTGTGAAAAATTGTATTACAATAACCTTACAGATTCGTGTTTTTTTAAATAAACCAGAATAATTCCACAGCAAACCAAAACAAGCGAAATCATACTAGTAAGATTAAACGCATCTTCTATTTCTTTGAGTAAAAAAGCAGATAAAATAAATGCGAACACAGGATTTATAAAACCAAAAATTGCAACCCGACTTACATCATTTTGTTTTAGCAAAAGACTCCATAATGTATAAGCGCAAGCAGAAATAAACGCAAGATAAGAAAGAAGTGAATAAGCTTTTATTGAGTCTGTTGGTGCCGCCATTCTGCCACCCGCCATCAAAGCACCGGCAATCATAATCAAACCACCAATAAAGAATTGCCATCCACTTAACACAAAGGCATCTTCTTTTTTAGAAAAAAGTTTGAGTAAAGAAGGGACAAAGGAAGCCAGCAAACAAGAAATTAGAATAAATCCATCGCCAAAAAAGTTAAAGTGCAGATTCTCTAAATCAAAACCTTTTAATTCAATCAAACAAACACCAGTAAATCCCAAAATACAGCCCGCAATTTTTCCAAAGGTAATTTTTTCGGTTTTAAAAATGATGCAAGCCCATAAAATGGTAAAAAATGTATTTGTGGCTTCAACTACCGATGCATTTACTCCGCTCGTTCGTGCCAATCCAATATAAAAAAAGAAATATTGCCCTACAGTTTGAAAAAGACTCAAAAGTATAATAGAAGGAATCGATTTTAATTTTGGAAGCAAAACCCTTTTCTGAATAAAACTTCCCGCAATAATAACCATAATTCCAGAAATAGAAAAACGGATGCCTCCAAAAAGGATTTGAGCCGCACTACTGTCATTTGGTATATCAAAAAGTTCATAGCCAAGTTTTATACAAGGAAACGCACTTCCCCATAACATACAACTAATAGTAGCAAAAAGAATTATAAAAGGAGTTTTAGTCCAAAGAGAATTATCTTTCATTTTTTATAGTTCTGGAATCAAGGAATCTTCTACTATTAAACGGGCAATTGTTTCTTTTCCTCTGGTAAACAATTGATAATTATCGCCAGGAAGACCAAAGCTTTTTAATGTAAGCATAATTGTACTAATTCCAAGTCCTGCGCCTTCTGTATCATCAACCAGATTTCCCATTATTTCATCAGAAGTAAACTCATGAAAATTGGCAATTTTTTCTTTTACCCTTTGTGCTTCAATTGGCGTCATAACAGAATTATTTCTAACCTCAATAACCAGACGATTATGATCAATTGTCAAAGCATAAGTAATGTATAAGTCGCTGGAACGAAGCTTTTCAAAATAATATTCCTTATTCTTCAAAGTATCCTGACGGAAAGTTTTCATACCTTCTTCATAATCATCAAGATTATTTATATCTAGATTCTTCTCCATAAAATATATTCTTTTCATATTTGCCTTTACCGCATTAAAAAGAATCTCAGATAAACAATAACTCAATTTATTAAAATAAGAGGAAAGTCCACATTCTTTTAGATATTTCGAAAGTAATAAACTCATATATTCCTGAGTCTTCTTTGGAAGTGAATGTGTTATGAGCTGTAAAGAAATCTTTAAATCAATTGCAGCGTCAATGCTAGAATCATCAAAATCTGAATCATCAGAAAGAATTAAATCCATTATACTTTTGCCTATAAAAATTTATTAAATATTGAGGGAAATCACAAAAAAGCTAAATTATTGTAAATATTATAGCAAATTACGCCCTTTCAATTCAATCAATATTTTATACCTATCACATTTTATACTGATATTTTAGTATTTTTATTCAATTCTTTTTTCGTTCATCCAGTATTATATAATTAAAATGATTAGGTCTTTTGCAAAAAATGACTAAGGAAAACACTTCATACAATTTTTATAGGAGTTCATTTTATGAAAACAGTTCAGAAAAAATCTGCAAAAAAACTGTCAGAATAGAAATTAATTACTATATTAAGAGTGTTAGTTGTAAACATAGTTATCTTTTTTCTACCGCACATTTGTTCGTCGAATAATTGTGCGGTTCTTTTTTTTATTCAGTCCCATCAATTCTGAATTATTCAAAATCTGTTTTTAATTCTAATTTTCCATAATATTTTTTTATTAAAAACTCGGGTTTATATGATAATTTTGATTTTCGCAAACCTGGAATATTCAAATCTTCTTCTCTATTGATGTACTTACATTTTGGATAATTTGACATAATCTGTTGAGCAAACTGTTGATTCAACACTGCTAAACCACCATTTTGTGCCACAATTTCCAGACATTTCTCAAAATGGACATTTATACATTCATCTTCAGTAACACTGGCAAGTAAAAAAGCAGAAGGCATATTATTTATATACAAGATTCCTACCATCAGTTGTAAATCGTCGTTAATTGTCCCAGCAGCAATTTTTTCTATAGATTTTTTTTCAGAAATTAAAAACTCATTTTCTTCATAATCTTGATTTTCCAGCCAGGCAGAATAAATATGTTTTATATGATCAAGTTTTTCTGCACTAAGTTCTGCATAATCATAAAGTTCAAAACGCCACTCACCTTCATAAATACGCATAAATCTGCTTATGTGATTTCTCTTTTTTTGAAAGTCCTTTCCCAAAAGAGCAGCCATTTTTTCTACACTATAAATATAATCCCAGTCGCCAACATCCGTTTGAAAATCAATCTTGTATTTTGGAAAATAATTGTTCACGCAATCTTCTAGTAAAAACTTCTGTTCTTCGGTAAGCAAAATAAAATTGGGTGATGAATCCAAGTCAAGCAATTTCTCCAAATACATTTTTACAGTTTGAATAGATTCCCTTGGTAAAAGCTGAAATAACCACCCCAAACGATTCTCAGCTTTTCCAACATAGTATCTAAAAGTAAACTCATCAGATTTGTATACGCGGATTTTTCCTTGGTCTTCCAGAAAAAATAAATTAGCTTTGTTTACATCACAAGAAAAGTTCATAAGTCTAGTTTTCAATCCGCTGAACAACCTGTTCAAAAAGCTGTTCAACATCATAACTGCTGTCTATTTCAATAAATGGAGTTCCATTCTCAAGGCAATCTTCTTTAAACTCTTTACTGCACATAATCAATCGTTCAAGATTCAACTTTTCTTCTAAGCGTTTTTCAATAACACAACTATATTCTGATAATAAATCAAAATTATTCCTAATATAATTTTCACTCATTACAATAAAAACAGCCTTAATATGAGTCAAATAATCAGAAGAAAAACTTTCTTTCCACTGTTTTGGAATGTAACAACCTTCAAGAATCATATTTTGATTATTTTCTATGGCTGTTTTCACCATTTCTGCTGCAAAAGGCCAAAGGAAAAATCTCATTTTATAATCATCATTCACAGTTAATTCAGTTCTTCCTGTACGGATAAATCCCATTTTCAAATGATCCAGACTTGTACAAGAATAGTGATATTTTTCAACCAACTTTTGAGCAATTAAGGTTTTTCCAACATGGCTCGATCCACCTATTAAAATAATCATTTCAACTCCAAAACAGTTTAATTAAGTTGTAATACCAAAAACAGATTTTCCACATCCACAAAAAATGCAGCTTTTCTTCTATCCTTTTTTCGTTTTTAATGTTTTAAAGAATATTTTTAGCCAATTACTTAAAATTGTAGCATAGTATTTCATTTAAATCATTCTTAAGAAAGTATATAATTATAATAATGCGGTTCTTTCAATTTAAGCGCATTGGTAAAACAAATATCCATTGGAGTTTTTTATGACAGAAGATGAAATAAAAGAGTTTTTTAATGTTAATAAAAATAATGAAAAATCATATTTAAAAGTACGAGAACTTTTTTCCGATGACCAGATTCAAAACAATCCCGAACAATTAATTTCCGAAATTTTAAAACAAACTTACGGATTTCCTATAACATTCATGGATGAAGGAAGGGAAGAACTTTTTACAGTTTCTCCTGAAAAGTCTGAAAAAGTGTATGCACAATATGCAGAAGAAATAAAAAATGGATACTATGAATCGCTCTATGATTTTACGCAAGAACTCTCCGACTGTTTTAGTAATTTCCCAGAAGATGAATATTAATCCTTCCTATTGTTTTATGAACTCTAAGTGTAACTTAAACACGCTATTTTAGTGCTTAAGTTACAACCTTCCAATTTTTTTATAAACCGTAGATTGTTTCAACAATCGAAGAGTTATAAAATCTAGTTACAGTTTTGATTTCTTTATACGAACGAATTATAGAAAGCTAATATAAATGTCTTTGTTTTGGTTACACATTTGATTACTTTATCCACAATTTAATTTCCTAAATATTGTGGTTACAGTTTTGATTTCACTACTCTCCACTAAAATAAACAAAATATTGCAAGAGAGCATTTTCTAGTAAAAACAATTTTTCGTTTATAAAATCTGGTTACACTTTTGATTCCAAGCAGCGCATATTTTTTGGTTACACTTTTGATTCTTAGAAAAATTGTCTGGTTACACCTTCGATTCCATTTCTACCAACTCATCAAACTTTTTTTAAAAAGTCTATCCAACCATATAAATGATGTATAAATAGTCATCGTATTTTTTAGCTGGTTACACTTTTGATTACCTAAATCCCGTTTTACTTTTTTTGGTTACATCTTTGATTTCTTCTTTTATAAAACGAGAGTTTTCTTGGTTACAGTTTTGATTCTTATTATTCTAGGTCATTAGTTTTTGTGTTCACTTTTTGAATCTTTATATTTATTAAAAAATAAACTTTCTTCTATATATTAAATGTTATTTTAAGAATAATCGTTCACAAGCAAAGAATTATTTTTCTGGTTACACCTTTGATTCTATTTTCTGATTTTTATAAAGCCACTTGGTTACATCATTGATTTCCTAATAAGACAAATTACTTTACCTAAAGTCTGGTTACAGTTTTGATTTCTAAAACCTCAATTTCAGCTGCCCTAAATATTGCCCCAACTCAATTATTTAAGAAGGTTACACCTTTGATTACCTTATGCACATTATTTTGTGGAAAAGAAACTTCTTTGGTTACACCTTTGATAGATTTGTGGATAACTACCGTAACTCTTTATAATATAAGCAATTACATTAAAGACTAATTCTGTTATGGTTACACTTTTGATTACAAATGGTTACAGTTTTGATAGTTTCTTCTTATATATACTAATAATTAACTAATAATATATTAACTAATAGTAGAGCTAAGAAAAATGTGCATAACTAAATATCAGAAGTAATTAATGCGTACCTAGTATCATCTTTGAGAACAGGAGTTGGACTTTTATATAAAGTGATTCCAGCACCAGTTTTATCAATACTATATTTTACTTCTGGATAATATTTTTCCTTAATAATTCTTATCTGCTCAATAATACGATTATAATTTACACTTTCCTGTTTAGGATGAGAATCTGGACCAACTGGTAAAAATTGTTCAACAAGTTTTGCTCGAGGAATAAAAACAGGATCTGTTAAACCATTATTTCTATATACAAGCCAAGCATAAATATCTTTTCCTGCCGCACTATCTATATCTTTATATACATTGTAATCAATTGGAACTGCATGTGTCTGACAAAAAGAAGAAAACTCTGGAGATAAAATGATTTTGAAAGCACCAAACTTATTAGAAGCACTTCCATCATCAATTTCTTTATATTGAACACCAGTTGTAAAACGAATATTACCTGTAGAATGAGTTGTAACTTTTATATCTTTTTTAGGATAATTGCCATCTTCATAAAGCTCCTCAAAAAGATATGCACCTTTTGTTTCTGTGATTTTCTGTTCAAAAGCAAAAGAAGCATTTGTAAAACATTCAAGCTGCTCTCTTATTTCTGGACCTCTAGATTTTGGTAACTGAAGTTCATTCAGCATATCAATTAATTTAGGATATTCAATAATAACAGCACAATCTTTTTCTTTTGAAAGTACTGCATGTGTTGTTAAAAGTGTAAGTAAAAGACGACCATATTTTCCATAAGGAACATTTTCTGGAGCAGAAAGTTTAAGTGTTATACCATTACTTCCTTTTCGTATAAAAACAGGGCTTTTTACATTGCGAAATGGAAGAGACGCTGTTGTAAAAAAACTTGGCAGATATGAAAGTAATTTTTTATTTTGTCTTATTTCTTCAAGAGCAAACATATTTTCAATGGAACTATCTACTACAAGTAATTCATTTTGTTTGCTTTCATTTTTGTTATCTTCCATTTTTCCCTCCCATTGGAAAAACTGTTTTTAATTTTTAAAAGAATAGAGATTTTAATTATTTTGTATTTCTTTAATTCCACCACGACTAATGGAAATGCTACCAGCTTCTGCTTTATCCTTTACATAATCCATTGCAAAGTAAATAAAATCTGTCATTGTAAGGTCGTGCTGTGCACAGAATGATTTGAAGACATTCCTCTCCCCTTTTGGAAGATTTAACAAGATGGTATCTTTATATTCTCGTTTTGGTTTGGTTACAGTTTTGATTTCTACTTCTTTTGCCTCAACATTATTTTCTTTTGCAGTTCCTGATGAATTAGATGATGAAATAGACTTTGAAGCAAAAACCTGATCTAGTTGATTAAGATTTTCAGAGTTTATTGTGTTTTGAGATTTTTTATTGCTGTTTGTAACAATTGCCATATTTTACTCCTCAATATTTTCAGCGATTAAAGCCAGTGCTTCAAGAGTTTCTTTAGAAGCATTTCCTTCTGCTTTTGTAAGCCATTGAACTGGTTTTTGCAGGTTTTGTGCACGCTTAAAAGCTTGATCTGTTGGAATGATAAAACAGTCAAAAGTATCTTGTGCTGCCATTTTTTCAATTATTTGTTTATGGAAAGCAATACTTTTGTTGTTAGCATTCAAAATGATTTTCTTAAATGCTGGTTTTTCAGATTCTTTTCTATCCTTGAAATCAGCAAGATTTGCATTAAAAATAGAAAGTCCATCTGTGCTGAAAATGTCTAGAAGCATTACGGCTATAACTTCATCACAGGCTGTAAAAATATTTTCTTCAAAAGGATCAAAAGCTGGACATGTATCGATGATACAATAGTCATATTTATCAGACAGCGATTTTACAATTTTCTTTACAGCATTAGGATTGTTTGCAGCAAGTGTTGTTTTATACATTCGTAATTGATTTAGACTGTGTGCATTGCTGTCCAAAGCAACGGTTGGAATAAGATGCAGGTTAGGAACGGAAGTTTGTATTATGGCTTCCTCAATGGCACATTTTCCGAAAAGAACATCGGCAAACTCTTTTTCATAACTGGAAACCAAAGAACCTGTAGCATTTCCTTGTGGATCTGCATCAATGATAATAACTTTGTTTTTTTTAGCTAATTCTGCAGCTAGAGACACTGCTATTGTGGTTTTACCGACTCCTCCTTTTTGAAGAGCTGTGGCAATTGTTTTCATGATTTTATTTTCCCCTCTTATTTTTATAAAAAAATTATACATCGAAAAAAAAGAGAAATCAACAGAAATTATAATAAAAATAAGAAAAAATATAATTTTACTTAGATAAAAGCTTATATACATAATAAAAAATATAAGTAAAGTAAGAAAAAATATAAGAGTG
>JAKSTL010000100.1 GCA_024402595.1 Treponema sp. | reverse complement strand
CTTTACTGCAATTACATTTATTCCTAAGCCCAGATTTTTGAAATTATCATTCATTTTGTCCAAAGCAAGAACTTCAATGTTTGTTCGTTCAGAACCCATAATATCAAGAATTGCTCGGTCTCCAACCAGTTCGTTGATTACCGAACGAGAAATATCTCTGATTGTTGCATCTTTTTCATAAACACCAAAAAGCCATTGTTTTGGATCTACAATTCGATACTGAATAATCCATTCTACATCAACAATGTTCAAGTCGCCGGTAAGCATTTCGCTTTCTGATGAAATATTGTTCTTGTATTCATTGTTTCTACCAGCTTTTAATGTCTGAAAACCAAACTGTTCTGTTTGGATTACTTTTACAGGAACATTGTAATTTTTATCAATTCCAAAAGGAATCTTAGTATGAAGTCCTGCTCCAACTGTCTCGGTATATTTGCCCAATCGAGTGATAACAGCCTGTTCTGTTTCATCAACTACATAAAAACTAGAAAAACCCGCAATCACTGCAAGAATAATAACAAAAATCCATATCAATGATGCTGGTTTAAAAGACAATACTTTTTTTGCCTTTTTGATTTTACCTTCGTCTGCCATTTTATTCTCCTTAAAAATGGAATTATAATTTTTGAATGTCACTTTATATAATATTTTTATTTGAAAAAAGTAACATAATTCAATTAACTATTTAAAGATATAAAAATAGACCTAAAAAAACAAGACAAATTGTTAAAAAGGTATATAATCACAAGTATGATAAATACGAAGAATGAATCAACTGAAAAAAAACATGGTTTAATGGCTGCGGCAGAGGCAATTGTACAGGAAAATCAGGCAGAAAAAACTCAAAGTCCAATGGTAAATGAACCTGCATCTCCTAAAAAAACAGTTCGTTCTGGCAGACCTTTTGCTGGCATTCTTACAAGAATCATCATTATTTTAATTTTACTTATGGTTCTGTTAGCTGGCGGTTATTATGCATTAAATAGATTTATGGCTCCACCTAAAGCAGAAGCAAAATCTGTTGTAATTCAAGATCAGTTGATGTTCTGCCAGGAGTTTGTTTCTTTAAAATATCATTATAGTGATATTGTTTCTGTTAAAAAAAGCGCTAAAATAGGGCCATCAAAAAGTTACAGCATTATAAAATATTCAGGAATAATCAGAGTGGGAATTGATGATTTAACAGAAGCTGATTATGAAGTTATTGAAATGATGGACGGGCTGGATGTTTCGGAAAAAAAGCAGAAATTAAAAATAAAATTGCCGGAAGTAAAAGTGTTGGGAAATGAAATTGTTTCTCAGGAAGTGTTTGATGAACAGCACAGCATTTTTGTTCCTATTACACTGGAAGAAGTTTTTACAGAAATAGAACGGTCGAGAGAAGAAGCTTTGGAAGAATTGATTTCTGAAGGGATTCTGGAAGAGGCAGCTAATTCGTCTAAAAGATTTATCAGACAGTTTTTCCTTAATGCGGGTTTTGCAGAAGTTGAGGTTTACTAGTTTTTAATTGTTATTTACAAATATTAAAGAAAATAAGTATTTATTAAATATATTTTTTTAGCTATATTTAGTTATAAAAGGTGGTTTTATATGAATAAATCAATTGCATTGATTCCAGGTGATGGGATCGGTCCTGATGTTGTTGCAGAAGCAGTAAAAGTTCTTGATGCTGTGGCTGCTAAGTTTGGACATTCATTTAGTTATAAGAATGTAATTGCTGGTGGAAAAGCAATCGATATGTTTGGAAATCCTCTTCCACAGGAACAGTTGGATATTTGTTTGAACTCCGATGCAGTTTTACTTGGTGCAGTAGGTGGTCCAAAATGGGATAATGTTGACCCTTCTATCCGTCCTGAAAAAGGTTTGCTGGGCTTGCGTGGTGGAATGAAAGTTTTTGCAAATCTTCGTCCTGCTGTTATGTTTCCTCAATTGAAGGCAGCTTGTCCACTTAAAGATGAAATTGTAGGTGATGGTCTTGATATTCTGATTGTTCGTGAACTTACAGGCGGTATTTATTTTGGAGAAAAAGGTACTTCTGATGAAGGAAATACAGCTTGGGATACAGAAAAATATACACGACCAGAAATTGAAAGAATTGTGAGAATGGCTTTTGAAGCTGCAAAAAATCGTCAGAAAAAAGTTACAGTGGTTGATAAAGCAAACATTCTTGTTTCAAGTCGTTTGTGGAGAAAAATTGCAGAAGAAATCCATGCAGATTATCCTGATGTTGAATTAAACTTCCTTTATGTAGACAATGCGGCCATGCAGCTGGTAAGAAATCCACGCCAGTTTGATGTTATTGCCACATCAAATATGTTTGGTGATATTCTTTCTGATGAAGCTTCTCAGATTACAGGTTCAATTGGTATGTTGGCATCAGCTTCTCTTGGTGATGGAACAGGACCTGGACTTTATGAACCAATTCACGGTTCGGCTCCAGATATTGCTGGTAAAAATCTTGCAAATCCTTTGGCAACAATTCTTTCGGCAGCTATGCTTCTTCGTTATGATTTTAAAATGGAAACAGAGGCTTGTGCAATTGAAAATGCTGTTAGAAAAGTTTTGGATGACGGCTGGAGAACTTCTGATATTGCTGGTGATAAGATTGAATCAGTTCGTGCAGAAGGTAAATTGCTGGGAACAAAAGAAATGGGCGATAAGGTTGTAGCAAATATATAATCTTGTTTTCTAAACTTTAAATTAAATATATCAAAAAATAAAATGAAAAACCTCTGTGGCGGCGGGTATTTGTGTAATACAATTGTCAACTACAGAGGTTTTTTTTATGGGATTTTCTATTAAACATTTTTTATGTGGAGCAATAATGCTTTTTTCGTCAACTTTTCTTTTTTCGGCTCCATTCGTTTTTGGCTACATTGAAGATTTTAGTAGAAAAGTAACAGTTCCAGATACTTCAAGTAAAGTTCAGAAGAAGGCTATAAAAATGGATAAAAAAATTACAGCATTGGAATTATCTGAAAAAATGGGTAATGGTATTAATTTGGGCAATACATTGGAAGCTTACAGAGGATGGAGTGGAACTACAAAAAGAAAGCCTGAATATTATGAGCAATTGTGGGGACAGCCTGTTACTTCTCCAGAAATAATGAAGGCTTATAAGGCGGCGGGTTTTGATTCTGTGCGAATACCTGTTGCCTGGACAAATATGATGAATTATGAAAAAAAAGATTATGTCATAAATCCTGCTTATCTTGATAGAGTTGAAACTGTTGTAAATTATGCATTGGATGCGGGGTTGTATGTAATCATCAATGATCACTGGGATGGACAGTGGTGGGGTTTGTTTGGTTCTGAAAACAAAGAATATAGAAACATGGCAATAGATATGTATAAATCTATTTGGACTCAGGTGGCTGTTCGTTTTAAGAATTATGATGAAAGACTTATTTTTGAAGGTGCTAATGAAGAGTTAGGAAATCGTCTTAATGATGATACGGCTTTAACCAAAGGTAAAAAAGGTGTTCTTTCTGAGTTTGAAAAATATGATGCAGTAAATAAAATTAATCAGTGTTTTGTGGATTTAATTCGCAGTACTGGTGGAAATAATAAGTATCGTTTTCTCTTAATACCAGGCTATGATACAGATATAACTGCAACTACGGTTTCTGATTTTAAAATGCCACAGGATTCTGTAAAAAACAGGCTTTTTGTTTCTGTTCATTATTATACACCATCCACTTATTGTATTATTAACGAAGATGTTTCCTGGGGGAAAAATAAAACTTCCTGGGGTACAAAATCTGATTATAAACTGATGGACAATTATTTTGCAAAAATGAAAACCTTTGTTGATGCTGGCTATGGTGTTATTATTGGTGAATATGGGGTTGCTCGTCAGAAAAATGGTCAGCAGAAAGATGGAATGGAAGCTTGGCTTTCTAATGTGATTGCAAATTGTGATAAATATAACTATGTTCCTATGCTTTGGGATTGCAACACTTTCTTCCGCAAAACAGAACCATTAGGTTTTTCTGATCCTAAAATTGCAGAGATTTATTCAAAATAATAATTAATTATTGAATTGCACTTATGATAAATCCGTAATAAAATATACTATATGGAATTTGTTAGAAAAAATGGGCTGTTTTATACAGAAGATATGCGCTCAATTGTGGGAGTGGACGCAGAGAATGCAGCAGATTCTTCAACAGGAAGCGTTTCCGGGGCTTTTACTGGACGGGTTCCCTTTGGTGTACATTTTATCGAAGATGAAGTTTTTGCTGGTTGTTCGTATGATTATATAAATCTTCCTGATTCCATTGAGCAACTAGGTGCTTGTCTTTTTGAAAATTCAAAAAAATTAACAAAAGTAAAACTTCCTGCCAATATAAAAGAACTTCCTCCGTATTTATTTTCGGGCTGCTCTAAGCTTGTAAAAGTTGAAATGCCTAATGTGGTAAATGCTTTTTCAGAAGGACTTTTTAATGGCTGTAGTTCTTTGCCAGAAATTCCGTTTAGAGCGGGTATAAAAGAGTTGCCTGAATTGGTTTTTGCTGGTTGTTCTTCTATTCAGTCGGTGGTAATACCTGCTACAGTTACAAAAATTGGAAATCAGGCTTTTGCAAACTGTACTTCTTTAACTGCGGTTGTTTTGCCGGCTCAGTTAAAAGAAATTGCTGATGATGCTTTTGAAGGTTGCGGGGCTTTGCGAAACATTCGCATTTCTGATGACAATCCTAATTTTTATGTTGGGGAAGACGGTAATCTTTATGAATCTGATTTTAATGGAAACGGTAAATGCGTAATAAGGGTTTCATCTGTGGAAAAACAGGTTGTAAATTTCTTTAATGATACAATTGCCGAGGTTACAATTGAAGCGCCAGAAAATAATCTGGAAAATGATATAAATGGTTCTGCAACAGAAAATGGAATTGGCGAGGCTGAAGACTATAAATTTTTTGCTGATGAAAATTTTGGCGAAGGTGCAGATTATGAAAATGATACTTTCAGTTCGGAAATTACAGACGAAACTGATTCAAATATTTTAAGTGATACAGGTGAGACAACAATGAACGATTCTAATATTGATGATTTAATGAGTGATATTTTGGGAGATATACCATCATCTGATTCAGGAACAGAAAGCACTGCTGAAGTTGGAATTAGTGCTGATGAATTGGCCCTGGTATTAAAAGGTTCTTCCTTAGATAATAATTCAAATAAAGAAAAACAGCAGGAGGTTGAAGATATGACAGAACAGACAAATAATTCTGGAGTTGATGCGATTTTTGCAGATATTATGGGTGAAGAAAAAGCTAGAACTGGTGCTGTAACAGAAAATGTTGCGGTTGATGAAAAAGAGTCACAGGTTTTGGCAGAAATGATGGATTGTATGAATGACAAAGCATCATCTGCTAAAGTATCTGATGAAGAACTTGCAAATCTGTTTTCTTCCAATGAAACATCGGTTCTTTCAGAAAATGAAAGCACTGACTCTGATGATAAAATTGATAACAGAACACAGATTCTTCTTGATTCAGCCCAATTAAGCAAAGTAATTGAATGTACCCCAACTGGAGAAGTTCCTTTAGACGGAGATTTGTTTGTAATTGCAGAAATTCTTGCTCAGGATCCATCCACTGGTGAAAAAATCTTTACTCCGAAACTGGAAAAATGTTGTCAGCATTTCGCCCATATTCAGGACTTCCGACGAATTATTATGCTTGCAGGACTTCCTGTTGATAATGAAGAGTTTATGCAGTTCTTCTATCATTTTATGAGCATGAGAAATGTAATTGTAGCCTGTGAAGCCCCTTCGCCATCAAAACTTTCTGCCTACGCAAAAACAATTTGTGATAGTGCCCGAATCAGTCTCGAAAAGAATGATCTTCTTGAACAGCGAAAGAAAATCAGCATAAAGAATTCAACTTTAATAAAACTTGTAATTCAAGATTTTATGGCACAGTAGAATAGCTTAAAACTGGAATAGACATTAAGAATTAAAAATAAAAACTATAAAGAGGAAAAAATGAAAAGCGATAATGCGAAAAAAGGAATAGCGCGAGCACCTCATCGTTCTTTGTTCTATGCAATGGGATATACAGATGAAGAATTAGAAAAACCATTGGTTGGTGTTTGTTGTGCAAAAAATGAAATTATTCCTGGACATATTGAATTAGACAGAATTGCAGAAGCAGTAAAAGCTGGAATCCGTATGGCAGGTGGTACTCCTGTTGAATTCCCTGCAATTGGTGTGTGTGACGGTATCGCCATGGGACACGAAGGAATGAAATATTCTTTAGTCACTCGTGAACTTATTGCAGATTCAATTGAATGTATGGCAAAAGCACACCAGTTTGATGCTCTCGTTATGATTCCGAACTGTGACAAAATTGTTCCTGGTATGTTGATGGCCGCTGCTCGTCTTGATTTGCCAACTGTTTTCTGTTCTGGTGGACCAATGATGCCAGGCCATTTGCCAAGTCACGAAGAAGGAAATCCTTATTCAGATAAAAACCTTTCTCTTACAGATATGTTTGAAGCTGTAGGTGCAGTTGCTTCTGGAAAAATTACGGAAGCTCAGTTGCGGGAAATGGAACAGATTGCTTGCCCTGGTTGTGGTGCATGTTCTGGTATGTTTACTGCAAACTCTATGAACTGTCTTACTGAATCTATTGGTCTTGGACTTCCAGGAAACGGTACAATTCCAGCTGTAACCGGTAAACGCATTGCTTTGGCAAAACATGCTGGTATGAAAGTAATGGAAATGTACGAAAAAGGCATTACCGCTCGTTGTATGATGACAGCTGATCATTTTAAGAATGCTCTTGCCGCAGATATGGCTATGGGCTGTTCTTCGAATACAATGCTTCATCTTCCTGCAATTGCACACGAAGCTGGTTTGTCTATTGACTTAAACGAAGTAAATGAGATTTCCAACAGAACTCCAAACCTTGTTCATCTTGCTCCCGCTGGTCATACATTTATGTGTGAATTTGATGATGCAGGTGGTGTCCAGGCTGTTCTTATGGAACTTGCAAAAAAGAATCTTATCAAAACAGACTTAATGACTGTTACAGGAAAAACTGTTGCAGAAAATATTGTTGGTGTTCGTAACAGAAAACCAGATATTCTTCGTCCAATTGAAAATCCATTCAGCGATAATGGTGGAATTGCTATTTTGTTCGGAAATCTTGCTCCAAACGGAACTGTTGTAAAACGCTCTGCTTGTGCAAAAGAACTTATGCATCATACAGGACCAGCCCGTGTATTTAATGATGAATCAGAGGCAATGGACGCAGTTCAAAAACAGCAGATTAAAGCTGGGGATGTTGTTGTTATTCGTTATGAAGGTCCAAAAGGTGGCCCTGGAATGCGTGAAATGTTGGCCGTAACTGCTGCACTTGCTGGTCAGGGACTTGATAAAGAAGTTGCTCTGATTACTGACGGACGCTTTTCTGGTGCAACTCGAGGTGCTTCTCTTGGACATTGTTCTCCAGAAGCTGCTGTGGGTGGACCAATCGCTCTTGTTGAAGAAGGGGACTTAATTGAACTTGATATCAACAATTATAAGATTACACTTAAAGTAAGCGATGAAGAATTGGCTAAGCGTAAAGAAAAATGGGTTTGTCCTGAACCAAAAGTTAAAACAGGATATCTTGCCCGTTATGCAAAGCTTGTTTCCAGTGCTGACAAGGGTGCAATTCTCCAGTAATTTTTGGTAATAAAACCATATATATTGAAAGTGTTGTTGTATTGATTAAACTTATGAGCATCAGTTCAACAACACTTTTTTTATATCTATTTTTTCTGCTATCAAGTTGATTATCCCACTTTGTTTTATGAAGTTTCTGTGGTCAATTTACCGAAATCACAACGGCGCCAATTTCCTTAAAACCCTTATTTTTCTTACATTTTTAACAAATATTTTTTTAATAATACTCTTTTTCCCCTATGTGTATTCGTTGAAGTAAATCCTATTTTTTTATATAATCCATTTTAGTAAAATCGGGCGAAAGTTGGATTTTTTTAGACTATATTGCGAGGATTGGATTATGACTATCACGGAAATGCTTGGACAAAGTGCTTTATTGACTTTGCTTGGTATGTGTGTTGTATTCAGTTTCATTATTATTTTGATTTTGTGTATGAAATTACTGCACGCGGTAATTCATGCATTAAAACTTGATAAAGAACCTGAGGTTAAAGCAACACAATCTTCAGCTCCAGCTACTAAAGGAGATGATGGGGCAATTATAGCTGCAATTGCGGCTGCTGTTCACGAGAAAGCATTAAAATAACGTGAATACTAGATAAAATAATTTCGCTATTATTTGGGAGATATAAAAATGGCAAAAGTTGGAATTTCAGAACTTGCAATTCGTGATGCTCACCAGAGTCTTC
>JAKSTL010000010.1 GCA_024402595.1 Treponema sp. | reverse complement strand
TGCAGGAGCATCCTTTTAATAATACGGCTTTAACTTATTACAGTTATGCTTGTTTTTACCTTGCCGTTTCTCAAAATGACACTTTTCAGGCTCAGGAATATCTTGATGAATGTATAAATAATCTTCGTCTTGCACTTTACGATGCCAGTAAATCTTTAGTTTCTCAATTACAATATATGTTGGGAAAGGCTTATTTTTATAAAAATACAATTTCTACTTACTACTATGCAGATTTAGCCATAAAATATCTTAATCTTGCCAGAGAAAATGGTTACGAAGCCGATGATATTGCTGAATATTTAGGACTCAGTTATGCTTCTTTGGGAATGACAATGGAAAGTATTTCTTCTTTTACCGAAGCGCTTTTAGTAAGAGAATCAGATACACTTTTACTTTCTATTGCTGAACAATATTACAAAGCTGGTGAATATAATGCTTCTGAACAATATTTGTTTCGTGTAATCAATCAGACGGAAAATGATGAAATAAAAATGAAAAGTCAGATTCTTCTTGGAAATATAAGTATTGATAAAGGTGATTATGATACAGCCTTAAAAATATTCAATGAAATATTGAAAAATAATGATAATTCTGCCGATGCTCATTATGGTATAGGTCTTGTATATGAGATGCAAAAAAATATGGTAAAAGCAAGAGCGGAATGGAGACAAACATTAAAGATTCAGGTTAATCATCCAGGAGCAATAAAAAAATTATCTGAATAAGCCTTTAAATGTTTATTATTCTAGAAAATTGTTGTATACTGAAATATCACAAAAAAATCATGGGAGGAAATGATGGGTTTTTTTGATAACTTTTCGACTGATATAGGTATTGATCTTGGAACCTGCAATACTTTGATATATGTAAAAGATAAAGGAATGGTAATTGATGAACCTTCCGTTATTGCTGTAGAGCGTGGAACAAAGAGAATTGTTGCAGTAGGCTCTGAAGCCAAGAGAATGCTTGATAAAACTCCTGGAAATATTATTGCTATTAGACCATTGGCAGACGGTGTTATTGCCGATATTGACAGCACCGAAAAGATGATTAAATATTTTATTCAGAAAATTATTCCTAGACATCAGATGTTCAAATCAATAAGAATGAAGATTGGTATTCCATCTTGTGTTACTGATGTTGAAAGACGAGCTTTAATCGAAGCTGCATTAAAATCTGGTGCAAAAGAAGTTGAAGTTATTGCAGAAAGTCTTGCCGCTGCAATCGGTGCAAAAATCCCTATTTATGAACCAGCAGGTCATATGATTTGTGATATTGGTGGTGGAACAACAGAAGTTTCAGTTATTTCTTTAGGTGGAATGGTTGTTACACACTCTATTAGAATTGGTGGCGATAAGTTTGATGAAGCAATCGTTAAACATGTACGAAATGTTCATAATCTGATTATTGGACAACCTGCAGCAGAAAGATTAAAGATACAGATTGGTAATGCCGCACCTGAAAAAACCATAGAAAAAATGGAATTAAAAGGAACTGATGCTATTACAGGTCTTCCAAGACGACTTGAAATTGATAGCGTTGAAGTTCGTGAAGCATTAAAAGATCCTGTAAATAGAATTATTGAAGAAATCAAAGTTGTTTTGAGTGAGACTCCTCCAGAACTTGCTTCTGATATTATTGAAAGAGGTATTGTTATGACTGGTGGTGGTTCTATGCTTAGAAAACTTCCAGACTTAATTTCAAAAGAAACTGGTGTTCCTGTAATTTTGGTTGAAAAGCCTCTGGAATGTGTTGCTCTTGGAGCTGGAGAAGCATTTGGTTTGTTCAAAAATATGTCTTCTGAAAGAGCAATTTACGACAGTCTGAACGAATAAAGTTATGGCTGAAAAAAATCATGGTAATTTTAAGTTTCGCTTTTCTGAATTTTTCCTCATAGGATTACTTCTGCTGTCTGGAGTTTCTTTAGGATTTAGTACAGGAGGATTTGTACTGAATCTTAAAAAAATTGGATTTACTGTGGTTTCATCTGTGGAAAAAGGTGTTCATTTTTTTGTAGATGGCACGGTAAATACATTCAACGCAGTAAAAGAACTTCATAAACTCAAAAAAGATTATAACGATTTGGTAATAAAGCTGGAAAATTATGAACAAATGCAAAGATCCAATGCGGATATTCGCAAAGAAAATGAACGGTTGCGTGAACAACTAGGATTTTCTATTTCTTTGGTGGAAAAAAACATTCCAGCTCAGATTATTTCTCGAAATCTCGACAATGCTTATTCCTATTTGACAATTGATAAAGGTGCTACCAGTGGTATAAAAAAGAATATGCCTGTTGTTGCCTTTCAAAATGGAAATCAAGGATTAGTAGGAAAAGTTGTTCAGGTTGGAACTTTTACAAGCCAGATAATGCCAATTTACAATTATGATAATATGGTTTCTTGCCGCATTCAGAATACAAGAGATTTGGGCTTAGTTAGTGGTTCTGGCAGTCAGGATAGGCCATTGAACTTGCAGTATATCAGAAAGCGAGTTATGGAAGATTTAAGCTATGGAGATATTGTTGTAACTTCTGGCGAAAATGACAATTATATGCGAGATATTCCAATAGGTACAATTTCAAAAATTACTTCTCTTGACTACAATTCTTTGTTAAATATAGAAATTGTTCCAATCATTGATTTTGCTAGATTGGAAAATGTAATAGTTGTAAATCAGCGGGAATTAAACGATAGAAAAAATTAAAAAGGCCTGCAGTTTTTTACAATTTATTTGAAAGGAAAAGGTAATGACTAAATCACTTTTAATAAGTACTTTAATTTTATTTTGTACAACAATAATTGAATCAACTATTTTATCAAATATTTCCTTTCTTCTCGTTGTTCCAGATTTAGTATTGATTTGCTCAATTTATTTTTCAACATTAAATGGCAAATTGTATGGAGAAACTTCTGGTTTTATTTCGGGATTGTTTCTTGATTTTATTACAGGAGTTCCTCTTGGCTTAAATTGTTTTTACCGAACTCTTATTGGCTATATTTTTGGACTTTTTTCTGAAACTATCATCATTTCTGGTGTATTTATGCCAATGCTTACTGTATCTGTAGGAACAATTGCAAAAAGACTATTTTTAATTCTTTTGTCTTTATTATTCCCAAAAATCAATCTTGAGATTTACAGTTTTATTTCTTATCAATTTTTGTTTGAGTTTATTGTAAATACACTTTTGGCACCTTTAGTTTTTAGATTCCTGGGATTTTTCTATAATTCTCTATCAATTAAAGATACAAAGGATATGATTGATAATGTATAACAAGCTTCCCCGAAATGCAAAAATATTGATTCTTCTCCTGTTTCTTTTGTTTATGTATTTTCTGTATGTATTTAAACTTTTTTCAATGCAGATTATTCAGGGTGAAAATTATCGAAATCAATCTAAAACTATTTCTAGTCAGGTAAATACAATTCCTGCGCAGCGAGGAGAGATATTTGACAGAAATGCTAAACTTCCAATGGTAATTAATACAGAAAGTTTTGCTGTTGAAGTTATTCCCGGAGAGATTCCCGCAGAAAAATATGATACAGTAACTTCAAAATTAGCAGGTTTTCTTGGAATTGATAAGGATGTTATTGATAAAAAGATTCCAAAAAGTGTACGAAGGTCCTATTCTTCAATTCAAGTAAAAACAAATGTGCCTTTTAACGTTATTTCTAATATTGCAGAAAATAAAAATGATTTACCTGGTGTTTCCTGGGTTTCAAAGCCTGTAAGAAATTATCTGCATACAGAATCGCTGTCTCATATAGTTGGTTATGTTGGTGATATTACAAAGGAAGAAATGACTGTTTTATATAATAAAGGTTATACAAAAAACAGTATCGTTGGTAAAACTGGTATTGAAAAACAATATGACTCTTTTTTGCAGGGAAAACCTGGGCGAGAAATGTCCACAGTTGATGTTCACGGTAGAGTTATTTCTGATACGCCAATTGTAGAACCGCCACAGATGGGAAAAAATCTTATTTTATCAATCGATTCGGATATTCAAAAACTGGTGGAAGAATCCTTAGGAAATCGTGTTGGTGCTTCTGTGGTTTTAAAACCTGCAACTGGTGAAGTTTTAGCTATGGTTTCATATCCATATTTTGATTCCAATATTTTTAGTTCCGATGATTCTGCAAATCTTTATTCAAAATTGTTAAACGATTCATCAAAACCTTTAATAAATCGTGCTGTACAATTATCTTATCCGCCGGCTTCTACTTTTAAAATTATTATGTCTACTGCCATGCTTCAGGAAAATGCTTTTCCATCAAGTAAAAAAATTGAATGTCAAGGTGAACTGCTTTATGGTGGACGAGTTTTCCATTGTCACCTTCATTCAGGACATGGTTTCCTTGATATGAAAAATGGCTTGGCACAATCTTGCGATGTTTATTACTGGACCGTTGGACGAGATTATCTAGGAATTGAAAAAATTGCATCTTATGCCAAAGAGTTTGGTTTTGGTAAAAGTTCACAAATAGATTTACCAAGTCAGGTTTCTGGATTAGTTCCAACAGCAGAATGGAAAGAGAAAAAATATCACGAAAAATGGCTTGGTGGAGATACAATGTCCTGTTCTATTGGTCAAGGATTTATGGAAGCAACTCCTTTACAGCTTGCCAATATGATTGCAATGGTATCAAATGAAGGAAAAATCTATAAACCTCATATTTTGAAAGAAGTTCGAGATCCTGTTACTAATGAAGTTATTAAAGAAGTAAAACCAACCTTACTTACAGAATCTACCATTGATAATGAAGTTTGGAAAGAAGTTCAGGAAGCTTTAAGATATACTGTTACAGATGGTACTCCTCAATATCCTATGCATAACAAAATTGTTCAGATTGCATGTAAAACAGGTACTGCCGAAGTAGATGGTTATAAAGACAGCTGGCATTCCTGGTTGGTTGCTTATGCACCTTATGATGCTCCTCCAGAAGATAGAATCTGCGTGGCTACAATTGTTGAAGCCTGTAATGTTTGGGAATGGTGGGCTCCTTATGCTACCAATATTATAATTCAAGGTATTTTTGCTCATCAAACTTATGATCAGGCAATAAAAGCACTTGGTTTTGGTTATTTGAATAAATCAAGATCAAGAATGGAATAGGGCAAAAAATGAATCTTATAAAGATGAATAAAACCTTAATTATAATGATTGATTTAAAGAGTTAGTTGAAAAATGAAGAATAAGTTTTTTGCAATGTTTGATTATTTTTTAATTCTCGTGGTATTGGTTCTGGTAACCATAGGTGTTCTTTCGATTTATTCTTCAAGTATTAACTCAGAAGGTGTTTCAGTAACAAACGAATATATAAAACAGATTATCTGGGCTTCAATCGGCTTGGTTTTAATGGTTTTTGTCACTTTATATGACTATAGACGAATTGAAAATATTTCCATGTGGCTTTATATCGCACTTATTTTAGTTTTGATTTATACAAGAATATTTGGTAGATATGTAAATGGTGCAAAAAGCTGGCTTGGAATTGGTGAGTGTGGAGTTCAGCCATCTGAGTTTGGTAAAATCTTTTGTACTCTATTTTTAGCAAAATATTTGGATGACAGTATAAATGAACATCCTTTTAAAAGATTTGTTGTAGCGGCCTTAATTTTAATGTTGCCTTTTGGTTTAATTTTGATTCAGCCAGATATGGGTACAGCTTCTGTTTATGTTCCAATATTTCTTGTAATGTGTTTTTTGGCAGACATAAAAATATCATATCTTTTATATATTTTGCTTTTTGGCTCAATGAGTATATTTTTTACAATTTTACCTGTTTGGAATAACGAAATCAGCAGAACTTCTTACACAGCCATTACTATTCTTACAAATTACAGATTACTTTCAATTTTAATTGGTTCAACAGGATTAATTGCTGTGATTGGATTTATTGTAAGACGATATTTTCATGGTCCAAAATACACAGTATGGATTACATATTTTTTCTCCATCATTACTTTGTCTCTGTTTTCATCAATTTTTATGGGGAAAGTATTAAAAGACTATCAGATTAAGCGATTGATTATTTTTATGGATCCAAATACAGATCCTCTTGGTGCAGGATGGAATATTATTCAATCTAAAATTGCCATTGGTGCAGGTGGTATTTTAGGAAAAACTTATCTTCACGGTACACAAAGTCATTATCGCTTTTTGCCTCAACAAAGTACCGACTTTATTTTCAGCATTTTTTCTGAAGAGTTTGGTTTTATTGGTGGAATCATAGTCTTTTCTTTATATTTGTTTATTTTTATAAGGATTTTATTCATCATTAAAAAATGCCCGAACCGATATGGCGTAAATATTGCGGCAGGTATTTTTGGAATGTTCAATTATCACTTCTTTATTAATGTTGGAATGGTTATGGGAAGTATGCCTATTACAGGTATTCCTCTTCTTTTTATGTCTTATGGTGGTTCTTCCTTACTTACAGCGATGATTTGTATCGGCTTGCTAATGAGTATTAACAGCAGGCAGAAAGAGTTAAAGTAGGGATTTCGGGAGAGAAAATATATCTCCATTCTGCTTATCAAAATCTCTAAATTGATAAATATCTGTATCATCTGAATCATTTATTCCTTTTTCTCCTCAAACTTGGTTCTAAGCAGTTCTTTTAAGGCGGTTATGTGTTGGAATTCGGTTGGATTGATTTTGCGTAAATGTTCTTCTACGGTTTCCATTCGTTTGTGCAAGAGTTCTATGGCTTGTGGATTAAGAAGATGGATTTTTGATTCAACGATTTGTTTTCGCTTTTCAATTAATTTTTCAAGTTCATTTAATTGGGGTTGACCAAGTTTTCCACTGGAAACTAATTGTTCGAGTTTAATCTCAAGGTGATCCAAAAGTTCCTGTTCGTCGAAAAGTCCAATTTTTCCCCACGCAAGTTTTTCTTCAACTTGTTCAAGGTTAATGTTAGAGATTTCTTCTGTGGAATCCATTTTTTGAATTGTATTAACCATTTCGGTGGCAAATTGCTGCATTCGTTCTTCAGCTTCATCTCCAAAAGCCCATTCCATTTCTGCAAGTTTTTCATATGCTTCAATATAAGTGTCATTTTCGCAAAGAGTTCCATTTTCGAGAGGATAGGGTTTTATATAACCAAAATCGCGTAGTGCAAGAGACATGGTTCGTCTGACATTTCCATCTTCGATAAGTTTTATTGCTCCAAATTGTCTAAGCTGATCATTTATGTGACCTTGATGCTCCGTGATATAAAAACGAATGTTTTTTTTCTTAAACTTATCTGCAAGATAAATTAATTTATCGGCGGCGGTAATATCAATATCACCAATTCCACTGGCATCAATAATTATACATTTTGTTGTGGGAAGAATTGCTTTTTCTAAATCATTTTGAAAAGTTCCAATATTTGCAAAGAAGAGATTTCCGCCAAATCTATAAATAATTGTATCTTTTATGGCAACAGAGTTCTTGTTCCTTTTTAGGTTATAATAGCCATGTTGTCCTGGGATTTTGCCCAAAAAAGAGCAAGGTGGAATAACAGCTTTTCTGACAACTTGAACAAAAGAAAGAATTACTACAATCATAACGCCGTAAATTGTTCCAAAGAAAAGAACTCCCAAAAAAGCTACAAGAAATATTACTAATTCAGATTTACTGTTTTTCCAAAGTCTTTTTGCTTGTTTTATATCAATAATTCCAATAAGTGCACTCATTACGATGCCAGTTAAAATTGGAACTGGTAGATAAATAAAAAATGGTGTGCAAAATAAAATTACAATCAACATAGAAATTGCAGCGGAAATACTCATAATTTGACTTTTACATCCGAATTGATCTGCAATACCAGCTCTCGAAACGGAACCATTAATTGGACAACTTCCAACTAAACTTCCAGCTACATTCATCAAACTGTATGCAACTAGTTCCTGATTATTGTTGAGATTGTAATCATATTTTGTAGCATAATTATTTGCGGCCAGTAAAGTTTGTGCCATGATGACAGCGGCAATCGTCAGGCTTAAAATAATGCAATCTTCAAAATGATTTGCTAAAAGAAAAAATCTTGGAAAATGGATTTTAGGAAGTCCACCATCTACTGCGGGTAATAATTTAACTCCTAGATTTTCAATATGAAAAACTGTTGTTAAAACTATTCCAACCACAAGCATAAAAATTGGCATTGGAAACTTTGGTGCAATTTTTTTGAAAATCAAAATTATGATTATTGTGCTAAGACCAAAAAATAATGATGGAAGATTAAAAAACTGAATCTGTTGAATTATATGAGGAATTAAAACTATTATTTCTCCAGTTCCGGCATTTCCTCCAAAAAGTTTTGGAACTTGCATAAGAATAATAGTACAACCAACACCTGATATAAATCCACCCATCACAGGATTGGAAATATATTTTATAACTCGGCCAGCTTGAATTATTCGTAAAATTATAAGCCAAATAGCAACCAGCATAGTTATTGCAGGTACAATTTCAATAGCTTGTTCGGTAGAAGAAATAATTCCAAATTCAGCAAGACCAGCTCCAACCATCGCAGCAGGCATTGCATCTACACCAACTACAAATTGTGGTGAAGAAGAAAAAATACCATAAACTAAAATTGGTAATAGAGAACCATAAAGTCCATAAACAGGAGGAAGTCCTGCAACCTGTGCATAACCCATGGAAATAGGAATAGAAACTAAAGCAACAATAATTCCGGCAACAATATCATGAAAAAAAGTTTTTTTATTAAAACATTCTTTTGAAAGCATAAAAAATCCTAAAAAATATAATTGCGATATTTTAATAATTTCAATAATTTATTATAACACAAAAATTGATGTTGGATTATCTTCATGGACTTTTAATAATATAATTTGATAATTTGTTTAGATAAATGAAAAATATAAAAAGAGGTTAATGGACGCGTAGGAGGTTAAAAATTGACACTAACTTTACAGAAAAATCTATTTATTGGTAGACAGAACCTTCATTATAAGAAGCATATTGAAATATTTGATTTAGAAAAAACCCAAAACTTTAGGTTTAATAATAGCAATTTATCTTAAATCTTCTGCGGTATTATGATAAAATGTTACAAACAAAAGTTATAATTTACAAAAGCTGCGATAATTTTTCTCGTATGAACTCAGATTTTTCTTTAAGTCCAATTTTTCCAAGTTTTATATAAATTGCATATTCACCAGCGGGATTTATTCTTATAGTTCCTGGATTATCTTTAATCAATTTCATAATCTGATTGATATTGATTGTAGCATTAGGACTAAATGTTACTTTTACTTCTCCCTGGCGTTCTTTTACCGTAGAAATATTCAATTTTTTAGAAATAATTCTGATTTCGGCAAGAGCAAGCAAACTGGAAACTTCTTCCGGAATTGGTCCAAATCTGTCGGATAATTCAGAAACTACAGCTTCTAATTCTGGTTCAGTTGTAATAGAAGCAATTTTTTTATAGATTTCCATTTTTATTTGTGGATTTGTAACATAAGTATCAGGAATAAATCCAGAATATTCCAATTCAAGAATAATTTCTGTCTGAGCTTTATAATCTTTTTGTGAAATAAGTCGGTTGACAGCATCATTCAACAATTTTACATAAAGTTCAAAACCAACTGCATAAACATTTCCAGATTGATCTTTGCCAAGAAGATTACCCGCACCTCGTATTTCCATATCTTTCATGGCAATTTTAAAACCACTTCCCAGTTCTGTAAAATCACTAATAACTTGAAGTCGTTTCATGGCAATTTCGGAAAGAGACTTGTTTTCAGGATACAAAAGATATGCATAAGCTTGTCTGTCTCCACGGCCAACTCTTCCTCTGAGCTGATACAATTGAGAAACACCATACATGTCGGCTCTATCAATAATAATTGTATTTACATTTGGAATGTCAATTCCGTTTTCAATAATGGTTGTTGCAATAAGAACATGAAATCCTCCCATTTTAAAACGATGGAAAATATCATCCAATTCAGAACTGCTCATTTTTCCATGGGCTACATCAACTAAAACTTCTGGAACTAGTTGTTCAATTTTTCTTCGAACTTCCAGCAAAGATTCAACTCGATTATGAAGATAAAAAATCTGGCCTCCCCGTTCAATTTCTCGTCTTATGGCAGTTATGATTCTATCATCGGAATATTCATCAATTACTGTTTCAATTGGCTGACGACTTTGTGGCGGTGTTGTTAAAAGACTCATATCACGGATTTTTAAAAGACTCATGTGTAAAGTTCTTGGAATTGGTGTTGCGGACATAGTTAAACAGTCAATATTATTTTTAATGACTTTTAATTTTTCCTTATCTTTTACACCAAATCTTTGCTCTTCATCAATAATCATAAGCCCAAGATTTTTAAAAACAACATCCTTTTGTATAATTCTATGAGTACCAACAAGAATATCAACTTGCCCTTCCGCCAGCTTTGCTAATATTTTTTTCTGTTCTGCGGTAGATACAAAGCGCGAAAGCCGTTCAATTTTTACAGGAAAGTTCTTAAATCGTTCTTTACAAGAATCATAATGCTGTTCTGCCAAAATTGTAGTTGGAGCCAAAAAAGCAACTTGTTTTCCGCCCATAACCGCTTTAAATGCCGAGCGCATAGCAATTTCTGTCTTTCCATAACCAACATCACCACAAACAAGTCGGTCCATTGGAACTGCTCTTTCCATATCTTTTTTAACTTCATCAGTTACAGTAATTTGATCCGGAGTATCTTCATAAGGAAAAGCTGCTTCAAAGGCGGCCTGCCATTCAGTTTCTTTTGGAAATGCAAACCCCACAGAAGCTTTTCGTCGAGAATATAAATCAATAAGCTTTTGAGCCAAATCTTCAACTTCTTTTTGAACTTTATTTTTACGAGTTTCCCAGGATTTACTTCCAATTTTGTCTAATTTAGGCTTTTCACCTTCACTACCAATGTATCGCTGGACTAGATTTACCTGTTCAATTGGAACTAAAGCATAATCGTTTTCTGCATATTGAAGTTTAATAAAATCTCGTTCATTTCCCAGGGATTTTACTCGTTCAATTCCCAAAAACTGACCAATTCCCCAGTTTACATGTACAACATAATCTCCAGGATTTAATTCAACAAAAGTATCAATTGGTTTACTTTTTGCTTTTGAAAGAGATTTTGGTACATATTTTCGTCTACCAAAGATTTCATTTTCCTGAATAATAAGTAATTTAATTTCTGGTATTGAAAAACCTGCCGAAATTGCCTGTGGTAAAAGTTGCAAAGGTAGAATATCTTCATTTTCGGGATTTGTATAATTTTTAAAAATCTCTTGAATACGAATCAACTGGTTTTCGTTGTCAGTAAAAATATAAACATTCCAATCATCAGCTTGAAGTTTATCCAATTCTTCTTTCATAAAATTGATGTTGCCAAAAAAACTTCTTGCAGGTTCAGAATTAAACTTTATCTGCATTTTTTGTGTCAATGCATCAGAATCATCTGTGGGACTTTTATAATCTTGAGAAACAGAAATTGAATCAGAAAAATCCGTTAAATCAGAGTTAGTTTCGTATTCCGACGGTGTATTCTGTCTATTCAGTGTCCTAAAAAATATACATTTTAAGTGTTTTTCTGAAAGTTCCTTAAAATTATATAAAATCTGCTCAGGAGGAAAAACTAATTGTTCTTCTCTCGCCTTTCTATACATTCCTAAATATTCTCGAGAAATGGACAGTTCTGCATTTGAAAGTCTATCATAATCAAAATAGAATAAAAGTGTTTCAGAAGAAATATAATCTAAAATGGAATAATCTTTATCCCACAAAAGATGATAGAAAAACTCTTCGCCTTCACACTCACCTTTTTCCATTAACTCTAAAAGCATCTGGTCTTTGTTTTTCCAGGCTTTTTCTGTAAAAGGAAGATGTATCTTTTTTAGAGAATCTGAAGAAAATGCATTTTCACTCTCTGGTTTTATGGAATCATCCTCTTGTGAAACAGCTTCTTTTTGATAAAGATCCAATTTTTTAGAAAGTAAATCCACAAAAGTTTCATTCCAGATTATTTCTTTCATTGGAGAAACAGTGATTTGGGTTTTTGTTGTAGGAACCGTTGTCTGTGTATCTACTTCAAACTCTTTAAAAGCTTCAATTTCATCAAAATCAAAAATAACACGAGTTGGATATTCATCTAATGGCAAGAAAATATCAAGAACTTCACCTCGCAAACTAAACTCTCCGCGAACATTTACTCTTGAAACTCTAAGATAGCCCATTTGTGAAAGCTTTTGTGCAATGGAAGTTGTGTCAATGGAATCGCCTTTTTCTAATGAAAAAGAAAGAGATTTAATATAATCAGGGTTTGGAAACTTAGAAATAAACGCCCGCTGAGGCATAATGAATATTTTATTGTGAACTTCCTTTTTTTGTCCTGCATTTATATTGATATATTCGTTGGCGTTTTTATCCTGACAAAGTTTAGACAAAAAAGCTGCTCGTTTACCAAAAACTACAGAGCCTTTTGCCGTAGGTCTGTATGGAATTGTTCCCCAACTTGGAAAAACATAGATTTCAGCATCGGGATTTATAGCAGAAATATCGCTGTAAAGATTGTTAGCTTCAAAATCTGTAGGAACAACAAAAACAAAATCCGGTGAAATTAACTGAGATTGTTTTTCGGTATAGCGACTGGTATTGTTATATTGTAAAGTCTGTAAATTTTTAAAATAAATATTTTCTTTAAGTTCATTAAGAAAAAATGCAGAAAAACAGCCGTGTATACCATTCACTTCAATTGGAAACATATCGCCGTTTTTTTTAGAAGCATTTTCTGTAATTTGAGCAATGGAACTCTTGAAATCTGGCCAGTTATGTAATAAATCTTTGATAGATGATAATTTTTTCATTTAAAGTAACCGATAATATAAATAGTAATTTGTTAAATTGATACAATATAATATAGCTTATTTTAACAATTTTAAGGAGATATCATTGAAAAATCTTAAACTTTTTTCAATTATAACAGTTTTTGTACTATTTGGACAATTTTCTTTTGCACAGACAAATAATAAAAATGATTTTTCTGATGTAGAGGTTTCAATAAAATATTATAATCGAACCATCTTTTATCCGGGAAATGCGGAAGATAATCCTATAAATATTCATATTACAATTAAAAATAATGGTTTGGATACTTTACGATTCAAATTGGCCGATGACCGACGATTTTCTTTGGATTTTAATGCTTATACCAGCAAAAATAATCTTGTAGAACAAAATGTTGAACTGATTGAAAAACGAACTACAAATCAAACTGTTTATTTTAGAGAAATTGCCCTGGAAAACGGAGAAGAATATTCGTTTATTGAAAATCTTAAAGATTATATTAATATACAAGATCCATCGGTTTATTATCTTGAAATGAACTTTTATCCAGAGCTTTATAAATCAAAGTTTATTTCTCTAAAATCTAATAGATTGACATTGGAAATTAGACCTTCAACTTCTGTAGCCGCTTCAACTTTTGTTCCTGTGGAAGATAATTCTGCTACAATTTTAAAACCAGAACAATTGGCTCCAGATAAAGTGGTTGAACAGACAATTATTGCCCGTCAAAAATCATTGTGGGATCAGTATTTCCTTTATCTTGATGTTGAATCTTTATTAAAAAGAAATTCCAGTCAGAAGAAAAAATACATTAGCGTTTCAGCTGAAGAACGAGAACGAATGATTGCAGCTTATAAAGCAGATTTAATGCAGTCTAGAATTGAAAATGATATTATTGCCGTACCAGAAAAGTTCCAGATTCAGAAAACTACATATACACCAACAGAAGGTACGGTAACTGTTATTGAATGGTTCAAATATCCAAACTACAGCGAAAAAAAGAGTTATGTTTATAAGATTCGCCAGCGTGAAGGAATATGGACAATTTATGATTATACTGTTGTAAACTTAGGAACTGAATAATGATTTCTCTGATTATTTCCAATGATAAAAATGTTTCAGAACAATTTAATACTCTTTTCAAAAATCATGGCTTTGAAACAATCAAGTATAAATGGTTTTTAAAAGCTTTAGATAATTTGGAAGAAATTGAACCCGATTTTATTGTTGTTAATGCCGATGAATATCCTCGTCATTGGAAAATGATTTCTATGTTTTTAAAATGTTCACTGGTAGAAAAGCCAATAAAACTGGTGCTCTACACTGCTGAGCAAATTACCAAAGATGAACAAAAAAAGATAGATTTTTTAGCCGCAGATTATGTTATTTCTGATTTTTCTCAAGAGTCAATAAATGAATTGTTTACCGAAAATCTTCAGATGGAAAATGAAAATGATTCTGAATTAATTTCTGTTTCTGTTTCTGATTTTGAAGAAATTATTCAAGTTGATGATGTTATTTCAGAAATATCACAAGATGAAACAGAAGAACTTTTTTCTGTCAGCGATATTACAGAATCCTATGATGATTTGAAGGGTGCTGGTGTTGGTGATTTTATGTTTAATAATCCTGCCGATAATTCTTTAATTTGTGGTAAATATTTAGATTTTAATGGTTCAAAAATTACCTGCAAAATCAGTGATGATGTGAAAATTGACAATCTTAATACAGATGATTTTATAAAATATTTTACTTACTACAATAATTCGGAATGTAAATCTATAACTGCAAAATTAAATGATGTTTTAGATTTTGTTGATGGAAAGTTTTTGATTCTGGATGTTTTAAATTATTATGAAGAATAAAGGCAAATTAAAAAAAGCTAAGTTTTTTTGCGAAAATTGTGGTAACGAAGTTCGAAGCAAAGATAAAGTTTGTACTCATTGCGGTAAGTTTTTTTCTTCGGTAAAGTGTCCAAGCTGCGGAAAAATTGGTAATACAGAAGAGTTTGTTAACGGTTGTCCAGATTGTGGATATGCCGTAAGTTCTTCAAACAAAATGTCAAACATTCAACAAATGGATTCAAAGTCTAGAAAATCAAGATTTTTTAATTCATATTTAGGAAGATTGTTTGTTAGATATCAGACTTTCAGTAATAGTACAAGTTTGCCAATCTGGATTTATGCCTTTTGTATTCTATTACTGATTTTCGTTATAGTCTGTTTTTACAGTTGTTTAATAAAATAATACCCGAAAGGAGACTTGAACTCCTACAGGATTGCTCCCACTAGGACCTGAACCTAGCGCGTCTACCAATTCCGCCATCCGGGCTAATGTGTTAATTATTCATTTATTATATATAAATCTTTTGATTTGGTCAAATCATGAAGCAATAATGTTGATTATTATATTCAAACTGGATTTTATAAGCTGTAAACTTCATTTCTTCCAGATTATTTGATTCAACTAAAGCTTTTTCTTTTGAATTATAATTGTAAACTTTATCATTTATAATAGGAAATCCTAAAAAACACAGATGACTTCTAACTTGATGTTTAAAACCAGCGGCAATTTTACATTCAAATTGGAAATAATTTTTATCAGGTTTTGAAGAAATCAGTTTTACTTCTGTTGTATAGGGAATCATTTTTCCAATTTTATTTTTGGCGGATTTTCCTGCAGTGGTTAAAATTACAGGTCTAACCTCTTTACTACCTTTTCCAAAATAACGAAAATAAGTTGTTACAGAAACATTTGCATTTTTTAAAAGTTTTTTATGCTCTTCATTTGGAAAATCTGGAAAACCTTGTAATTTGATGGCATTGTTTGTGTCTAGAATACATTCAGCTTTGTAATATTTTAAAAAGTTTCCCAGAAGTTGTTGTTTTAGCATGTAATCATAAAAAGCTTGGGTTGTGGCTATAAGCAAAAGACCGGCAGTATCTGTATCAATTCGGTGTAAAAGACCATATTCAATTGGTTTTCTACCAAGAACATTTTTTATTTCTGGATGTTTTTGTTGGGCTTTGAACAATGCATTGTTTTCATCATCAGCAGAAAGTGGTGCCGACGGTAAACCTGCGGGCTTATAAATTACGAGAAAAGGATTTTCTTTTGATTCATTAATAAATGATATTTCCATTTTTTTATAACACTAAGACAAAATTGTTTTAGGAAACATTGCCTTTAATTTTTTTTCAATTTCTATAAATCGGTCAGGAATATTTGTTGTAAAGGTTGTAGGATTTTCATTTCCTGGCAATTTTATTGAAAGTTTTTGAGAATGAAGCATTAGTGTTGCATTGGGAAAACGAGAATCTGGTTTATTGTAAATAGAATCTCCTAAAATTGGACAACCTAAATATTTCATGTGCACTCTAATTTGATGAGTTCGCCCAGTTTTTAGTCTAACGCGGATTAAAGAATAATTCCCATAACAACTTATACAATGATATAAAGTTCTGGCGTATTTACCGTCTTCTGTATTATCTACAGCCTTAAATCTATGACGATTTTTTGGATCACGAATAATTTGGGTGCGAATATCGCCATAAGCAGCTGGAGGACGACCTGTTACAATTAAAATATATTCTTTCTGTAAATCTTTTGTTTTAAATTGATTTTGCAGGTATTCTTCGCTGTCACGATTTTTTGCAGTAACAATAATTCCAGAAGTATCTTTGTCCAGACGATGAACAATTCCCGGTCTGCGGCGTTCAAGGATTTCTGCTTCTTCTCCCTCTTTTATCTGTTGAATGGAATCGCGCCCCCAATGATATAACAATGCATTTACTAAAGTTCCATCCCAATTTCCACAGGCAGGATGAGTAACCATTCCTTGACTTTTATTTACAACTGTAACATTATCGTCTTCATAAACAATATCTAGCGGAATGTTCTGGGGAATTATATCATCTGGAATATTATCTTCCCATTGAATGTCTATTTGGTCTTTTGCTTTTATCTTTTGTGAAAGTTTGGCTTTTTTACCATTAACTAATATTTCTGTAATTCCACTTTTTAATTTTGAACGATTCATTCCATTTGGCAAAGAAGCTATGTATTTATCTAATCTAAGAGAATCTGGAAAATCTGCGGGAACTTTGGAACTGAAGAACGGCATTTTAATCCCCATTAGTGCGAACAGAAGGATATTCAAGCATGGAATCTAGCTCTTTTATGGAATATTCCTGTATTTCGATGTTTTTTCTATTGGATTCTTGTTGTAAGGCGTTTTTTTTCCTTTTTAAAATGTTGATTGCTAAATCTGTTAGACCAATGCCTAGGCATACACCAAAAGATGTTATGACTATTCCAAAAACTTCTTCGTTGTTGTAGGAAGATGAACCAAAGGGATTAAAGTTTGAAAATCTCTCTTCTTGTGGTTTTTGAAATTCCTGATAAAAGGAATAAATTAAAGTGGCGTCAAGAGTTACAAATGGCATGGCTCCTAAAGTTATGATTTCAAATCTTCTGGCATCTTTTAATCCTTGTGGGATTTCTACTTCCTGTTCTTGAGAAAAAAATGGACTGAGTGTAAGAAAAAAAAGTGAGAAAAAAAGAATTGTTTTTTTGTGGAAAATATTTGTGTGATTTATTTTCAATTTGCTATCCTTTCACCAAAGATTGCTGTTCCTACTCGAACTAAAGTTGAACCTTCTTCAATGGCAATTTCAAAATCTCCAGACATACCCATAGAAAGCTCACTTAAGTCAAATTGTGGATATTTTTTCTGGAGTTTTTCTGCGGTTTCTCGTAATTGTCGGAAAGAATTACGGATTATTGTTTGGTTTTCTGTAAAAGGTGCCATTGTCATAAAACCAGCGGGAATAATATGAGGAAAATTATTGTCGGCACAAAGTTTTAATGCTTCGTCAAGTTTTTCTGGTGATTCAAAACCACTTTTAGATTCTTCTCCTGTATGGAGCTCAAAAAGTACTTTAATATTTTTGTTGATTTTTGAACATTGTTTTTCAATTTCTTTTAATAAATCAATGCGATCCACAGATTGAATACAAGTTGCAATTGAAACGGCATTTTTGACTTTATTTGTTTGAAGCTGCCCAATAATGTGCAATTCAATGTTTGGGGAAAAAGTAAACAATTCTTCAAACTTTTCTTTTGCTTCCTGTACTCGATTTTCACCAAATAATTGCTGATTGGCATTTATGGCAGATTTTATTTCTTCAATACTATGAAACTTACTTACAGCCATAAGTTTTACAGAACCTTCTGGTCGTCCCGATTTTTTTTCAGCTTCATTTATTTTTTTGCGGATAATTTGAAGATTTTCAGAAATAGAAAAATTATTTAATGTTTTGTCCATAAAATCTCCTTGTACTCATACTTTGTTAAAAAAAATCGATTATTCCTAATTTTTCAAATCGTAAAGTACATCTGAAAGTTTTAGTAATTCTTCTATTGTTAAAACTTCTGCTCTTTTCATTGGATCAATGCCTGCTAAATCAAGAGCTTTAAGTGCTAAATCATTGTTTCGTAAAAAGCCAGAAAGATTATTTCGTACAGTTTTTCTTCTGGAACTGAATAATCCACGCTGCATTTTTACAAACAATTCTGGAGATTTGCAGTTTGGAAAATTGTCTTTTTTAGTTAATAAAACTGCTCTAGAATCAACATTTGGTTTTGGCCAGAAATTACCGCCTGTTAAATCTAAGATTGGTTTTAAATCATAAGCCCATTGGCATAAAACAGAAAATGATGAATAATCATCTGAGCCCGGTTTTGCACACATTCTAATAGCAACTTCTTTTTGTACTGTAAAAATGCATTTTTCAAAACGCACATTGGTTTCTATTGTATCTGCAATAATTGTAGCGGCAATATTGTATGGAAGATTACCAAAAAATCTATCTGGAAGTTTTTGATTTTCCTGCACTAGACGATTGTATTCATTTTTCCAATTTTTGAGAGCATCTCCTTCAATCAAATTGAATTTATCCTTTTGAGTATAGGAATCAAAATATTGAGAAATAAGTGAGATAAAACCTCTATCAATTTCGAAAGCTGTTAATTTTGCATTTCTTTCTAGAATTTCATTGGTCATAGAACCTAATCCAGGCCCAATTTCCCAAACAAAAGAATTTTCATTTATGTCCAGATTATCAATCAGTTTTTTTCTGGCATCACCATTTATTAAAAAATTCTGCCCGAATTTTTTTTGCATTGAAAAACCATTGGCTTCTAGAATATTTTTTAGTTCTGCTGGAGAATTGTAATCAGGATGTTTCAAAATATCTTCCTAAAATGAAAATTAGATTTTTATACAAGGACATTTTGCAAAAAACGCCACCATATATTTTATAATAGTATACAGAAAATTTATAAAAATTCCACTAGGAGAAGCTAACACTGGGAAAATCAAAGAAAGCAAAATTAAGAACAAACCGGAATAAATAAAAATTGTGATGGCGGGAGAAACAAAGGTTGTAGCAATTATGCCTATGGGGCTGTAACTACCAAATGATTTTAGTGAAAAAGGAATGGTAAAAGTTTGTGCAGAAATTGACGCTCCCAATGATGCAGAAAAATAATTTGGTAAAAAGCAGCTTAAAACTTTTCTGAAAAAATCATTAAAAAGTAAAATGCCCGCTAAAGCACTGTATGATAAAATGAATCCCATATTGTATAAATCAAATGGACTTAAAATTATTTGAAGAATAAAACTAAAACATAATATCAATAAAGTATCTGGTTGTTTTACATTCGCCAATGTTGCAATTAAAAGTAACATACTGCAAATAAATGCTCTTAAAAGTGATGGCGAAAATCCCGCAAACCAGACAAAAATAATTAAAACTGTAACTCTTATACAAAATGTGATTTTTTTTCTACCAATTTTTTTACCAAAAAACATAGCTAATCCCGAAAACATAGATAAATGCATTCCTGATAAAGCCAAAATATGAGATAATCCGGCATTTTTAAATGAACCAATAATTGATTCTTCTGTGTATTCTCTTGAGCCACATAATAAAGCTAATAAAAGTCCCCCAGCCTTTCCCCAAGAAAACATAAGTCTTTTAAATTGAAGTCTGCAAAGTGCCCTAAAAAAGCATATTTTTCCAGATAAAGATTGAGGAAAAAATCCTTGGAAAACACTTTCTACCAAAAAGTTTTGTTGAATACTATGCCCTTTTATTTTATAAATGCCCCCTTTTTCCCACAATAAAGCACCTTTTTCTTTAGCTGGAGAATACAATTTTCCAGGATAAAAAGCTTCTATCATAACCGCAGGAACAAAAATTGTAATAATACCTTTTCCTGTAGAAACAATTGCATTGTCACTAATAATTTCAATAATTCTAAAACTAGCTGAATAAGTTTTTCCGCCAGACGATTTTACCGGTGATGATAATAATTCACCAGTAATTCCACTTATTTTTTCAAAAGGTACAATAGAACAATAAGGATTTCTGTTTCGTAATGGAACAATTTTTGAGTATAAAATCACTATGCAAATTAAAACTGCAATAAAAATGGATTTGTTTGTATATTTCTGCCTTACCATTTAAGTCCTGCCAGCGCTTTTCGGGCTGCCGACAGAACTGCATCTGAATAATCCAAATAGGTTACAGAAAGCAAGGAATCGAAGGCTGTTTTATCACCAATTGCGCCTAAAGTATTGATTACAGCCAGAACTACAGTTTGAGAAACAGTTTGTTCCCGTTCAACCTGACTGTTCAATTCTCCAAGATACTTAATCAAAGAAACAACAGAATCAATAGGTGCAATATTTGTTAATGAATTAATAATCATAATAAACTGCTCTTCATTCATTATGCCTTCTGAATATTCAATTTTTGCATTTTCAAAGAAAGATAAAATTGTAGAAGAAGCACGAGTCCATTTGTTGTGATTTAAAATTCTTATTGAAGCAATTTGCAAATCTACAGTCTCCTGTGTTTTTTCCTCGTTATCTCGAGAATTGTTCAATAAGAATATACTCTCAATTAATACATTTTCTGCAATATCTGACAAATAATTTTCAGATATTTCTAAATTATTTTGAACCAAACGCATAATAAGGTTGATTTGTACAAGATCACGACAATGAACAATCTGCAATACTTCATCCATGGAAATAGGAATTAAAGAGGAAACCGCTTCTTCAATATCTGCCTTAAAATCAGAAAATCTTCGATCATTAAGACAGTTATATAAAATTGTAAAAGAAATATTATCGCCAATTATGCCCAATGTAGAAATTACAGCCTGAGTAACGCCTGTATTTTTAAGTAAAACTTCTGGTTGAAGTAAATAATCATTAAGTAAATCTGTAAAAGCATTCATTTGTGAATATGAAAATGAATATTGGAGATTTAGAATCTTTGAAATAACAGCAATTTGAACCACACTGCTGGAAGAAAAGTTCTTAAAAACTTTAATGAGATTATCCATAAACTCAGTCTTTTTATCTTCATATAAAGAAATTACAAAATCTGGTGTGATGGAAAGAACTGCCGCAACCGCTAAACCATCAATATCACGGTCGTCCCCAAGAAACTGTTTATTTTCAAGAACAAAATCAATTGCTTTACTAGAAAGCCATGGAATATCTGCGGGATCGGCTTCTCTAACTGCCAATGTTTTGTCGGAAATGTTTCCTTTTAAAAATTTTTTTACGCTGTCACTGGTTTGACTGTATAAGCTGGAAAGATTAAGAGAAAATAAAGTAAAAATTAAAAAAAACTTAAAATATTTCTTCATAAAAAAATCCTTTATTCGTTTGCATCAAATGGTTTTTCGTATTCTGGATATTCATAATGTTCATGATATTTTGTGTCCAGATTGAATGTTGCATTCCAATGTAAATCTGAATCTTCTTTAGTAACTTTTTCGTCATCAACAATACTGTGATGTTTTAACAAATCTGCGGCAGTTGTGGTAGAAGTTCCTGTTTCTTCTTTTTCATCTGCATCGGTCATAGACATTGCTTCGTAAACTTCCTTTTCCTTTTCTGGAAGCATTTTATAGACATAAGCAAATATTTCATTTTTCATCTGCTGTTCAGTCCAAGTACATTCAAAATGAAGCAGCGACTCGTTTTTTACTTCATTATATTCAACAGTTTTTATAATTCCACACATAATGATTAAACTTTGTATTGTAAACTGTAGCTTAATCTGCATATTAGGAACGCCTTTTCCACCAATTCTAATGGAAGCTCCTGATTCAGAAATATCTTCAATGCGGCACTTATAACCTGGTTGAGTTTCTACTGAAGTTATATTTGTAGAACCTTGTTTAATAACATACAAATTAGCCATTATCTGACATTTTGAACGAACAGCCCGTCTTTTTTGTGTACGAGTTAAATTAGTTGAATGTTGAATTGAAAGTGACGGTTCTCCAATAAAAAGTCCAGAACTGATTACAGTTGTATCAAAAACATAACGAGCATCACTTTGGCGCCATAAATAAATGCTTATAAGTTTGCCAATCCATTGTTCAGCAGGCAATAAAATCATATCATTTCGTCGTGGCACAGAAATAACCAGTTCTTTTCCATTGTTCAAGATTTTTGAAGAAAAAACTCCTTGTCCCGGTAAAATAATTCTTAATTTTTGCCCTTTATCCAGATATAAAGTAGATTCAAGCCCTTTTTTTTCATCCTTTTCATTTTGAAGTTTTGTTAAATATTCATAGAGTTTAGCAAGAAGTTTCTGTCTTTTTTCTTGATTTTCGCTAGAACCTTCCATCGCATTATTAGAAATTTCCCCAATACATTTTTGCAAAGATTTTCTAGAAAAAAACAAAGCCTTCGCATCTTCCAGTTCTGCAACTTTAGCGGCTTCCCACAAAATCTTTAAATCAAAAAAATTAAAGCCGTAATTTAAGCCTGTAATATAAAAGTCAAACTTTCTTCTAAAGACTATTACCAGAGTGATGAAAGAAACAATTAAAAATATAAGAATTATAAATAGAGTGTACACAATATCCTCAATTTCTGTTATATAATAATAACATAAATACTATGAAAATTCATTCTTTTATATATGAAATAATCTTTTTTTCCCTTGTTTTTCTCTTTTGTTTTCTTCCACCATTTTTTACAGATGCTTCAATAGTTGGAACATCCCTTTTTAGCACATGGAACTTTCCTTTTCAGCAGTTAGGATTATGTATTTTCGCAGTGATTCTTTATTATTTTTTTAAACGCACCTTTAAAGTTGATTATACAAAACTGTTTCACTCAATTTTTATTCTTGCTATGCTTTTTTTTACAGCATTGTTGTTAAAAGGTTTTAGCATTTTAGTGGGATTTTCAAATGAGTCCACTGCAAAGGTTAGTTTACCAAAATCTATATTGCAATGGCTGTTTTGTCTGTTGCAGTTTTTATTTTCTGCCGTTTATGAAGAAGTTTTATACCGCTTTTATTTTTCCGACGAATTGTTTTCTGTTACAAAAGGCCTTTTTCCAAAATGCAAAGGTAAAAAGACTCATATTTTCTGCGAATTATCAGGCGTGCTTGTATTTGCTTTTGCTCATTTCTATCTTGGCTGGCTTGCTGTTATAAACGGAGCTTTTGCTCACATAGTTTTGCGATTAGGTTATAAAAAAACAGACAATCTTTTGTGTTGTATCCTAGCTCATTTTTTCTACAACATCATTTCTTTAATTTTATTGTAAGTCCATAAACTGATTTTACATTTTGTGGTAAACGCCAATTCATTGTGGTTGTAATAATCGGTTTTTACGCCGTATTCATTTTCGGTTTGGGTAGAAAAAATTGTCAGTTTTACAAAAGATTTATCTCCATAATCCAAAAATATTTCGTTTAAAATCTGCTGACTTTTTGAATCCAATAAAAAACCTGTTTGTCGTAATTCCAAAAGCTTGTGAGTAATTTCATAAAAACTTTCAGAATCTGCATTAAGGATTTTGTTTTTTGAAGATTTTTGTGTTAAAGAAGTATCATTTTCTGCAAAATCCACAGTTTTTTCATAATCAAAAAATCTAATTCGCTGCACATCTTTTTCAGATTTTCCTTTTGTAATTTCTTTTGACACAATATATGGCTCAGACCAACTTTGTTTAGAAGTAGAAAGATATGAGCTGATAGAATTATCTGTTTGGTAAACTGCTCCATTTTTACTATTCATAAAATATCGAAAGTTTTCTGAAAAATCTGGATTTCCAAAAAATATTTGAGACGAAAAATCAGAAGTTGAATAATTTAATGTAAAAATCTCGTCTTCATCAAATCCATAACTGGAATCTTTTGATAACCTGTCTGATAATTTATACACATTGCGAACATTTGTTAAGTTTTCTAAAAAATTTTTCACTTTGCTGTTATCCGCAGGAAACAATAAGTTCTTTTCATCCATAAAAAAATCTTCTGCTTTTTGTTCAAGTTCATTTTTACCAGCAAGATATATGAACCAGATATTTTTAATTTTAATAAAATCCAGTTCTTCCCCATTTAATGAAAGTTCAAAATGATTAATGTCTTCAATATATTTATTATTTACAAAAGCCGATTTGAAAGTTTTAATTCTTGTGCTTCCCATAGAATCATTTTTAAAAAAAGAAAAAATATACAGTAAAAACAAAAATCCCGCTACAGCATAAATACATCTGTTTGAATTAAAAAAAGTCATAGCTTGTGAAAAACTAAAACTGATTTTTTCTTCAGAAGCATTTTTTTTATTCATTGGTTTTTCAATATTCTTCGATTTATTTTTCATACAATACTTACCGCAATAATTTTATTTTTCTTGATTTACTGTTTTTTTAGAATTATTCAACATTTTGCTGATTTTCATAATTTCATTTTTGGACTGTTTTTTTCCACAAATATGAATAAACACAAATAAAACAAGAATAAAAACAGGAACAAGAAGGAACAAAATTAAATAAGTAATCAATTGATATTTTATAAAGCTTTGAGTGTCACTGATTTTATTTAAAGTTTTATCTCTATTGTTATTTTCGTGAAGTTCCGCCAGCTGATTTTCTCCGTTTAATTTTAAAAGACTGTCAGTAAGAAAATCTAGATTTCTGTAATCACCATAATTTCCGCCGTTATAACCAATCATAAGTGAATTAACAAAATATTGATCAGGAATAACAATAATGTTGGCATTTTCCAAAGAACCGTAAGTAAAAAGACCTTGTATAGAACCTTTAATTTGAGCTCCGGAAATCCTGGTTCTTTTTTCTTTTAAAGAAATATCATCCTGAGAAATTACAAAAGGATTATTTTCAATTAGTTTTTGAGGCGATTTTCTGTCAATTTCGTAAGTATAGGCAGCTGGACTTGTAACAAGATAAGGATAAGCATTTTTATCCAGTTCCAGTTCTACGGGCCAGAATAAAGTCATTCCATTTTTGCAGTTTTCTTGAGGCAAAAGACTAATCCACATTGGATAATTCATTACCTGTGTATAAGTGCTTCCTTGTAAAATATCAGTGTATTCAGATTGATTTTCATTTTGACTGTAAAGCGTAATTTTTGAACAGGAAATATCTGCCAGTATTTTATCTGAAAATAAAACGCCCCAATTTTCCAGTATTTCAACAATATTTGTTTTTTTATTTTGGTAAAGGGCCCAATCTGTAGAAATATTTGCACTATATGGACTTACCGCAAAAAAAGCATTTCCTTTTCCAGACAAAATATACTCTTCAATAGCAATGGCTTTTTCGATATTCAAATCATTATCACCAATTACTAAAAGTGTTCCTTCTGTATTTTCCAGCTGATAAACAAAATCATTATCCATAGAACTTAAAGGATTACAAACAAAGCCTTGTGCATTCAGCCATGGAATTAGCAAATCATAATCCTGAGCATAAGTCATTTCGTTGCCTAAAACAATATTTACTAGCCGAAGTTTATTGGTAAATAGCTGTTTTAATCTAATATCTAAATCATACTCTAAAGTTTCTGCTGATAAAAGAAATGGAATGGTCTGGATTTTTCCTTCATATTCCAAAACAATTGCGGAGTAAACATTTATAAACTCTGTTGAATTAGAGCTGACGGTTCTTAACTGCTGGCTTGTTATTCCATAAGATTCCAGAAGATTTACGGCTTTAGAATCTTTGTCTGGATTTACAATTAAAAACTTAATATTTTTACTTTGATTTGAAAAAGAAATTAAAAAATCTGTAACATCGCGAACCTGTGGATAAAGACTTGCCAGTTTTGCAGAACGATAATAGGTTATTTTTAAAGTCTGATTTATTTCATCACTAAAAACTTCAGGATTTTTGAGCATTTGTAAAGTATATTTTGAAAGAGAATACTGTTTGTTTTTAGAAAAATCCCATCTTTTGTACCAGCGGCTAGAATTAAGTTGAATAAGGATGATTAACAAAAAATAGCCTGCGATTTTGAACTTAAGATTTTTAGAAAAATATTTTTCTTTTTTGATTTCCACTTTCAGCCAGGAAGCTAAAATAAAGAAAAATGCAATGCATATAAACCATAAAAAGTCTCTTGTATCAAATATTCCTTTACTAGCGCCATCAAAGTGCCAAGCAAAACTAAGTTTTTTTAAAAGTTCAGAAATAAAAAGCGGCAGTGGAATGTATACAGAAAAAAGATGGGATGTATTAAAAATTATTAAACTAAGAGCTGATACCAAAAAAGCCGCAATTTTGTTAGGAATGATTTGATTTATAAAAAAACAGATGGAAATAAGTGCCATTCCAAAAAAAACTGAGCACAAAAAACTGGTAAAAAATTGTCCAAAATCCACAGAGCCAAAAATATTTACACAAAATACAGGTATAATGAGTAAAAACTGCAATACAGAAAAATATATTACTCTCGCCAAATAAGAATAAAAGATTTTGGATATGTTTTTTAACGGAATAAAATCTGAGTAGGCATTGGAAAACACCTGATAACAGATAGTTGGAATAACAAGAATACTGATGTACGGAATAAAGGAAAAAAGCTGTAATAAATCGGAGCTGCCATTTCCAATGAAAAACTGTTTTGCAATAAAAAAATTGATTGTTATAAAAAGAAAAAATATTGCCCCAAGAAGATAAAATAAGGGTTTTGTAAAAATATATTTTAATTCCTTTTTAAAATAAACTAAATCTAGGTTTTGTAAAGAATCTTTCATTGGTCACTCTCCCCTGGAGTTAATTTAATAAAAGCTTCTTCCAGATTCTGTGCTTTTGTCTGAGCGATTATTTCATTTTCTGTACCTTTTGCTACAAGTTCACCTTCAGAAATAATGCATACTGTATCACAAAGAGAATAAACTTCCTGCAATAAATGGGTAGATAAAAGAATTGATTTATCTTTTGCCATATCTTTAATCATTTTTCGCATCTGAATAATCTGGGAAGGATCCAAGCCAGAAACAGGTTCGTCAAGTACAAGATTTTTTGGATTATGAATAATTGCCTGAGCAAAAGAAACTCGCTGATGATAACCTTTGGAAAGTGTTTTAATTTTTTTTTCAATAACCTTTTCCAAAGAACATTTTTTTATAACATCAACAATGGCCTGATTTTTATTTTTCAAACCGTGCAAATCTGCGGCGTAATTCAAAAAATCATAGACAGTCATTTCTTTTGGTAAGATTGATTGTTCTGGAACATATCCAACTAATTCCATTATTTTTTCTGGATTCTTGGAAGTATCAAAAAAATTGCCATTATTGTCAGAAATTAAAATTGTCCCTGATGAAGGATAATGAAATCCGCAAATAGCCTTCATAATTGTAGTTTTTCCAGAGCCGTTTGGTCCTAAAAGCCCTGCAATGGTGCTATCTGAAATTGAAATATCTATTGGTCCAACCGAAAAGGCGGTTTCTTTATGAGAATGATTATAATAGTTTTTGTAGAAATCTTTTAAAATAATCATAATTTTATATTGATTTATGTTGTGCCTTGTAAAAATTAATCAACATAAGGGATTTCAATATGCATTCTGTCTCTGGAAAGTTCTGTTTTTGGCCAAACTTTCTGCGCTTCTTCCAGCAAAATATGAAGTTCTTTATCCGTATAGCGTGGACTATAATGAATTAAACACATTCTTTTTACATCAGCGGCTTTGGCAATTGTAGCTGCCTGGGTAGAAGTCATGTGTTTTTTTTCTTTTGCCTGATCAATTAAAGCTTCTTCAAACATTCCTTCACAAATTAAAAGATCAGAGCCCCGAACTTCATCAATAATAGAAGGTTTATAAAGTGTATCGGTTACAAAACTGAACTTTCTTCCACTTCGTTTTGGGCCTAAAACTTGCTCTGGTGTAACGGTTGAACCATCTTCTGCCTGAACTTCAAAACCATTCTGCAACTGAGACCACAAAGGACCACATGGAACCTTTAATTCCTGTGCTTTTTGAGGATTAAACTCACCTGGCCTGTCTAATTCTTCCAAAGTGTAGCCAACACAAGTTTTTGTATGATCCAGAGGAAAGGCGCGAATATAAAAATCTTTTCCCGAATGAACTACACAAGGGGCGGTAATTTCCTGAATGATAATTGGATAATTTATATACATATCCAGAACTTTTCTGCTGGTTTCTATGTATTCCTTGATTTTTGGTGGGCCATAAATGTAAAGAGGTTCAGTTCTATCTACTTGAGCAGAAAGCATTAAAATGCCAGGAAGTCCAGTAACATGGTCAGCATGAGTATGAGAAACAAAAATTGCATCGATTTTTTTCCATTTTAGATTCAATCGTTTTAAACTTATCTGGGTACCTTCGCCACCATCAAATAAAAATAAATCTCCATCACGACGCAACAAAACTGATGTCAAATGTCTGTATGGTAGTGGCATCATTCCACCACAACCCAAAATAAATGCTTCCATGTTCATAATAATAAATAGTTTAACGAAAAAAAAACTTCGTGGGAAGAATTATTTATCTAATTTACGGCTAATGTGGAAATAAGCTACAACCTGGGCACAAAAAGCTATTATCCATGATATTGGATAAGAAATATAAATTGTTACAGGCGAGTGAAATTGTGGAATCTGAAAAACAGTAAAAATCAAAAGAAGTCGGAAAACACAGACACCAAAAATAGTAATGATTACAGGAATTAAAGAATGTCCAATTCCACGAATAGAATTAGCCATAGAATCCATCATGCCACACAAATAATATGTAGTAAAAATTACCCAGCATCGTACCATTCCAGCATCTACAACTTCTGGACTTTTGGAATAAATACCCAACAACTGACGACCAAAAATAAGAAAAATACCACTTAAAAGTGAACCTATAACAATAATTGAACCCTGAGAAATCCAAACTACCTTTTTAATTCTGTCAATTTTTCTTGCCCCAAGATTTTGAGAACAGAAAGTTAAAGCTCCTTGGGAAAAGCCATTCATAGAAGTATAAATAAAACCTTCCAGATTACAGGCGGCAGAATTACCAGCAATTACCACAGGACCAAAAGAATTGATTGAAGCTTGAATAATTACATTAGAAAAAGAGAACATTATTCCCTGAAAGCCAGCGGGAACACCAATTTTTATTATTTGCGAAAGAATGGCAGTATTTATCTTCATCTTTTTAATTTCAAGATGAAAATCATCTGATTCTTTTAGAAGAATATAGACAATAAATATTGCAGAAATAATTTGCGAAATAACCGTTGCCCAGCCTACACCATCTACATCCATTTTAAACAGAAGCACAAAAATCATATTTAATATGACATTAATAATTCCAGAAATAAAAAGAATAAAAAGAGGCCGTTTTGTATCACCTTTAGCTCTAAGCAAGGCACTGCCAAAATTGTAAATCGTAGTAGCAGTAATTCCACCAAAATAAATGCGGAGGTAAATTGTGGCCAATTCAAGCACTTCTTTTGGAGCCTGCATTAAAATCAAAATAGGTTTAGCAAAAACAATTCCAACTATTGTAAGTATAAGTCCACTGAATAGAGAAAGTGTCATGGATGTATGTACGGTATCTTTCAGTTCGTCAGTTTTTCCTGCACCAAAATAATGAGCCGCAATTACATTTGTACCTACAGAAAGACCTGTAAAAAGATTTACAAGAAGATTTATTAAAGAACCTGTAGAGCCTACTGCCGCCAGAGAATTGTCTCCAGCAAATCTACCAACAACCACAATGTCTGCGGCGTTAAACAAAAGTTGTAGAAGACTAGAAAAAATCAATGGGAGTGAAAACTGCAAAAGTTTTCCCAAAATGGGACCTTCTGTCATGTTTATTTGAATAGTTTTGTGAGTCTGCATATATTTAATTTATAATATCCAGCATTTCCTTAAAAAAATGATTGTCAATTTTTGCTTCGTTTATAAGTTCGCCCCAGGAATAATATCTTTTTTCTTCGTAAAGCAAACCAAAGCTTATATAATCACCTTTTGAATCATTGCCATAAGTTAAATTGTAAGTTTTATTATTATATTTAAACTCCAGTTCTTTTTTTGTGGAAATGTAAAAAAATAAATCTTCCTTGGTCATATATATTATTTTATTGTATTGATAATTGAATAGCAATAAAAACAAAATCAATGTAAAATAAATATATGGATAAAACACAGGAAATAACAAAAAAAATATTAGATTCAACTTGTAAAGTTTTTAAAGGTAATGATGAAATTGTAAAAATGATTCTCGCTGGTATTTTTGCAGGAGGACATGTTTTATTGGAAGATGTGCCTGGAACTGGAAAAACTGTTCTGGCTAAGGCAATTTCTAATTCTTTGGGCTTGGATTTTTCCCGTATTCAATGTACTCCAGATTTAATGCCATCGGATATTACTGGAAGTTCTGTTTGGCTTCCTGCTCAACAGTCTTTTGAGTTTAGACCTGGCCCTCTTTTTTCTTCAATTGTTTTGGTTGATGAATTAAACCGTGCAACACCAAGAACACAATCTGCTTTATTAGAGGCAATGGCTGAACGGCAGATAAGTGTTGATGGAAATCTTCATAAGCTTGATAATCCTTTTTTTGTAATTGCAACGGAAAATCCTGTGGAATCATCGGAAGGTACATTTCCATTACCAGAAGCACAAAAAGACCGATTTATGATGACTCTTTCCATAGGTTATCCATCGGAAGAACAGGAAATTGAAATTATAACAGCTCAAAGAAGTCTTATTCATCCGGTAGAACAATTGGAAGCGGTTGTAACAAAAGATGAAATCCTGCAGATTATGAAGAATGTTGTTACAGTTTATGTTGATGATGCTGTAATGGAATATTTAATGGAAATTGTCAAAGCAACCCGTCAGGATTCACGGCTTTCTGTTGGTGTTTCTCCTCGTGGTTCTATTGCTTTGTATAAGGCTGCCCAATCTTACGCATTAACAATTGAAGGTCGAGATTTTGTTACTCCAGAAGATATTAAAAAACTTTGTGTTCCTGTTTTTAAAAAGCGAATTATATTAAAGGGAGAAAGTCTTGTTCACGGTTATTCTGCAGAAGGTATTATTCGTGATTGTCTTGAAAAAATTCCTGTTCCAGCATTTAAAGTTTCTTCAAAATGATAAAATCAAAGCCTTTTTATAAAGCTCTCTGTGCAGTTTCAATACTTCTCTATTTATTTGTTCCTGTAAAACTGGTTCAAATTATAAGTTTAACTTTCCTTTTAATTTTTCTGCTTTCCTTTGTTTATGCAAAAATAATTTCCCAAAAATTGAAAGTTCAAAGAAATCTGGAGGTTTTACATCTTGCATGTAAAGAAAAGGCAGAGCTTTCTTTTTCACTTATAAATTATTCGTCTTTACCTTTATTTACTTGCTTTGTTTATGATGATGTTTCATTTCTATATGTGTATCAGGAAAAAAACAGAGAACTGTGCTATCTGAGGCCAAAGGAAATTAAAAAGTTTGAATATACAATTATGGCAACTGAACGAGGTGAGTTTTCGGCAGGTCCAGTAAATATTAAAGCTTCTGATCCATTGAATCTTTTTGAAATTGAATTGGAAATTGAGGTAAAAACCAAGATTCTTGTACGACCAGCTAGAATTATTTTAGATACAATTCCATTTCCGGGGCTGCCTCAAGGTGGACTTTCCATTAAAAACATCATTTATGAAGATGTAACTATGAGACGAAGCTTACGAGAATATGAAAACGGCGATGAATTAAAAAGAATAAATTGGCGAGCCAGTGCAAAATATGGAACGCTTTATACTAATGAATATCAAAATACTTATGATGTTCCTTTTTTTGTGTTTATAAATCTTGGGGAAGAAGATTACAGATTGGATCAGAGAAAATATAAGATTGAACGGGCTTTGGAAATTGGAGCGGCCATTGTAGAAAAAGCGGTAATACTTAAACAAAGAGTTGGATTTGCCGCTTATGCACAGGATTTTCCTTTTCTTAAACCAATGGAAAATCAGGGAAACTGCATTCTTGATATGTTTGCCACTATTAAACCTTTTGCTGGGAAATTAGATTATGATCCAGTTTTAAAATTCAAAAATCAATTGCCACAGGGGACACTATTTTTTGTTATAGGTCCTGCGGAGGTTGATTTTTATGATGACAAGTTTATGGCTCAAAAAACAGATATGAGTACTGAAAATCTTAAAATTAGAATTGAAAGGTAAAAATCTGATTATGAAAAATGAAAATATGCAAGATTCAGTTCTTGAACAAAATCTAAATACGGAAGAAGCCTTTTCTCAGGAAGAATCATTTATTGTAAATCATTTTTTTGAAAGCTTTTTGCTGTTTATTACCAGTCTGTCATTGTGTTTTTCAATTTTATTTATGTTTTCTGATTTATTAAATGTGTCGGCTAAAACATATAGTCTTTCCTTATTTGATATTGGACTTCAAATAATCGTCTGCTTAATTTACAACTTTTACTTTAATCATACTGCCAGCGATAAAACTTCTCGTGCGGGAAATATAAGATTTTTAATTCTTTTTTTAATTCTTACTTCGATTGTATACTTTTTTCTTAAGTCTTTTATAAATCCTTTTGCTTTTTTTATAAGTGCAATTTTTATGTTTTTTTATATGGGCGAAATAAGTGAGCCTTTTAATAAACACAATTTGTTTCTTGATCAATGCAATGGTAAAACGGGAAAAACGCTTTTTAATGAATTGTATGCAGATAAGTTTAATGGCGAAGATTTCTTAAAAAGCATTAAAAAATATAAAAATCTTTTAGCAATTCCCGCTTCTTTGTTAGTTTTTTTATCTATTATTTTGAATCTGGGCGATTTTTCTTTTTCTATAAAAACAACTTTGTGTATAATTCTTCATCTTTTTTGTGTTTATCTAAATTATGCTTTGATGGGCATTTTTAAAAAGGAAACTTATTTTGCTTTTATGGGATATGATAGAGTTTTTCATACAAAATTAAAAAATCTATGTGCTGTTTTTGTTATATTTTTTATTTGTTTAGGATTTGGCATTATTTTTTCTTCAAATCATTCTTTATTTAATCTAAAGAACTTCCTTTCTTGGTTTAATTTTATTCGTGTGGAAAAACCTGTTCCTAGAACTCCCGATCCAATTCCAGAAATCAATTTAGACTCTCCTGTTATGCCTGTTATGGATTTTAGTCCAATTCAAAATACAAGTAACGCAAAAGTGGCAGAAATTATTCTTATTGTTTTACAGGTGATTTTAATTACAATTATTTCGGCATTTATCGTGATTTTTTTGTTTAAGCCCTTTTTTTCTAAAGAGTTTCGGCAATTTTTAAAAGAACGAAAGTTTCGCAAGGTTTTTAATCTTTTTTTGGAAAACTTTCGGGTAATTATAAAAAAAATCTTTCATTTTAGATTTAAGAAAAGTAAATATGCTAAGGCTGATTCCGAAGATTTTACGGAAAATATCAATTCATTTATTAAGAAATCAAAAAAATCTCGGGAAAACAAACTGGAACTGGATAGACTTACAGCCCAATTTGTAAAACTTTTGGATTGGGGAAATAAAAATCAGATTTTGTATAAAAAGAATTACGCGCCTATTGAATATACAAATCTGATTGCAGAAAGATTTTTGGAAAAAGGAATGTCGGTAGAACAAAATGCGGTCCACCAATGTGGTGTTTTATTTGAAAAGGCATTATATTCTTCAAAACTGTTAACTGATTTGGAAGAAAAAAAGTTTTCAGAAAGTATAAATTGTGTTATTTCTGTCAATTTGTAACGGATAAATAAAATGAAAATTGTATTTTACAGCACTAATTCTAATTTTTTTGACGAAAAAAGCTTTTTTATAAACTCTATGCCTAGTTGGAAAAGCCAGCAGGAAGAATTATTAAAAAAATATCCAGAAATTGAATTGAAAATCTTTACTCAAAAGCCGGGAATGTTTTTATGTAATCCGGAAGATTTTGATGCTGAAAACTTGATTAGCCATAATTTAATTTTAAAAGATTCAATTTCAAAAGAGCTTGATAAAAATAATTTCATTAAAAATGAGTTTAATCAAAGAGATTCAAATACAAAAGATTTACTTACCGACCCTTTTGTTAATCAGGAAAAATCGGGGACGGAAAGCAAAAGTATTCAATTTTTAGTTTCTAAAAGGAATCCATCTCTTGTGCTTTTAGAAACAGATTCTACAGAAGATTTTGTGAATGTCATAAAAAATGAAAAACCAGATTATGTTATAGCTCTGTCCTTTTGGGTACGACCTTTTGACTGGCTTGCTATAAAAGATTCCATTGTTGGTGAAAAATTGAACAAACTGGGAATTAAAACAATATGCCATTCAGTTGATACAACAATGCTTTGTTTCAGCAAAAATCTTACAAACAATTTTTTAGAAAAATGTGGACTAAAAGTACCTAAATCAGTTTTTGTTCAGCATGATTTATTTTTTTGTGCCAATAGTAAAAAAGATATTCGCTTCAATGTTTATAAAGAAGCCATTTTAGCTCAAATACAGAATTTAAAACTCCCATTAATAGCAAAAGATAATGTGGGATTAAGTTCTTATGGAATGCAGGTTTTAAATACCTTTGGAGAAGCTGCCGCATATCTGAATTCTAAAAAAAATAACAGTGACAGGCTGATTCAGGAATTTATTAAAGGTGAACAGTTTGGTTGCGAAGTGCATGGAACTCCTGGTAATTATGTTGTTCAACCTTTGTTCAGGTTTTCGGTAAATAAATATGGAATTACTAGCCCGAAACAGAGTGTAAAGTTTGGTCCAATTACAGATGAAAAGTATAAGCTTGATAATTTGGAAAAGAAATTAAAAATTGCTGCGGAAGAGATGAAACTTCAAGGCATTGCGCAATTTGATTTGGTATTTGATGGAACCGAATGGAATATTATTGAAATTAATCCTCGTTTATCTGGAATGAGTACAACTTACGCTGCCTGTCTTGATTGTAATTTTTATGAAATGATTTTATCTGCTTGTAATATAACCCAAAGCTTTAGGATAAAAAAAGAATGGAATTATACTTTAAACATAAAGTTTCCATTATTGCCAGAAACCATTTTAAAAAATCTGATAAAAATTGAAAATGTTAAATTTTTATGCCAAACGGAAGATAAAGCCGCAAAACAAGACCGTGAAATGGGATACTGTGAACTGATTCTTTCTTCCCCAGAAAAATCTCAGCTGTTGAAAACTTTGGTTGCAATCGAAGAACTTTATCCATCTTTTGTTGAACCTCAGTTTATGCAAACCGCCAAGGATTTTCTGAAAGAATAATTTTATTTGCTGCGAAGTATTTTAGATTTTTTGACCTTTTTAAACCAAAAGGCTCTTAAGTTTTCCGCACAGTTATAAAAACAATAGATAAAAGGTTTGAGCTTATAATCCCAACTACCTATTCTGTGAATGTTTTTACCACCAAAATTAGCTTTGAACATATAAAGTCCATGCATCGGATGATTTTCATCTTTTCCCTCAGGTGGCATACCATACATATCATAAACTTTTGAACCATAAATTTTTGCATCTTTCATGGCAGTCCATTGTAAAAGATGATTTGGCATAAGGTTTCGTTTATTGTTACTAGAAGCCCCATAAAGATAAATAGCCTCATCACAACTGAACAAAGTCATTATACTGGCAATTTCATCACCTTCATGTTCTGCTATATAAAGAGAAATTTCTGGCACCTTTTGATTATTATTATTTTCTTCACCAGAGGATTTTATTAAATCTAAATAATAAGCTTTAGCATGGCAGGAATTGCCGTCTCGAGCATTAGTTTCTTTTGTTAATTCATAAAATCTGTCTATTTTTTCAGACAAATTAACATCATTTCCAGTGTATTTATGAATAACAACGCCTTTTCTTTCGCTTAATCGGATATTATATCGCCACTTTTGGTGCATTCGATTTAAGATTTCTTCTTCAGTTCCAGTCAAATCTACAAGAGTGCTGTCTGGTGGCTGAATATCAACCTTATTCTTTTTAAGTTTAAGCCCATCTGCAAAAGCAACAGTTTTTAATCCAAAATTGAATGCATCTCGATCTTCTGGAGTAGAAAATCCTAAGTTAGGATCAAAACGAATTGCCATAGTATTGGAAGGCAGAAAAGGTTTTAAAGCCTTTGCTAAATCACACAATAAATGTGCAAACTCAATAGTTTGAGTTTCTGGCGTAACAATATCCTGAGGAATTATTGAAACTTGATTTTCATCATCATCAAAAGCCTTGTTCAAAAGTTCGTCTGGTGTACATTCAAAAGGTAAATCAGGAGCCATTGGAATATAAGCAATGCTGAATAATCCCTTGGCAAAACTTCTATTCAAAACCGCCAGCTCAAAATCTTTAATTAAGACTTCATCCTTTTTAGAGTTTTCGCACCCTTCACTATTTTCTGGTGGAAGCTCATAATGAATAAGAAAACGATTGTACGACCAACCGTGCCTTGCTTTAAATTGGCACCAAAACGGAGTTTGCAAAAAAGTTCCATCATTTTGATGCTGAGATTCATCTATTTTTTTAACAGTAATATTAAACATATTATGCAATGTCACTATTTAATGCTTTTGTAGTTTTAATTTCTTTTCCGTCAGCAAGAAGTTTCTTTCCTGCAATCTGAACCAAACCTTCAACAGCGTTAATCTGAACCGCAAAGAACTCATCAGCAGAAATTTCCGCTTTCTTTTCTGCGTTTACATCAGCACCCTCTAAAACAACCTTTGTACCAGGAGCCGCCCAAGCAACATCAAGCATTTCAACCTGTTCCTTTCCTTCTGCATCGTTGTAATGACCAGCCAAAAGCATACCGCGACTTTCTACACCACGCATTGTTCTTGGTGCAAGGTTAGAAGCAATTACCACATGCTTACCAAGCAACTCTTCTTCCTTAAGGAACATACGAAGTCCAGACTGAATTGTTCTAGGAGTACCAGACCCATCATCCAAAGTTTCAATATAAAGTTTTTCACCTTCTGGATTTGGTTTTACATCAACAATTTTAGCAACTTTTAATTCAATGGTAGAATTAAAAAATGCCGCCTGCTGTTCCACAGGTAGTACAACCGGTTCAGCCTTTTTCTGCTTCTTTTCTTTTTTCTCAGCTTTTTTTGTTTTATCTGCTTCTGATTTTCCTCTTTCACCCTGTTTTCCACTAAACTTTTCGCGGAAAGCTAGCATAGTTTTCTGATCAAGAGGTGTAAAATAAACCTGAGTTGGTCCAACCTTATCAAGACCTTCAACTTTACCTAAATCACTCCAGTCAAGCCCTTCCAAAGTTTCCATACCCACTTTTGATTCCTTAATAGATTTTCCAAAGTAGTTCATAATAACCTGAGTATACTGAGGCATATAAGGATTCATCATAATCATTAAATCTTTGATTACATAACAAAGGTTGTGAATCAAACTTTCAGCCACAGCAGGATTTTCTGTACGAGCTTTCCAAGGTTCAGTTGCCTGGAATTTCTTGTTACAAATATCAGAAATTTCAAACATTGTGTGGAATGCATCTTTCAAATCAGCCCATTCAAGATAATCAGTAGCTTTCTTTTCAAGAGCTTTAACCTGAGCCCAAAGTTCTTCATCAACAGGAGCGTCAGGAATAATTCCATCATAATATTTATTTACAAATAAAAGTGTACGGTTTACAAGGTTTCCAAGGTTTCCAATCAATTCTGAATTAAGTTTTTCCATAAAATCTTTCCAAGTAAACTGGAAGTCTTGTTTTTCCGGACGATTGTAGAAAATATAGAAACGCCATGCATCAGCTGGAATACCAGTTTCAATAGCGTCAGTACCAAAAACACCAACCCCACGAGATTTAGAAAACTTTCCATCCTCGTAATTCATATATTCCGTAGAAGACATATGATGAAGCTTAGTCCAATCGTGTGGAGAACCAAGCAAAGTAGAAGGGAAAATAACAGTGTGGAATGGAATGTTGTCTTTACCAATAAACTGGAACAAATCAACTTTTTCTTTAATAGCGGTTGCTGAGTCTGTCGAAGCATCTTCAGATTCAGCAGGATTCCACCAAGATTTCCAATCAAAACTCTGTTTTCCTTCTTTAATAAGTTCATCAGCAAGCTGCTTAGTAATAGACATATAACCAATTGGCGCATTGAACCAAACATAAAAAACCTTATCTTCATAACCAGCTTTTGGAACTGGAATACCCCATTTAAGGTCTCTAGTAATTGCTCGTTCATTCAAACCATCACGAATCCAAGCTTTTGTAATGTTAATAGCATTGTCAGACCATTTTCCTTCTGTACTTGCCTTGGCCATCCAAGCATCAAGATTTTTACTCAAAGTTGGCAGGTCAATATACAAATGCTTAGTTTCTTTAACAATTGGTGTAGAACCACAAGTATGACATTTTGGATCTTTAAGTTCGATTGGATCCAGCAAAGAACCACATTCATCACACTGATCACCACGAGCTTTAGTTGAACCACATTTTGGACAAGTTCCATCAACATAGCGATCAGCAAGGAACATATTGCAAGAAGGACAGAAAAGCTGTTTGTTTACATGCTCAGTAATATATCCCGCTTTATCCAAATCATTAAAAAGAGCCTGAGTAATTTCAGTACACTGTTCATTGGAAGTACGGCCAAACTTATCAAAATTAATATGAAACCAGTCATAAATCTTAATGTGTTCCATATAATAGTAATCGCAAAGTTCCCGAGGAGTTTTCTTTTCTTCAATAGCCTTAGTTTCTGTGGCAGTACCATATTCATCAGTACCGCAAATATAAAGTGTGTCATATCCTCGATTACGACAGAACCGTGCAAAAACATCCCCTGAAAGCATCTGAATTAAGTTTCCAAGATGTGGAATGTTGTTTACATAAGGTAAAGCTGAAGTAATAAGTCTTCTATTCATATAAATCCTCGATTAAAAAATAATAAACATTATAATACTTTTTTTAATTTTGGGGCAATGCTTATAGGTAGAAAATAAAAAAATACTAAAAAGGCGTTCATACAAACTACTCTGCGGTGTTCCGCCACTCGCTTTTCGCTCGGCCTCCTCCCTTTCGGTGCGGTGTCTGGTACCCATGGCTCCATACCGCTTGCCAGATAAAAAAAATCAAATAATAACTGAAAAAAAAATTAAATTGTACTATAATATTAACATTGTTTTTTTAGGAGGCTTTCCTTTGAAATTAAGTAAAATAATTTTCACTTCAATAATAAGCATACTTTTTTTATCAGCCTGTGAGATTTCAACTACACCAAGTAAAGGTAACTCACAGCAAAATAACCAAAATCCAAGTAATCCAACTACTCCAACAACACCAGACAATCCAACACCACCAGATGAAAATCAAATAATTGCCGATAGTTTTTTCTGGGGAAACTGGACCCGTATGGATAACGGAAAAAACTATATTTTTAATGAAAGTTATGTTCTCTACGATATGCAGAAATATCCAGTACTAAGTAGTTCTTTAAAAGATGATGCAACTCACGAAGTAACAGTGTCTGAATTAGGAACTTTTGTAAAAGAGTCGGACAGCGTTATAAAAAATAATTCAATTCCATACTTTAGAGTTGGCGGTTCTAATCTAAAATATAATCTTACCCTTGTTGGAATGGAAGCCATAGATACAAACAAAAATATTCGAGCTTCAATATCCAGCAATTTGCGGGCAGTTGGAAAATCTCAAAATTATTCCAGTTTTGTTTCCGAAACAACTTCTGACGAAAACGGTATTATTCAACTGGTTGCTCCAACAGTAAACGACATACAAACTGTTACAATCGATACTGGCAATGAACTTATAGTCGTTCCAGGTCTTAAAATAGAAAATAACAACAGTAATATGGGAACAGTAGCCGTTGTAGAAAAAGGTTTGTGGAATTTTAAAATTACCGGAGAAATCCTAGATTCTGAAAAAGATGATGGCTACTTATATGGAAATAATTATAAACAATATAAACTAAAACTGACAATTACCAATATTGGAGAAAGATACAGCGATACTTCCACAATAGAAATAAAGCCAGAAGATGGAACAAATCTAAGAATAAAATCAAACAGTTCCAATCTGCATCTTGATGGAACAATGGTTTCTAAAATCAATCCAAATGAAGGCGTAAGTTATGAACTACTTGTTGAATATGGCGCATTAACTGAACCATATATTGAAACTGGAATCAATGTAGTTATAGAAAACCTTGATGAAAAAAATCCTTATGTTTGGAAAGATTTTATCCCTTTAAAATTTCATAAAGGATTAATTCCAACTACAATTGCAGCCTATAATACTGCCGAAAATGATTCAAAATCTTTAAATGGATTCTTTATTTATCCAGATGGAAACAGTAAATATTTTTCTGTGGGGCATAACCAAGCTGAAACTATTTATGTACCAACTTTCGGTTATGATGAACACTTTATTCTTTCATTCAGTGGAGCAAAAACAGACGGTTCCGTACAAGAAACTGGAGAAATGTTCTATACATGTTACCTAGGTTCAACAAAGAAAAAAGTAATTGATGTTTATACCGATGTGGCAACCTTAAAATATTATTACAATTATGCAGAACCAAATAACTTTGAATATGATGCTTTTGAAATGGAAGAAGCTTTTGAAGCTTATCTTCATACAGACGACATCGACTTCTTCTCCATAAAAGCTGATTCACCTTCTTTTTATTTACCTAATGGAAAATATTATTATGCAGTTCGCTATAAGAGTATGTTCAACGATGCACCAGAAACAATAACTTTGGAAAATGGAACAAAACTTACAAGTTCATATACACCAACTCTAAATCATAAAGGTTATTATTTCTGCGGTTGGTATATAAATGATACAGATAAATTGGCAAATAACACAATTCTTTCTGATAATGTAACTTTAACCGCAAAATGGTGTGCTTTAAAAGTTCCAGAAATTACACTTACCAACGATTCAGATATTTCAATTCAATATTCCATAAGTTCATCCTTTAATCAAGAAACACAGAAACTCGAAACATATTTGAATTTAACTGCCAAAAATGTTACTTCAGACTGCTGTTGGATTATTGATGAAGGAACACAAACCACTGGAATTACAAAAACAATAGATATTTCGGATTGGACAGATAGAGTCCATCAAATCTATCTTTTTACGCAGAATCCTGACCGTAGTGCTTCAATTTATGTAACACTTCCAGAATCAGAACCTGAATCAGAAAATCAATAAGCAAATGGTGTTTATTAAGGACTTTTTATGAAGAAACTTACATTAAAATCAATTTTTTATATTACAACTTTCCTTAGTCTGCTTACTTTTTCAGTTTTAGCCTGCAGCAATGGAACAACTAATTCTAAAAAATCGGAAGATAAAACTGTTTACTTAAAAGTTGCTTCTGTTTATGACACCAAGGATGAAGCTTCTCTTTTGCGAACCGCTTTACCAACTTTTGATACTTCGGAAATTACAAAATTAAAACTTTACGGCAAAAAAAATAATTCTAATTTATTTACTTTATTAACTGAAAGTAATTCCGTAGAAGAGCTTATTAACCAAATTATTCCAATTGAACCTGGAGAATGGCAGTTGAAATTGGAAGCTTTAATTGGAAATGTTCAATTCATTGACATTCAAAATTACAATTTTACAGCTTTTTCTTCTTTGAAAGATAATTATGGAACAGAAACCATTCATAAAATCTATTTTAATTTAAAAGTTAGCAATTATGGTACAAAAGAAAATACAGGTTCTCTTTCTGTCCGCCTAAACTTGCCAGAAGAAAATGATGTTATAAAAATCAAAGCGGGACTTTTTACCCTTTACGAAGATGGACAGTTTTATCCTTTAGGACATTCGGAAGTTCAGGATTTTGAAAAAGAAACTTTAATTATTAAAGAAAAAGAAATTATTGATGAAGTTTCGGGGCTTAATAAAAATCAAAAATATGTGGTTTATGAAAAAACAGACATTCCAGTAGATAAGTATTTATTGAAGTTTTACTTTTATGGTGATGAAGATGAAAAATTGCAATTAAATCTACCTTACAACGAAATTGTTATAATTGCAGATTCCCATTTAAGTTCTTCTGAACATACAATTTCGGCTTTAAATAGTGTTTATCATTTGGATTATAATTTTAATATGGGGCAGCTCAATGATTCTGAACCTATAACCTTAGAAACAAGCTACTGCTACAATACAGAAATTACTCTTGTTACACCACCTTACATTTTTAGAAACGGATATGACTTTGGCGGCTGGTATACTACAGAAACCTTTGAAGAAGGCACAAATATTACAGAAATACCATTTGAAACCAATAAAGATGTAACTGTTTATGCAAAATGGAATCCAATAACTTATACAATAAATTATAATTACGGTATTGGCGGAATTGCACCTCAAGTTATAAATCCTGTTACTTATACTCCAGAAGACACCTTCCTCTTAAATGAACCAACAAATCAAAATGAAACTCTGTTTTTCTCTGGCTGGTATGAAAATCCCGATTTTACAGGCATTTCTTATACTCAAATCGAGCGTTATTCTTATGGAAACAAAACTTTCTATGCAAAATGGAGTTCTGGCGACTTTAAAATAAATTATATTCTAAATGGTGGAACAAACAGCAAAAATAATCCAGAAAGCTATCAGTGGGAGGATGATGATATTGTTCTTTCTGAACCTCAACGCGCTGGATGTATTTTCAAAGGCTGGTACACAACATCAATTTTTGAAGATGATTCTAAATATGAAAAAATAGAATCACATACTACAGGTGATATTACCCTTTTTGCAAAATGGGATGCCAATGCATATAAAATCGAATACGAATTAAATGGAAAACATGCAACTAATGTTGAACAAAATCCAGTTGGATATACAGTTGAATCAGAAGATATAGTTTTACAAAATCCAGTAAATGATGGCTATAAGTTTATAGGCTGGTATACAGAAAAAACTTTTGAAAATGAAATTAAAACCATTCCACAAGGCTCGGTTGGAGATATTAAATTATATGCAAAATGGGAACTTATCACTTATTCAATACAATATAATTTAAATGGTGGTGAGCTTTCAGAAGAATTAAATCCAGAAAACTATAATGTGGAATGTGAAAAAATTGAATTAAACGAACCATCAAAGTTTGGTTATGAGTTTACAGGCTGGTTAATTAAATCTTGGGATGAATATAAGTTTGACATTCAAGATTTGATTTTTGCAATTCCAGCAGAAAGTTTTGGTGAAATTGTACTTGAAGCTCAATTTGAACCAATAATCAATGGAATTTTTTATATAATTACAGAGGATGTTGATAATAGTAAAAATATAAACACCTACACAATTGAATTACAGGAAGATTACATTTTTGCTGAACCAGAAAGACCAAATTACATTTTTGACGGCTGGTATTATGAATCTGACTTTACAAATAAAGCCGATCGTATTAAAAAAGGAAGTTTTGGACCTGTTGAAGTATATGCAAAATGGACACCTATAGTTTATACAATTCAATATGAAGGCTTAGAACCTGGAGAAAATAATAATCCTGAAACTTATACCGTTGAAACAGAAGATATAATTCTAACAAATCAACAGAAAACGGGTTATAATTTTACAGCCTGGTATTTTGTAAAAGATGGTACTGTTTTGCCTGAGCCAGTTTCTGAAATTAAAAAAGGTTCTTATGGCAACATTGTACTTAAACAGGTGTTTACTCCAATTACTTATACAATAAACTATCATTTGTATCAGGGAAATAATAATTCAAATAATCCTGCAACCTATAATATTGAAACACCGACTATAACTTTGGAAAATCCAGAAAAAGAGGATTATACTTTTGACGGTTGGTATTTAAACGAAAACTTTACTGGCAGCAAAATTGAAGAAATAGAACTTGGAACTTATGGAAATATTGAATTGTATGCCAAGTTTAATGTGAATCCTTATGAATCAGCAATTAAATTAGAAAAGTTCACTTACGATGAAGCTCTTCCTTATATAGAAGAACCAGAGATTTCTGAAAATGCAATTATTTTTAATGGACCAAAAGATTTTGAAACTTATATCTGGTCTATAGATAATGTGGAACTTCCAAATAATAATGATGATTCTTTTATAATCTGGCTTTATGAAACTCCAATTTTAGGTGGATATCATACAGTAGAATTACTGGTTACTGATTCAAATAACAATTTGTATTCTGTAAATTATGAGTTCCTGTTTAGAAAATAGTGAAAAATCATAATGTAAATACAAGTTTTAGGATATGAGGAAATATATGAAAAAAATAGATAAAATATTAGCACTTGGATTATTAACTATATCTGCACTTTTCTTTTCTTGTAAAAATGATTTACAGGAAAAGGAAATCAATCAAAATACAAACATTCAGAATATAACAAATCAGGATGAAAGTACTGGGCCAGCTTATATTGGTTTTAAAGAAGAATTAAGTGATGAATTAAGAAATGCTTCTAATTTTAAACCAGAATTGTTTGACATAGAAGATAAGGACTTTTCTTTTGAATTATTAGGTATTTGGAATGAAACGGATCAAAAAGTTTTAAAAGTTTGGGAATCTACTGAAGAATCTTCAGCTTATGATTTAATGCTTTCTGATGTTCTGGAAATTGATGCTGGTATATGGTTTTTTACTTTAAATGCAATAAAAAATAGCGGATATATTTACACAAAATCTATAAGTAATCAAAAAATTACTGCGGGATACAATTATTTGGATTTTGGAAAGTTAGAAGAAGTAAAGGAAGGAAACGGAAGCGTAAATATTACTGTTAATTTTCCAGCAGATTCCGATTGTACACAGGTAATTGCTACTCTTTTTAATATTGATAGAACTCCAGTTGAAGGTTTTGAATCAGAAAATCTTACAATTTCTATTAATCCTGAAAATGATGAACAGAAACAGGTAACTTATTTTGCAGAAGATGTGCCAGTTGGAAATTACCGACTTAATTTTGTACTTTATGATGATGAAAATGTTATTCTTCAAAATTATCCATGTACAGTTACAGTTTCAAATTATAATACAACCAATGGAACTGGAACTATTGAAAATGTAAATAAATACTACAAAATTATTTATCATGATTTGGATTCAATTTACAACGGAGTTTCTGGTTATACTTTAGTTGACGGATATGCTTTACCAGAACGATACAGCATAAACCAGACAATTGTTTTCCCTGACGAAACCCAGCTTACAAAAGGCAGTTATTATGTTGGCGCTTGGTATACTAATGAAGAACGCACTGGCGAAACAATAACTGGATGGCAATGTGACGAAATGGCCGAAGATATACATGTTTATCCAAAATGGTGTGTATCTGCAGAAAAAGCTTCGGCTGCAATTCAAGACTTACCTGCAACAGAAGTTTCAACAAAATATATTTTAAGAGTTACCGGGGAATTATCTTCTTCTATACTTAAAGAAATTGCATCTTCTTTAAGCAATGCGGGAACAAATGCTTTAGTCAATCTTAATATAGAGGAAACAACTGGACTTACATCTTTAGCGACAGAACAATTTAAAAATAAAACTAATCTTTATGAAATTGAATTGCCTTCTTCATTAGCAACAATTGAGACTTACGCCTTTTATGGCTGCAATAAATTGGAAAAAATTACAATTCCTGAAAGTGTTACAACTATATCTGATTATGTATTCAATGGTTGTACAGGATTGAAAGAG
>JAKSTL010000001.1 GCA_024402595.1 Treponema sp. | reverse complement strand
TGCATTAAAAAAACGCAAAGGAAGAAGACGGATGACAGAAAGGCTCTGAGTGCTGATATATAGTTTCTTTGCAGTGCTCAGTGTCTACCGAGTTATCGAACGATTTTGGCAGACGGCTTCTAACTGGAAGTTTTTTTGTTTGTAGATTGCATTAAAAACAGTTTTTAATCCCCAATGCATTAAAAAAACGCAAAGGAAGAAGACGAATGACAGAAAGGCTCTGAGTGCTGTTCGATAGTTTCCTTGCAGTGCTCAGCGTCTAGCGAGATATCGAGCGGTGCTGACAGACGGTTTCTGACTGGAAGTTTTTTTGTTTGTAGTTTGCCTGTAAAAACTGTTTTTACAGGCACAATGCATTAAAAAAACGCGAAGGAAGAGGGCGGCTGACAGAAAGGCTCTGAGTACTGTTCGATAGTTACCTTGCAGCGCTCAGCGTCTAGCGAACTAGTGAGCGGTTCTGGCAGACGACTACAGACTGGAAGTTTTTTTGTTTGTAGATTGCCTGTAAAAACAGTTTTTACAGGCACAAACACTTCCACTAGTCATCGTAGTGTTTGAAAAGACAAACAGGTTCTTCTTCAATTCTGATTTTTGGCAACTTAGGAAGCACTGTGTACGAGTTTGTCATCCAATCACCATCAGGAGAATTGTAAGGATCACCATTTTCTGGTTTATTTAAACCGTCTGCAGGAGGGCAGAAGATTCTAAGCTTAATATCAGTAGCACCAGAAAGTGGTTTTTCAAAGAAATAAGACATCAAATCAATACATTTTGTACCTGGAGCTTTGTAGAACCAATAACCGTTGAACTCCAGCATAAGATTCATATCCAACAATTCATCTTCAAAGTATGCTTCGAAATAATTAGGAGTTTTGTTGAAGTGACAGTCGATTTCTACACCTTCTGCATCTTCAGAACCACCCCAACGCAATTTTGCAGGAAGCTCAATAGAACCCGCTGATTCAATTTTTTGGCTGAAGAAAGGTTTGTGTAATTCTTCTTTATACATTGCCATCATAGGCTGCTCAATTCCAACATCATGGTTGTTTGGATCTGTAATTTCAAGACCAAGGCGTCCATCATCGCGGAACTGATAAAGAGTGAAAGCAGAAAGCCATTTATCAGGATCTTTCTGAAGGCGTTCCATAAAATGCTTCATCATATTTGATTGTTCAAAAGCGCCTGTAACATCACCATCGCCATTAAGTTCTGAAAGGACCATTGGTTTATCTTGACCTGTGATTTCTTTTAAACGCAAGTATGTATTTTTAGCTTTGTCGTAAACTGCATCAACATCATAGCAGGCATAGTTTGCTGTTTCTTTTGTAGCAACATCAACTGGCCAACCCCAATGTAATGACAAATATTGATCTCCAGACCAAATATCTGCGGCTTTATGGGCTTCAAGGAAAATATCTTCCATTTCAAGTTTGCCTGAATCAGGCTGCCACATTCCTGCACAAAGAATAACTTTAACATTTGGTGCATACTGATGCATTACTTTACAAACAAGCACGAAAAAATCTGCTAATTGCTGGTAAGATGCTCGTTTATTAAAACAGAACCAGGATCCTGTACATTCATGATTTACGCGAAGAAGGATTCTACCGTATGGACGCAAATCTTTTGCCACAGGAATGAGTTCTTCTTCTGTTAAACTTGGATCGATGGTAAGGGTCAAAACTACATCCATTCCTCGCTGACGGATTTCTTTCATATATTTAAAAGGTTCGTCATCTCTTAAACCTTCTTTTCCACCACGATATGGAAAATAATCTTCGTAAGGATAATCCCAAGCTCCTGTTGGAGTTGCTTGTTTATGAACAACACTTGCTCGTCCTGGCCAACCTTTATCATTTGGGTAGTAAGTATACATTAAACTGATTCCGCGATGGATTTTTCGCATTTTCTGCAAAATGTAATCCTGATTTACATAAAGTCCGCGTTCGCTACCATCGCCCATATCAAGGGCACAACCACATTCCTTTAACAAAACCTTGTTCATAATTCATCCTTACAAAAGAGACTAATAGTTGAATCTGGAGTATCTAACTCTTAATTCAGCTAAATAGTATTTTTTGTTTTAAGTATAAAATATCAGAATCTGCATGAAAATATAAAAAAAATCGGTTTTTTATTGTGATTTTTAGTGTTTTATCTGATTTTGGAATATACCTTGAAAAAATGGAAGATTGTGTGTGAGCTTTTAGTTTATGGTAGATTGGTTCTGTCGTTTTACGCAAAAAGAGTGGAAAACTTTAATGGGAATTTTTCTGTAGAAAAGGAAAATTTTTAAGATTTTTTTTTAAATCCTTCCTGTTTTAGAAAACTAAAGTGTAAATTCTTATGAGGTGTGAAAATGGCAGAAAATATTAACAAACAGATAAAATCATCATTATTTATTGATTATTTTGGGAAAGATGAAATTGTAGGTAAAAGAAACTTTCTTGAATTGTACAATGCGCTTCATGATACCAATTATACTTTGGAAAACACGGAACTCAAAATTCGTGAGATTGATGACACGATGTATAAGACTTTTCGGAATGACATTGGTATGGAATTGAATGGACATCTTGTAGTTCTTATTGAACATCAAAGTACCGTAAACAACAATATGCCACTACGATTTTTAGAGTATGTTTCAAGAATCTATACATCTATGGTTCCTGGTAAAGTTCGTTATAGAGAGAAATTATTTAAGATTCCGACTCCAGAGTTTCTTGTGTTTTATAATGGTAAGAAGGAGCTACCCAAGTATTCAGAATTAAAACTTTCTGATGCTTATTACGAGCAGATGGAAGATCCTAATCTTGAATTAAAGGTTAAGGTTTATAACATTAATAATTCAGACTTACCTGTTGTTCGTAAGTGTGATAAAATTAGGCAGTATTGTGAGTTTATAAATTATATTTACACCAATGCCAATATCAGGGATGAAGAATCTTGTAGAAAAGTGATAAAAGCTGCTCAGGAAAAAGGATTGCTTTCTGATTATCTTGGGCGGAAAATAACGGAGGTCGTCAACATGTTAACAGCTGAATATGATTATGATTTAGATATAGCCGTAAAGAAAGAAGAGGCTTACGAAGATGGATTTAATGATGGTTTTCATGACGGTTTTGAGGATGGATTTAATGATGGATTTAATGACGGTGGAAAAGCGAAGTCTTTAGAAGATGCTCTTGTTATGATAAATGATTTTAATCTTCCTATAGATTTGGTATGTGCTAAATTGAATATTGAGAAGGAAGTTGTTCTTGAGGCTATGGAGAAAAAAACTGGGGAATAGATTCTAATATTTTTTCAAATGAAGAATATTTTTATAAATCAACTTTGAGATTGTTAGTGGCTGCAAAGGCGTGGAAGGGCCGCGAAGCGGGTACGAGCCGAAGGCGAGTACCGTCCGTAGGTAAGCCCTGGAAGGCCGTTATGCGGTTTGTACAGAACTTTTGTGAAATTGATAGACGCTAAAAATGCATTTTGCCCGGAAAAAAACGAGAAGTAAGAAAAATCTCTTATTTGGTAAAAAAAAATACATTGTAGAATGAATGATATGAAGAAATATTTTAGAAAGTTTACTTTGTTTTTTTGTGCGTTGGCCCTTGGTTTTGTGATGGCAGCTTGTTCTTCGATAGATGAAAAGTCGAAGGCGGCGGAATTGTTGAATGGTGAAAAACCTGAAAAATTGTTGGGAATTACCAAAAATCTTTGTTGGCAGTTGCTTGATGGAAATGTTGAGGCTGCTTATTTGCGGACCGAAAAATCTTATCAGGTGGTTATGTCCCGAGATGCATTTGTTGCTTTGTGGAATGAAAATGCGGATGGGCTTTATTCTGATTGCCAGGTTTCTTTTGGCGCTGACGACATGAAATCTTATTGTAATGTTTATGGTACTTTTGAGCCGAAAGATGGTGGCGAAAAGCTTTACGCAACTTTTGTTTATCCTAAAAGTGGAATTATGCCGGTGGATGTGCAGTTTTCGAAAGAAAATCCGGTGGAAAAGTCGGCGGAATTGGCTGGGATTTACGATGGCAATTTGAAAGATTTTTGTCAGGATTATTTTATGCTTGGTTGTGGTCTTACCGGATATTCTTCCAGTACGCTGCCGATTTCTCTTCCAAAGTATATGGATTTGGTGGATAAGCATTTTTCTAGCTGCACTTTTACGAATATGATGAAGCCTAGTGCGGTTTTGAATAAAACTTTAAGTCAGAAAAACTGGAAGGCTGGGATAAACAGTCCTGGATTTAATTTTACGACTATTGATGAAACTCTTGAATGGTGCATGAATCACGGGGTTCAGGTGCGAGGTCATACTTTGGTGTGGCATACTCAAGTTCCAGCTTGGTTTTTTAGAGAAGGTTTTGAAGATAATGGAGCTTTTGTAACTCGTGAAGTTATGATTGAGCGAACGGATAATTATATCCACGAATATATGGATTATGTTCAGACTAATTATCCGGGAACAGTTTATTGCTGGGATGTGGTAAATGAATGTGTTGATCCATCTGAGGGTGATCCGGAATCTCCGTTTAGATGTCGCAGAAACTTAAATAAGGACAGAAATCTTTGGTACGATGTGATTGGTCCAGATTATCCTGAAGTGGCATTTAGAATTGCACGAAAATATGCGGCACCTGGGGTGAGTCTGATTTACAATGATTTTAACACTTTTGATAGAACTAAGCGGCAATATATCTTTAATTTGCTTAAGGATTTGAAGGAAAAGGGGCTGGTTGATGGTGTTGGAATGCAGGCTTATTGGGATGTTCGGTATCCTGATTTGCAGAGTATTGTGGATACTATAAAACTGTGGGCGACTTTGGGAATTGAAGTGCAGATTACGGAATGGTCAACTAATGCTCCTGATTTGACGGCGGTTGGTTTTGAACAGCAGGCAGAACGATATGCTAGTGTGTTCCGAGTGTTGCAAAAGCTTGATACTCAGGGTGGTGGTGAAGCGAATATTACTTGTGTTTCGTTTTTTGGGGTGATGGACGGTTATCCGCTTTATGGAAATGATACATCTACTTCCAGAATATGGGATAAGAATTATGAGCCAAAGCCTGTGTTTTTTAGTGTTTATGATACTTTACAGGATTTTTATTAATTTTTTTTATTTGATAGCTTGATAAGGGAAAGTGATTATGGTGACTATATCCTTTTGGGCGGTTTATGTGAATTAAGTTGATAGAAAAAAATGCACCCATCCTCAATTCAGAAATGTTTTGAAGATGGGTGCATTTTTTTGGGCAAGCTTTGTTAGATTTTACACTTTGTCTTTTTATTTACCAAATCCTGAAGAAAACTCTACCTGAATGGCTGTGATTTTTCCATTACGGGCAAATAAATCTGCTGTGATTTGCTGATTTAAGCTTGAACCTTTGTGGGTTTCTTTGAAGCTTTCCTGATTTTTTATACCTTCCACTGTGATGTATGTTTCCTTATTATCTGTGAACTTGTAGGTTACAGGAACTCCACACCAAGTAAAGTTCAATGTTTTATCTTCCTTGATTTCGGATTTTTTAAGAATTATTGGATTGAAACTAACTGTTCCATCTGTAATGAATAATCCTAATTCTCCCCAGCGAGTAAGAACTTCTTCTTTTACTTGGCCTGTCATACCTGGCTGTTTTGCGCCTTTGTGGTATGGTGTGTGAGAATATGGTTCTGCAGGGAATGCACCGTAGACTTCTGGCTTTTTGTTGTAGCTTAAACCGCTGCGAACATCGTAGTAGAGTTTTTCCAATTCAACGGTCAATTTTGCATTGTCTTCTTCATAGGCTTTGAAGGTATTTTCTTGAACGGCCAGCAGAAGTTTGGAAACCATGTGCCAGTAGATGCTACCAAGGCCTTCGTAGGCGTAGAAAGTTCCTGAACGACCAGTGAATGCCTGGTGATTGAAGGTTTTTTCATACAAATCCAGTAAAAGCTGTTCTTCTTGGGCAGTTGGTTTTTCATCTTGTTTTTCGATGAACTCTTTGATTGCCATAGAATTGCGGAAGTCTCCGTTGAAATGGTAAATGCCGTTGGTATCTTTTTGAAGATAAAGGCTGCCGGTTTTTTCAAGAAGATTTTCTAGACCTTTTATATCTTGGGCTGAAATGCAGTTTTTGTTGTAGAAGGCTGGCAATTCTTTGTTTGGATAAAGCATGAAGGAGTTTTGTTTTGGTTCGTACATTTTGCTGTTTTGCAGTGCAATGATTAAATCTTTAGCTTCTTGAACTGAGAGTAAGCCAGAGGAAAGAACGGCAACTTGACCTTCAAGCATTTCTTGAAGATAAACAATTTCCATTTTTTCGCCATTTTTTCCGCAAATCTTGAGCGTATTGTACGAATGGAAAAGACCATCTTCCCGTTTGTTCATTAAGATTGAGTATTCTACATGCTTTTTGAATTCCAAAAGTGCTTGGATAACGGCTTTTGTGGAAATTGATGATTCGCCACCGTTGTATCCATTTGCATATAATTCGTTTCGTTCTTTTTCGAAGGCAAGACCAATTTTGTCTGTGAAAATTTTTCGTGCTTCCGGATTTGTTCCTGCAGTTTTTGGATCGGTTTCTGCGTAAATTTTTGCGAGAGTCTGCAATAATTCGATTTCGCACTTTGGTAAAAGGAGTGACTTTTCCGCCTCTGAACCAGTACTAAGTGATGCTTCAAAAATATTCAGGAGAACATTGATGTAGCGGCACAAATAACACAAGGTAACTACCGAAAGTCCGTAGCCTGCCAATGCATTGTTTGCGTCATTCCATTCTGGGCGCTGTGTATTCAACCAAATTCCACCGCCAGGAACCAAATTTGAAACTTTTGTAAGAACAATTTGGAGGGCTTTTGCGGCAAAGGTAATAAGGTATGGAGAATTTTCTGAATTCTGAATCAGTTTTTCATCAGAACCTTTTTCTGCACTTGCGCTCATAAGTTTCTGGCTCAATTCTTTGTCAAAAATGATTGTGTTTCGTGGGTTTTCAACAATCTTTTTGTAAGAATTCAATCGGTAAGGAACATTTGCACTGGTATAAATTTTTTCGTTGAGAGAATTTAAAAGTTCGGCGCGGTTTGTTTTATTGTAGAATTCCAAAAGCTTGTCAAAATAAATAATCTGATGGTCGCCCCAATAACCAATTTGAGCCCAAGGATTATCAGGATCTGGAATTTCCCAGTCGATTCCGGCGCGATTGATTTTATAAGGATTGAAACCATCGGCAGTCATAGCGTTCAGGAATTTACCACACATATTTTTAATGTACTGAGGGAAAGAATAGGCAAGAGCTTCCCAGTTTTGGAAAATATCACGCCAGTTTCCTTCATAATTCAAAATAGGATTTCCATCGTTGTTTTTGATTTTAATATTAAATGCATTCCAAGGACGGCTTGGGTCACCGTGGCGACGAGAGAAAGTAAGTGGAAGATATTCCAGGAATAAGCGCATGTATTGAGGATTATTTTTACTTTCTACAAATGCTTTTAATTCATCATAAGTAACTTCTTTTTCGGTAAGTGTTTTAAGTTCTTCCGAAATCTGTTCTGCCAATGCCTTATTTCGTTGTTTTACAAATGCAGCAAAATCCGAAACTTCAATCTTTCCGTTATTCAAAATTAAACCACCGCGCATAATATTGAACATAACATTCTGGCGATGATGCAAACATGTGATTTCTTCGGCTGTATCTTCAATTCCATCAGCGGCTTTTAAAAACTCTGTCATCTGTCGGTCGCAAAGTTCTATATCATCTTCCAAAGCCTTAAGCGCATTGTCACGATTTTTTATCTGATTGTTAAGTTTAGCAATTCCAGAAGCCGAAAGATTTGTGTCAAAAACCTGATACCAATTGTCGCTATCTTTTGGCGAAAGCACCAAGTTTCGGCAGATAAAGCAAGACGATCGTTCCCCTTTTGTGCAGTTTGAAGTTTCAAATGAATTGTAGTTAGGAAGCTCATCGGTTTCTACAAATTGCGTTGGGGCATCCGTTGCCAAAATGATTTTATCGCTGGTGGTAAACCAACATGTATTTGCGAATAAACCTTCATTAGGAGTAGCCTTATCAGTAACTATAGAAGAAACCGAAAAAAGTGCCAGCTGATTATCTTCCTGTAAATCAGTTTTTTTGTAGGCATCCAGCAAAATACTGTTGTTATTTTGGAAATCAGATGTACAGCAAGCTGGAAGAATGTTCTGGCATCCATCCAAAATAGAAAACTCAATTTTTTTATCCGAAATGTTGATGATTTTGGAAGAACGAACAACACCAAACTTTTCTGAAGATGTCCATCCAGTAATAAAACTTAATCCAAGCTTTGTATTAATTTCTTCAAAAAGAACTTCCGTGCCATTTTCATTTTTGTAAATATTCCGGCACAAATATTTTTCTGTCTGCTTTTGAATAGATGGAACAGAATGAAGTGTTGCAAAAGGTTCCCAATAAACAATTCCATCATCAGTTTTTACAGCAATACTTGTGTAATTTCCTGTGTAAGCCGAAGCATCAGCAACTTTGTCGGCAGTGTAATATGGAAAAATTGCATGATTACTATCAATTCGACCCGCAGTAATTCCGCCCTTTGACCAGCAAAAGTTCCAGATGTCTGAAGAACTGGTAATTGTCATGAAAAAATTATCCATATAGTCATAATTTTCAATTTTGTAATATTTTTTGCCCATCAATTCACAAAAAAGTCCATTTACTTCTTTTTTCATATTTCCTCCAAAAGATTCGTTATGATTGTTTTCAATAATCTGAAACAGAAGCGAAAAAAATCTATCAACTGTTTCATCACTTTGCCATTTTTCACATTAAGCAAATATTAAATTCTTCTGATTTATATTATTTAATGTGTTTTTATTTTCTATACATACCATATTTCAGAGAGCATTTCCCGTCAATTCAAAAAGGTGTAATACCGAAAAAACAACACTTTTATGAAATTTTTGTTTCTATCATTCAAACCTATTCAGGCATATACTTCAAACTGTCAGATAGAAAAAGTGAAAAAATGAATAAGGGTTTTAGGTGATAAGAATGAAAAACAAAGAAAAGACAGAATTATCAACAGAGCTTAGTAAGAAAACATTTTGGGTTCGCTTACGAGAAGAAAAATATCTTCAGATAATGGCAATCCTCGGTGTTATTTGGATGTTGATTTTTAACTATGCACCAATGTACGGAATTTTAGTTGCATTTAAAAAGAATTACAAAATTACAACTCCATTGTTCAGCTGGAAATTCCTTTCATCAGAATGGGCAGCCCACGGTGGATTTCAGCATTTTATCAATTTCTTTAAAGATGCAGAATTCGGCAACCTTATGTTGAACACTTTGGGAATCAGTATTTTGAAACTGTTAATAAACTTTCCTTTACCAATTATGTTTGCTTTGCTTTTGAATGAAGTTCGCAATGATAAGTTCAAAAAGTTTGTACAGACAGTTTCATATTTACCACACTTCCTTTCTTGGGTAGTTCTTGGCGGTATTTTGACAACTTGGTTGGGCGACGGTGGTTTAATCAACGAGATTCTTATGAGCGTAGGCATTTTGAAAGAACCAATTTCTTTCCTTGCATATCCAAAATATTTCTGGGGAATCGTAATTGGTTCTGATGTTTGGAAGGAACTTGGTTGGAGCGCAATCATCTATCTTGCCGCAATTTCAGGCATCGATCAGGAAATGTATGAAGCAGCTCGTGTTGATGGTGCCAGCCGATGGAAGCAGGTTTGGACAATAACACTTCCTTCAATTCTGCCAACCATAACAATTATGTTCATTCTTGCAGTTGGTGGTCTTATGAGTTCGAACTTCGATCAGATTTTCGTTCTCTACAACCCATTGAATGCACCAAGAAGTAACACAATCGATATTTACACCTATACAACAGCTATGAGAAGTATGAGATATTCTTACGCTTCTGCCATTGGTTTGTTTAAGTCAGTCGTAGCATTCATCCTTCTGTTTATAGCAAACACTGTTACAAAGAAATTAAACGATACATCTTTGTTCTAACAGAAACAGGAAACATAAACTGCAAAACTTAGAATAAACCTAAGTACAGAAGTTCAATAGGAGATTATAAAATGAAACAGCAGAAATGTAAGTTAAATAGTTATAGCTTTGGTGATTACATGATTTTCATCATAATGGCAATTGTTTGTTTTGTTGCCCTGTACCCAGTTTGGTATACAATAGTTATTTCCTTCAATGATTCTTCAGATTCATTGCGGGGCGGAATCTATTGGTGGCCAAGAAAGTTCAGCATCGAAAGTTACCGAACAGTTTTCCAAGATAAAACCATTACACGGGCATTCCTTGTTACAATCGCACGAACAGTTATTGGTACAGTAACCAGCGTTTTCTTCACATCAATGGTAGCTTATGCCTTCTGTAAAAAACACATCATGGGCAACAAGTTTTACATGGTTTTAGGAACAATAACAATGTTCTTTGGTGGCGGACTTATTCCATACTTCATCCTTATCAAAAACATCGGTTTGTACGACAACTTCCTGGTTTACATCATTCCATCTTTGTTCAACTTCTACAATGCAATCATCTTCATGAGCTTCTTTAGAGAAATGTCCCCTGCTTTGGAAGAATCAGCAAAACTTGATGGTGCAAATGATTTCATCATCTTCGTAAGAATCATTCTGCCACTTTCCATGCCAGTAGTTGCAACAATCGCTTTGTTCAACGGTGTTGGTCACTGGAACGACTACTTCACAGGTGTTATGTACATCAACAAAGCCGCCTTACAGCCAATTCAGACTTACCTTTACCGAGTTGTTGCCAGTGCATCCGCTTCTAAATCAGTAGTTGCAATGCCAGCAGGAATCAGTGCACAGCAGGTAAGTTCAACATCAGTACGACTTGCCACAATGGTAGTAACAACGACACCAATCGTATGTGTTTATCCTTTCTTGCAGCGCTACTTTGTAAAAGGATTCATGGTTGGATCAATCAAAGGATAATCCTTCAAAGAATAATCAAGCAAATGATTGTCATTGTACTTAAGCAAAAAGTAATCGGAGAGTGAGTAAAAAGGGAAACATGAACAAGGCTTAACAATAGTCTTGTTCTAAAAATAGCAAAATAATTTAATCATAAATGATACAGGAGGAAAGTATGATTAAAGGAAGAAAAATAATCGCTGTTGGTTTGTTAGTAGCATTAGCATGTTCAACATCAGCTTTTGCCGCAACAAAGAAATCAAAGAAAAAGAATGCAACACAGAAAGGTACAGAAAATGTTCCAGGTTGGACTTTAAATAAAGACAACAAAATCACATTTGACTGGTATCTTAACTTCAGTTGGTTTGCACGCCATTGGGGAGACTCAGAAGTTTCTAAATACATCACAGAAAAAACTGGTGTAGACATCAACTTCATCATTCCAGCAGGAAACGAAGCAGAAAAACTTAATGCTATGATTGCTGGTGATGCACTTCCAGATTTACTTACAATCGGTTGGTGGGAAGGACAGATTCCTATGATGATCGATTCTGAACTTGTTGAACCACTTGATAAACTTGCTAAGAACTACGATCCATACTTCTTCAAAGTTGTTGATAATGACAAAATCGGTTGGTATACACAGGAAGATGGACACATCTATGGTTATCCAAACGCTTCATTCACACCACAGGCTTACAAAGATTTCAATGGTAAACTTACTTCAAACGAAACATTCCTCGTTCGCAAGGATATGTATGAAGCTTTAGGTTCACCAGATATGACAACTCCAGAAGGATTTGTTGCTGCTCTCGAAGCTGCTAAAAAGATGTTCCCAACAGTTAATGGTCAGTCTTTAATCCCATTCGGTACAAACGAGTTCGGTGATACAGGTTGTTCACAGCTCCAGGGTTACTTGGCACACTTCCTTGCAATTCCACCAGAGGAAAATGGAAAGTTCCAGAATGCTGATCTTGGTCTTACAGAAAATCCAGAATATGTTCGCTGGCTCAAAGCTTTCCGCTTGGCACATGAAAAAGGACTTATTTCTACAGATATTTTCGTAGACAAACGCTCACAGATTGAAGAAAAAGCAGCACAGGGTCGTTACTTCTGTATGCTCTATCAGAACTGGGATATGCAGGCTGCACAGAATGCACTTTATGAAAGAGATCCAAACTCAATCTACATTGCAGTTCAGGGTCCAAAGAACTCTAAAGGTGATGATCCAACACTCGCTGGTGGTGGAATCGCTGGTTGGACAGTTACTTTGATTTCTAAAAACTGTAAAGATAAAGCTCGTGCTATTCAGTTCCTTACATATCTTATTTCAGAAGAAGGACAGATGGATACAAACTTCGGTATTTTGAACAAGCACTACACAATGGTAGACGGTATTCCAACACTTACACCAGAAATGAAAGAACTTGATTCAAAAGACAAGAACAAACAGGAAACAGAAGTTGGTATTCAGTATACATATTGGATGTTGATGGATACAGCATGGCAGGCACAGTTCGGTGTTGAATATTCACCAGCTCTTGGACAGCCACAGCTCTGGACACGCCCTTATGTACACTCATTTGCAGCTTATGATGGTCTTACACTTCCAGTTGGATCAGACGAAGCTTTAGCATCTGAAGATATTCAGAGACAGTGGGGTAAAGTTCTTCCACAGTTAATCCGTGCAAGTTCAGAAGCTGATTTCGACAAGATTATTGCTGATTTCAACAAATACAAGAAAGATCATGGATATGACAAAGTTATTGAAGCTCAGTCAAAACTTATGGAAATCAATAAGAAAAAATTAGGAATGTAATTTCTAAAATATCTTAGGAAAAAGGAGCGTCTTAATCGTTGTGGTTAAGATAGCTCCTTTTTGTTTGCATAAATAAAAAATACTGCTTAACAGGCATTCTACCTTTCAAAAAAGCGGATCCCAGCGGCGACGAAAAATAAGGATTCTCCCTTCTGAGTGGCCCATCATTTTGAAAGGAGTTTATCATTTTTTTGCCATAATACTATTTCATGGTATAATTTTTTTATGAAGAATATGTCTTTTTCAAAGCGAATAGTTTTAGTATATTCCATCATCGTTATAGGTCCTCTCTTTTTGTTAATCAGCGCAATTACTTATTCTTTAATTTCAAAAGAAGAATCTAGAATTGTTCAAGAAGAAGTAAATCTTTTAAATGAAAGCTGCAAAAAAGTTGAAGAAGCCATAAACACCATCGATTTAGTAGAAAGTATCATCTTAAGCGATACAGAACTAACCTTATTTTTAGCCAGACCAGAAAGTATTTCAGAAAACGAACTAATAAACACAATCCTCACCAAAGCCAGCTATATGGAACAGGTTTGCGAAATCACCCCAGACATCTATGCAATCCGCATTTTCCCAAAAAACACCCGCATACCAGAACGATGGCCAGTATTTTTAAGCTCAAAACGCATAGAAAACGAACCACACAAGCGTTGGAATTATGATTATCAGGCATCTTATTTAGGAAACCAAAAATCTCTCCAGCTTCCCTCCTTTTGTACAACTCGACAAATCAACAAAGGCATAAAAGAAACTGGTTTCATTCAAATTGCCTATAGAATGGAAACAATTTTCCCTTTTTTGTACGAAGAAGAAAATACCAATTCTGCCTACTTAATTCTTAATCGATCAGATTCCGACGGACATTTTGAAATTGTAAAAAAATCTCTTTCCTATAACGAAAAAACTCTTTCAGAGCGACAGACCATAATTGTAAAACAAAAAATCCTTCAAACCCCAGAAGAAAATGGAAAAATCACTTTTGGAAACCTTAAAAAACAAGTTTGCTGGCAATATATTCCAAATATAGATTCATACATTGTAAAAATCACTTCACTAATCGAGTTTAGAAATAGATTTATTGTTATTGTATTTGTAGTTTTTATAGCCTTTGTTATTACCAGTATCGCCTTGTATTTTGTAATTCGATACGCCAGCACAAAATTACTTTCGGGCATTTATTCTCTTATGGATGGCATGAAAAGAGTAAAAGAAGGCAATATTTCCATTCAAATTGCTGTAGATGGAATTGATGAAGTTAGCGAAACTCAAAGTATTTTTAATTCAATGACACAGCAGCTTACTTCCCAGATTCAACAGATAAAAGATGAACAGTCACTAATTGCAGAAACCGAAATGAAGGCAATGCAAAATCAAATAAATGCACACTTTTTGTATAATGTTCTCGAAACAATACGAATGCAGGCCGTTTTAGCCGATGAAGAAGAGATTTCCGACAGCCTGCAGATTCTTGGTAGAATGATGCGCTATTGTTTGCGCTGGCGTGTTCATCGTGTTTCCTTAGCCCAAGAAATTGATTATATCCGTTCCTACATCTATATTTTAAATGTCCGCAACGATTATGTAATCACATTGGATTTACAAATAGACGAAAGCTTAATGGAAGTGGAAATACCAAAAATGACCCTTCAGCCATTAATTGAAAATGCTTTTGTACACGCCATAGAAAAAGAAGAAAAAGATGCCACTTTGCGAGTTTATTCACAGATTTCACCCGATAAATCCAGAATTGTTCTTAGCGTTCAAGATTTTGGTTGTGGAATGACTCAAGAACAGGTAGATAATCTAAATGTGTATTTAAAAAATGATACTTACGAAAAAGAAGTTAATAAAGGAAGTATCGGACTAAAAAATATTCAGCAGCGACTTACAGTTTTTTACGGTCCAGATTACAGAATAGAAATAAAGTCAAAACTTGGAGAAGGAACAACAATCAGTGTACCAATTCCATTTAAGGAATTAAAAAGAGAGGTTTAGACTATGATTGAAATTGTAATTGCCGATGATGAAAAATTAATTCGAGCAGGAATCGCAAAAATTATTACAAAATCTTTAGAAAATATTGAATTAAAGATTGTAGAAGCCAAAAATGGTCAGGAAGCTTTAGACATTTGTAAAGCCGATGAACCACAGGTTTTGCTTACAGACATTCGAATGCCAATTATGGACGGCGTAGAATTGATGAAAAATGTATCTCAACTGGAAGTTAAACCAGAAATAATAGTTCTTAGTGGTTTTGATGATTTTGTTTATGCAAAGTCCGCCATAGAAAATGGAGCTCTTTCTTACATTCTAAAGCCCGTAGATAAAACAGAACTGGTTAATGCAGTTCAGCAGGCAATTTCAACCTTTAGAAAAATAGAAAAACAGCGCACCGAAGATAATCTGAAAACAATTATAAACGAAGGTCGCATAAATAAACAAAACTCTCTTTCTGATGCCAATTTTGTAAACGGATATTATTGTTTGAATATTATTGGAAATCAGTGTAAAAATGCCATTATTCAGGCAATGGATAACATAAACTATTACACCCTCGAATCAAAAAAAGGTTTTGAAAGCATAATCATTCCACGAGAAGCCGAATATATCATAAAATCAGATTTTTCACTCTCGCAATATTCAATAGGAATTAGTTCACCTAGCAACAACATTTCTTCTTTGCGATTTTTCAAAAAACAAGCCTTTATAGCAATTCTCCAAATCTTTTTTGCTCAGGAAAAGAAGGGCGTGTTTATTTATGAAGAACAGGAACAAGCTTTAGATTTTACAAAACTAAATGACGATTTTGAACATTGTATTTCTCAGCTTACAATCACAGAGCCAGAAGAAATCAACAAAAGAATAAAAGCGCTCTTTAATTTTGCCACTACTGATGATAGCGCAAAAAATAAGGCAGAAATGTTGTTTTTCCTTTATACAAAAATCACAGAAAATCTTTTCACCCGTTTTTCCGCTTATACAGAATCAGATTTTTATCTCCATTTAAAAGGAATAATGATAGAAAACATCCTTCAATGTAAAACTCTGGAAGAATGGATAAAAAATGTCAGTGATTACACCATTTATATTTCAGAATTATTAAAACGAAATAATGTGGAATATCCTTTTATCGAAGAAGCCTTGGAATACATAAAAGCCAATTTCACCAAAAACATAAATATGGCGATGGTGGCAAATCAAGTTTCCATAAATTACACCTGGTTTTCCGAAAAGTTCAAAGAACACATGGGCATGAACTTTAACGAATACATAAAACGAATGCGAATTGATGAAGCCTGCCGCTTGTTGCAAAAGGACTGTTACAAAGTTTATGAAGTTGCAGAACGGTCAGGTTTTGGCGATGTAAAATATTTTATGAAAACTTTTAAAGAAGCCACAGGATTAACTCCAAGTGAGTGGAAAAAACAACACTAAGTACAGAAAATAAAACACCATTCTGAAAATCAACTGTCTTTTATTCTCCATTGTTACCACTACAATTAAAAGTGGAAAACTTGGAGGAGAAAATGAAAAAGTTTTATTTGTTATTTTGGAGTGCGTTAGTTTGTTTGTCATTTACAGCTTGTCTTACAATAAATGAAAAACAGATTGTACCACCACCTTATGTGCCAGAAGAAACAGAAAGTGTTGATATTGAAGTTGAAAAATCATTCCCAATTTATTTCTCAAAAGATGACAAACCTGTAATCGACGGCGAGTTTGATGACTGGGATGGCTTGGAAGGTATTCATGTACGAACCATGGTTTACGGTGGAACCTTTAAGCCAGAAAATGCAGATGGCCATTTTGTTTACAGAACAGATGGTTCTTATCTCTATGTTTTTGCAGATATTACAGATGATGATCCAAGAACAAACGCTTACGAAATTGCTCAGGCATGGCGTGGAGATTCAATAGAACTCTTCTTTGGAACAGATACATCAAGTCACAAGTTCTATAAACCAACCGATGTTCGTGTCCGAATTGCTTCAAACAGCGAAGAAGACATAAACGATGTAAAAGTCAGCTTAAACGATATTCTTACAACAAATCCAGAAATTAGTGTTGCCTATGTATTCACAGAAACTGGCTACAAAATCGAAGCCGCATTCCCAATGTCCGTTCTTGGTGGAAAAGAGCTTAAAGTTAATCAGAAAGTTCGTGGCGATTTCCAGATTAACGATGCAGATGGCGGAAAGGAAAGAATCAGTTTGATTCACTGGAATAGTCATCAGGATAATACTTACCTCGATGCTTCCTCTTGGGGTAACGGAAAGGTTGTTGAATTAACAAAATAGGCGGGAGGAAAGAAAATGTTGAAAAAGAAAATAATTGCAGCTTTATCATTATTAGTTTTAGGAGCATCTCTTTTTGCTCAGAAAGTTACAGTAGAAAAAGATAAATATGGATGGCGCATCCTTGAAGATGGAAATCAAATTGAAATTAAAGGTGTTGTTTGGTCTTTTACACCAATTGGCGAAACTCATACCTTCGATTTGTTCAGTCAGAGTGATGCATACATCAGAAAAATGATTGATACAGATATGCCAATGCTCAAGGCTATGGGAGTAAATGCAATCCGTTGTTTTACAATGATTCCTCCAGAGTGGGTTGAATACATTTATACAAAATACGGAATCTATTCCATCGTAAATGATACATTAGGTCGTTATGGTGTTTCTGTAAAAGGAACCTGGCACGCAAATACAGACTATTCTGATTTGTACACTCGTGAAGTTTTAATTGAACAGGCAAGAAAAACCGCTGAAACTTACAAAGATACAAAAGGTGTTTTAATGTATCTTTTTGGAAACGAAAGCAACTACGGTCTTGTTTGGTCATCAAACGAAATTGAAAATCTTCCAATGGGCGAACAGAACACCATAAAAGCTGGTTATCTTTACGATTTAATGGAAAAAGCCATGGCCGCTTGTAAAGAAATTGATCCAAATCATCCAGTTGGTATTGTTAATGGTGATACACAGTATTTGGATTTAATTGCAAAGCTTTGTCCAAGTCTTGATGTGCTTGGTGTAAATGCTTACCGCGGTTATAGATTCTACGATTCCTTCTACGAAAATGTTCGTGATGTTTTGAATAAGCCAATTGTTTTCACAGAAGCTGGTGCCGATGCCTTTAATGACATTTTGATGCAGGAAGATCAGATTGCACAGATGAATTACTTAAAGTCTCAGTGGCAGGAAATGTATGAGCAGTCTTATTGTAAAGGTAAGTGCGAGAATGTACTTGGTGGATTCGTTTTTGAATGGATGGATGAATGGTGGAAACGCTATCAGAATAAAAATCTTGATGTTCATGATGCCGCTTCTTGGTCAAGTTCTGCATACGATGTTGACTACAAAGACGGTACAAACAATATGTCGGAAGAATGGTTCGGTATTTGTGCTCAGAGTCCAATAAAAGAAGACGGAATAAATGTTCGCATTCCTCGTGCGGCATATTACTTCCTCCAGGATATGTGGGATAATCTTTCTTTGTACGATGCATTGGAAGAAGAAATCGAAGAATATTTTGATATGCTGGATGTAAGTGACTTCCTTGCAAAAGGTCTTGAAAAATCTCTTAAACAGACATTGAACGAAAATAATCTGTTCAGAATCTCTCAGGCAAAGGTTGATATTCAGTCAACATCACCTCTTTCTGTAGATTTGTTGAAAAGTCATGCAGAAAATAATCGTTCTGTAAAAAATGCTACTCGTTATGCAAATAGTAAAGGCGAAATCCTTGAAAATCAGATTAGTGCAGAAGCAACTCTTGGTGTAGAAGTAAATCCTTGTGAAAACCTTACCGGAGAAATTGTAATAAAAGCTTGGAATGCAGAACCATTTACTCGTCTTACAGAAAATTGGGCTAGCTACTATAAAAAGAATGCTTATCCAACAAATCAGGATGAGTTCAAAGAAAAAGAACTTCAGTATATTGATGTTTATTCAGCAAGTTTTAATTATTCAACTTTTGATTTTGACTTAAACGGATATTATCATGTTGGACATGCAGGATTTGAAGGTCGTGGAGATCCATTTAATATTTCTAAAGAAGCCTTTGATATTATTGGTTACGACACTTATGGTTCAAAAGCTCCAATTGCTTTAGAGTTTGTTGGAAAAAATACTTTGGAAGGTTTAGAAGTAATTGGCGGACCAGAGATTTGGGGCGCAGCACTTCCACAGATTCAGGCAAATTACTACAAGTGGCTTCCATTTGAAAAAACTATTTTTGACGGCATTGTTTTGAATGCAACTTATGCAGAAGAGTTTGGTCATTCTGAAAACATGAATCTTGATCCATACAACAGTTTTGGACCTGGAAGAAAAGCTTCTATTTATTTAGAAACTGGTTTTAATCCATGGGCAACTCTTAAAGTTGGACTTTTGCATTCTGGTTCAGAAAAACTTGGAGCAACTTATACAAAATCCAATGGTAAATTAGACAAAATTACTTATCTTGATACTTTAGGTGGATTTGCTCAGGTTGGTACAAATATGTTCCAGCACACATACATCTATGCTAACGGTATTTATCGTGGTTTGGTTGCAGAAACAAATCCACAAGCAGTGCGTGGTAGTTACTTTACCGCAGATTCTGGTTCAGGAAACCGAATTGAATTGCAGGCCGGTGTAGATTTTGTTTATGGAAATATGACCTTTAATCCTGTATTCCGGGCAAGAAAACCAATTCAAGGACCTGTTAGTAGAGCATTAACTTCTGGTTCTCCATTTATTGTAGATTTGGGAAATCGCCAGGCTGTAGAAGTAGAAGCAGTATTTACCTATGACCCAGAAGGTGCAACTTGGTTCCACGAATGGAATAGCAATGATATCGAAGGCGCTCCAATTGCTTTTAGCGTAACTGGTTTGTATCAATTGTTTGCTGGAAAAACAGATTCCTTACCATTCCGCAGTGCCGATGTAGCAACATCTAAACGAAATGATGGAACTTCAAAAACAGCAAATATTTGGTACGAAGGTGGAGCTCTTCCTTTACAGAATAATTTGTATCAAATTGGAACAAGAATCGTAGCAAATCCATTTGGAAACTTAAGAATTATTGCAGATGTTTATGGCGGTCATTTGGGTGCAACAACAGGTGCTTATGTGGCAGCAGGAACAAAAGAAATTGTGGACTTTGTTGTTGGTGAATTGGATGTTCGTTATAACAACTGGCTTGTAAAAGCAAATCTTGGTTTAAATGCCTGGGGTGAAGAATCTTGGTGGAGAAACTTTAATCAAACATTCCCTTTGCAGTACGGACTTGATATTGCTTATGGATTTACAAAACCTTCTTTTGCAGAAGCAACTAATAGAGTTGGTATGAAGGTAAAAGGTTGTGTATTTGGCGATGACAGTTCAGATGCTTACCTTGCACTTCCAAATGGCGTAGAAATGTCTGGCGCAAATTATATGGAAATCTCTGTATATTGTAGTCTTGGTTTGTAAAAAATCTTACAGGAGTAATAAAAATATGAAAAAAATTAAAAATAAGCTTTTTACAGTGGCACTAGTTTTAATCAGTAGTGTTTGTACTACTTCCTGTTTTTTCTTTGATATAGAGGAAGAAGAACCAGTGAAAAAAGACGATATGACTTTAGTCTGGTTTGATGAGTTTGATTATACCGGTGTTCCAGAAAGAACAAAATGGAAGTATCAGACTGGAACAAATGCTGGTTGGGGAAATAATGAACTTCAGAATTATTTAGATAATTCCACAACTGCAACTACAGCTATTGTTGAAGATGGTTGTTTAAAAATTAAAGCTTTCTACGATAACGGTTGGAAGAGTGCTCGCTTAAACTCAAAAGCTCATTGGAAATATGGTTATATTGAAGCTCGTTTAAAGGTTACAAACAAAAAAGGTGCTTGGCCTGCATTCTGGATGATGCCTCAGACTTCTGATTACGGACAATGGCCTGATAGTGGAGAAATAGACATTATGGAAAATGCTCCATCAACATGTGGAGAAAACCGAGTGTTCAGTACTTTACATGCAAGAGGCCATTATGCAGATAAAGGTAAAGGCATAGGAAGTAAAAGTTTTGGTTCATCTTTGGGAGATGAATGGCATACTTTTGCAATTAAGTGGGACGAAAATAAAATCACTGCCTATTACGATGATGTAGCTCAGGATTCATATACAAATGATGGAACAGGAAGTGCTAATTGGCCTTATGATAAAGATTTTTACATTATTTTGAATCTAGCAATTGGTGGAAATCTTGGTGGTTCTGGAGATGCCGCAAAACTTCAAGGTACAGGTGCAGAATTTCTTATAGATTATGTGCGGGTTTACCAATAGAACTAAAAGCTTCCGGTGCTGTAACTACGAATAGGCGTTTTACTCCGGAAGTTTTGTAAAGTTCAAAAGGATGAAAAAATAACACCTTAACGAAAATTGACTAACTTGGTTTTCAGGCAATTTAATATGACAATTATTATGAAAAGTAATTTGGAGGAAACATGAAAAAATCAGTTCGAGGACTATTGGGATTGTTGTTTGTTTCTGCAATGTTCTGTTTTAGCGGATGTTTGGCAGATGCAGTTCCAGATGATGGTTCTGGTTTTATAAATAAACCTGGTACAAGCGGTAATGGCGCTTCCGGTGGCACTGGTGGTACTGGTTGGGGACTTTGTAAAAATCACTCGTACGATATTTTTGATATTCAAGTTTGGGGTGATGGAGCAGGAACCTTTGATTATGAAAATAAGGCTGACTCTGGAAAGTTTATTGTTCTTTCTAAAGGTGGCGGATGGGTTGGTGGCGGTTTAATTGCTGCTGATTCCACAAAATATATTGATTTTTCAGGTGTTTCAAAAATGAAGTTTGAAATTAGAGGAAGAATTGATACAAAAGCGCTTTGCCTTGCGGTTCAAAATAATGGTGGTGCAAGTGCAACAATGTACCCAGGAAAAAAATCTATAGCATCTGCTGGTGTTACTAGCCTTAGTGAAACAGACTGGAAAACTGTAGAAATGAATGTTAGTGGTGCTAGTAAAGACAACATTATAAATGCTTTCTGTCTAATCGTAGCTGGTGACTGGGGTGGAAGTTTTAGTGCAAATGACTGGTTCGAAATCCGCAATCTTGATTATGAGGATGCAGAAGGAAAATCAGTAATACTTAAATTAAAGTGATGGTAAAAATATTCGTATAAAACGGTATTTGTATAAATATGTTTTTGAATTGGAGGATATAAAATGAAAAAAACAAAATTAACTATGGTGGCATCAATGCTTCTTTCTGCAGTATTGGTTTTCTCTGGATGTAATCTTTTTGCTCCAGAAGATAAGAATCCAACGGAAAACAATCAGGGAGAAGATAAAAAAGAGCTGAATCCAGAAGCTTTCCCTTTAGCAGATTATTCTTATAAGCTGACTTGTATTGGTTCAGAAAAGGCAAATGGTTACGCCGAATGGGGTTCTGGATCAACAATTACAGAAAATGCTGATGGTTCATTGACATTGGGTGCTGCAAACTTGTGGGGCGGAGACTCTGGAGTTTGTCTTGCACTTACAAATATGAAACCAGGAATAATTTCTTTCTATGATTACATTGTTTTCACTGTAGATACAACTGAATATACAATCAGTGAAGGTGAAGGTAACAATGGTGTGAATGTAAAAGTTCCAGAAGTTCAGAAAAAAGTTACAGACACATATAATGTATACAAAGATTCAGATGATGTAGTTACTTATTACATTGAAACATCAGCATTCGGAGAAGCTCCAAAAGTTGCAAAAGAAATGGCTCTTATTATTGGTGGAACAGGTTCTTTGAAAGTTACAGAAGTTTATTTGGCTGCTAAAGAAAATCCTGTAAAAGCAGTTAATGCAATTACAATTGACCCTGCAACAACAAGCGCTCCTTCTGGCGATAAAGTTACATTTACAGTAAAAGATTCAAATCTTAATGATGTAACAGCAACTGTTGTTTACACAATCGAAGGTGAAGATGCTACTAACTCTTCAATCGAAGCAAATGTTTTGACAGCTGGTTCAACAAGTGGAACAGTTACAGTAAAAGCAACTTATACTTGTGATGATGGAACTTTCGAAACAACATCTACAATAACAGTTTTGGCTACAATGAAAAATCTTGTTACAAAAGTAGATTTCAAGAAAGCATTCCTTGCACCAGGATGGGCACCAATTCTTGACAATGTTGAAAATTATGATGATGCAAAGAGCAATGTATTAATTGACAATGGAACAGTTTCTTACACATTGCCAACAGGACTTGTTGGTGATTGGCAGGCACAGCTTTTCCTTACAACAGATGCAAGCCTTGCAGAAGGTGATGAATGGTATGTTTCTTTCAAACTTTCTGGAATAGATGGAAAATATACTTTCAAATTAAATGATGCAGAAGTTCTTATGCCACAGTCAGTAGCTTCATTTACTGATGGTGATGTAATTACTTTCAGCGGTAAAGTTGATGCACCTGAAAAAGCTTGTGAAAATATTGTTCTTACATTTGACTTTGGAACATGTCCAGCAGGAACTGTTACAATTTCTGATATCGTAATTGCAAAAACAAACTAAGTGTTTGATTAAATAAAGCGACAATAATCCTACCTTAAATCATGTTGTTTTGGAGTCCTGGAATGTCATTTCGGGGCTCCTTTTTTTTCGGCCCACAAATTATTTGCAGTTGTTGAAAGCTCACCGTGGTTCATTCTATATTTCACAGGCGTCATTCCAAAACTTTCCTTAAAAACTGCACAAAACTTGCTCTGACTTTCATAACCAACCGAAGTTGCAATCTGGTTAATGCTTTGTTCAGTTTGGGTTAAAAGTTCAGCCGCCTTTTCCATCCTGTGTTCTTTAATGTGAGCAGCCAGCGAAGTTCCATAAACATCCTTAAAAATTGTCTTTAATGTAGTAGGATTCATAGCAAAATCTTTAGACAACTCTTCAATGGTAATCCGCTTAGAAATATTTTTCAGCAAATAATCGTGAACTTGTTTTATGGTAGCCACTTGGTTTTCAAGATATTCCGACTTTTCGTTAATTTTTTCGTGAGAACTATCAAAATCCGGGCAACTAATGGCCATAAGTTTTTCAATTATTTCGTGAAGAGCATGAGCCTTACTTGTGTCGGTTATTTTATAAAACACTTCTTTCCCATCCCTCTCGCTAGAAATTAAATCTTTTTGTCGTAAAAGCTTAAGATGATGGGAAACTGCAGGTGTTGTCATCTTTAAATAATCCGCAATATTATTCACACATTCCTTGGAGTGGCACAAAAGCCAGAAAATCTTTAGTCGAGATGCATCAGAAAGAATAGAAAAATAATCTGCAACCGTCTGAAAATCATCATTTTTTGCCAATTCCCCTCTAAGAAAATCAATTTTAAAATATTCCGCGTGATTATGTTCTTCGTCCATATTTGCTCCAAATAGAAATACTTTTAGCCCAAAAGGTAATAATCCAAAAAAAATTATTGAGCATTCAGCCCTTAGATTATATATTTATCTTAACAATTAAACAATTATTTAATTGTATTAGAAAGATTCTTGGAGGAAACAAATATGAAAAAAACTTACACAATTGAAGTTGACTGTGCAAACTGCGCAAATCTTATGGAAGAAGCAACAAAAAAAACAGAAGGAGTTGCATCTGCTGTGGTTAATTTTATGACTCAAAAAATGACAGTTGAGTTTGCAGAAAATGCAGATGAGAAAAAAGTTATGAAAGCGGTTTTAAAAGCTTGCAAAAAAGTTGAACCAGATTGCGAAATTGAATTTTAAATAATTTTACAAACTAATTTATCATCACTTATTTTAGTAGCTTATTAAGAGGTTTTTATGACAAAAAAGCAGAAAAAAATGCTTAAACGAATCATCATTGCGAGCATTGGAATTATTCTAGTAAATATAATTGCCAAATTGGTTGTAATCGGAGGCAAAGCTTTTGGTGAACTGTTATTTGGAATCCCGCTGGCACTTTTGTATATTGCCATTTACATTGTTATTGGCGGCGACATTCTTAGAAAAGCAGGAAAAGGCATTGTAAACCGCCAGATTTTTGATGAAAACTTTTTAATGGCCTTTGCCACAATTGGTGCTTTTGCTTTGGCAATTTACGAAAAAAGTGGTGATTACAACGAAGCCATTGCGGTTATGCTTTTTTATCAAATTGGCGAGTTTTTTCAGAGTTATGCAGTTGGAAAAAGCCGCAAAAATATTTCTGAACTAATGGATATTCGTCCTGATTACGCAAATCTTGAACAGGATGGAAAATTGGTTCAGGTAAATCCCGAAGAAGTGGCAATAGGAACAATAATTGTGGTTCAGCCAGGAGAAAAAGTTCCTTTGGACGGAATTGTGGTAGAAGGTGCTTCAAGTTTGAATACTAGTGCTCTTACTGGCGAAAGTTTGCCAAAAGAAGTGTCTGTTGGTGAAGAAATTATCAGTGGAAGCATAAATATGACCAGCCTTTTGAAAATTAAAACCACAAAGGTTTTTGGAGAATCTACAGTTTCAAAAATCCTTGAACTTGTAGAAAATGCCAGTTCCAGAAAATCAAAATCAGAGGAGTTTATTTCCAAGTTTGCCAGAGTTTATACTCCAGCGGTTGTTTACAGTGCTTTGGCATTAGCAATTCTTCCACCATTGGCAAAAATCATTTTTATGCATAGTTCAGGGGAATGGTCCAATTGGATTTATCGCGCTTTGACTTTTCTTGTAATCAGTTGTCCATGTGCTTTGGTAATAAGCATTCCACTTAGTTTTTTTGCAGGCTTAGGTGGAGCCAGTAAAGAAGGTGTTCTTATTAAAGGTTCCAATTTTATGGAAACTCTTTCTCGTACAAAAATTGTTGTGTTTGATAAAACGGGAACTTTAACAAAGGGCGTTTTTGAAGTAACAGGCATTCATCATAATGCAATGGAAGAAAATCAGCTTTTGGAATATGCGGCTTTGGCAGAATGTGCATCTTCTCATCCAATTAGTAAAAGCTTGCAAACTGCTTACGGAAAAGAATTGGATAGAAATAGAGTTACTAATATAGAAGAAATTAGCGGTCACGGTGTTACAGCCCAGGTTGACGGTCATCTTGTTGCGGCTGGTAATGGAAAATTGATGGATAAGCTTGGTATAACTTACGAAGTTTGTCATTCTACAGGTACAATTATTCATATTGCAATTGATGGTGAATACGCTGGTCACATTGTAATTTCTGATGTAGAAAAAGCTAATTCTAAAGAGGCTTTGACAGAACTAAAAAAAGCTGGCATTCAAAAAAATGTTATGCTTACGGGTGATGGTCAAAAGGTTGCGGAAAAAGTTGCATTAAGTTTGGGTATTGATGAAGTGCACAGTGAACTTTTGCCAGCAGATAAAGTTACTCAAGTAGAAAAATTGCTGTTGGAAAAAGGTGAAAAAGATGTTCTGGCCTTTGTTGGCGATGGAATAAATGATGCGCCGGTTCTTTCAAGAGCAGATATTGGTATTGCTATGGGTGCCATGGGTTCAGACGCCGCCATTGAAGCCGCAGATGTAGTTTTAATGGATGATGATCCGCTAAAAATTGCAAAAGCCATTGGTATTTCCAAAAAATGCATTGGAATTGTCTACCAGAATATTGTGTTTGCCCTTGTGGTTAAATTTGCATGTCTTTTGCTTGGAGCCTTAGGCTTTGCGAATATGTGGCTGGCAATTTTTGCAGATGTTGGCGTAATGATTATTGCCATTTTGAATGCCATCCGCGCTTTGAACACAAAAAATTGTTAAGAATAAAAAAGTTGCCACTTTATTTCAATGCGTTTTTATAAAATGCATCTTTAGTGGCAACCATTTTTGTGAGAATATAAAAAAATGATAATTAATTATCGGTAGAACTTTACATACGAAATGTATTGAACATAACGATGACCTTTTGAGTCTTTAAAAAAGGTTTCTTTATTATTAGAAAGATATTTATATCCGTAATAATTCTTTTCATCCTGGAAATCTGCAAGGCACTGAACAGTTGTGCTCATAGCATCTCCACGGTCGTAAGTAATATAAAGACATTCATAAAAAATACGAGCTTCATCATTTGAAGATGAATATTCAATCTTTACATTAGCTGACATATCAAAAAGATGCTGATCCTCTGGAATAATAATTTCTGCGTTAATAGCTTGAGTTCCTGCTTCATCAATGTTTGATGATGTTCTGATTGATCCAGCTTCCTGTGCAAAAAGAGCAGTACCAAAAGAGAATAATAATAAAAATAGTAATGGAGAGGACTTTCTCATAGTATAAAGTATTATACTTCATATTCTAGAAATTTAACATAGGAAATATTGCAGAAATAGTAAAAACTTGGGTCAGAATCATAATTATAATAGGAATCCCCTATATTTTTTCCTCAATGAATATAGATTTTTTAAAAGCCTTGAAGTAAAATTAGCCCTATGATTATTTTTTCAAAAATGGGTAATAAAAAGACCCTTTTTTCTGTTTTTGTTCTAATTAATTTATTTTTTAATTCATCCTGTTTTGCGGATTCAAAAGTCGGCAAAGAATCTAAGGCTTCCAGCTTTCAATATATGAAAAAACTTAATTCTGTATTTGATTTTGTTCAGCAGAATTATGTAGACGAATTGGATGCAAAAATCCTTTATGAAGGCGCAATAAAAGGAATGCTAGATGCAATTGGCGATCCTTATACAGTTTATCTTGATCCAAACTCTATGCGCGATTTGAATGATACAACTTCTGGTTCTTTTGGCGGCGTTGGTCTTACTATTACAAAAGCATTGGAATCAACTCCAGAAAAACCTGCCTATGTTGAAGTTTCTTCTCCAATAGAAGATTCACCTGGAGCAAAAGCGGGCATTCAGGCTGGTGATTATATTGTAGCAATTGAAGGAAAACCAACACCTGATATGTCTATGAATGATGTTCTGGCTTTATTGCGTGGTGAAATTGGACAACCTGTAACAGTTACAATTCTTCGTGGTGCAAATATGCGCTTTGATGTAAAACTTGTGCGGGCTCTTATTGAAGTTCCAACTGCAAAATATGGAATGATTGAATCAGAATCTGGTGCTAAAACTGGATATGTTCGTCTTATTGAGTTTACACCAGAAACACCAAACCGCCTTCAAGATGCTTTGAATCTTTTTGAAGCAAATAATTATGACAGTTTGATTATTGATTTGCGCGATAATCCTGGTGGCTTAATTACCAGCGTTTCAGAAGTTGCAGATAAGTTTATTGATGAAGGTTTAATTGTTTCTACAAAAAGCCGACTTGCATTCGAAAATCAGCAATTTAAGTCTACACCATCAAAAACTACAGTAAAAAAGAATCTTCCAATTGTTGTTTTAATCAATCGTGGTTCTGCCAGTGCTTCAGAAATCCTTTCCGGGGCGTTAAAAGATCATCATTTGGCTTATCTTGTAGGAGAACGAACATACGGAAAAGGTTCTGTACAGCAAGTTATTCCTTTAAGCAATATTGACGGTATGAAAATTACTATGGCCAGATATTATACTCCAAGTGATGTAAATATTGATAAAACTGGTATTCCGCCAGATTTTGAAATCAAAAATATAGAAAAGTTTACTCCAGAAGAAGAGGAAGCTTATACAAACCTTATTAAAGAAGATGTTGTTGGAAAACTTGTAGAAGAAAAACCAAACATGAAAGAAGAGGAAATAGCTTGGGAAGCAGAAAAAATTGCTGAAACCTATAAACTGGAGCTTCGAATCATTAGAAGACTTATAAGAAATTATGTTCAGCGAAAACAGGCAACTCCACTTTATGATTTGGATTACGATTTGCAGCTTAAAGAAGCTATAAGAATTGTAACTTCACCAGATTACAGCACTTTAATGAAATCTGCCAAAACTTTAAAAGAATTGGAGCTAGAAGCTCAGTCTGCAGAGTAAGTGACAGGAATTGTGGTTGTTCAATAAAAATAAATGCGTCAGTTTATAGTAGATAAAAATCCAGATAAAGCAGGTCTCATTTACATTGACGGAAAAGATTTTAAATATTTGCGTCAGGTTTTGCGGGTAAAAGTGGGCGATATGCTTTATGTGCGGCTTTTGGATGGCTCTTTGGAAAATACTACTGTGGCCAAAATTGACGATAAAGCAAAAAAAATTACCATTCAGCTTTGTGAAAAATCTGGTTCAATTACACGAGGAGTTCAGGCAGAAGCTATTGAACAAGAAGTGGGAAATAATGGAATGGAATATTGGCTGTTTCAGTTTATTCCAAAACCACAAAAATTGGAGCAGATTGTTCGTCAGGCAACGGAATGTGGAATAAAAAACATTGTTCCGATAATTGGTGAATATTCAGAAAAAAGCAGTGTGGAAGCTTTATCAGGTTCTAAAAAAGAGCGTTTGGAACGGGTGATAAAAGAAGCACGGCAGCAAAGTGGTTCTCCAGTAGAAACAAAAATATTTGAACCTGTTAGTTTGGAAGCCGCTGTGGAAATGTGGAATGAAGCGGTGGAACTTCAGCTGGTTGAAAAAAATGATTTGGAAAATCACGAAAAACGAGATGAAATTGCTTTGGGATTTGTTTTGTCTGAACGGGCGGACGGTTGCCAAAGTTTGTCAGAAATAATTGAAAAGTCAAAAATAAAAAAAGTAGAAGAAAATCAAGAAAAGATTCAGCCGGAAAATTGTGCTGAACAACAGATTGATGAATTAAAAAAACAGATTTGTATAGTTTGCGGAAGTGAAGGAGGAATTAGTCCTCAGGAAGTTGAACTTTTAGTAAAAAAAGGTCTTTTCTATCCAATTCATTTTTCCGTTAATATATTAAGATGTGAAACAGCTGCATTGTATGGAATTGCCGCTGTTCAAACTGCCATCAATTAGTTAAGTGTAAATTAAATAAAAGTGGCCGTTCTTGAAAAATCCATAAATCTGGTAGGAAGTTTATGTCTACTCAAAGAATCTCTTTAATTGGCGTCCCAATTGATATTTGCCAACCCGAAAATCTAGAAAACGAAATCCTGGAAATATTGGCCAGACCTGGAACAAAGCAGATTATTTTTCTTTCTGTTTGGGATTTATTAAAAGCAAGACGGAAAGGTGAGTTTAAAGATTGTGTAAAAAGCGCGGCTTTGGTTTTGCCAGTTTCAAAGAGCATTTTAAAGGCGGCTAAGTTTTTGAAAAAGGATATTCCTGTCAGATATAATCAGTTTAAGGCAATTATTCAGATTCTTTCAATTTTAGATAGTCACTATAAATCTTTGTATTTGCTGGGTTCAAACAAAAAAACACTTCAGAAAGCGGAATCCAATTTACACGACACATTTCCTGGTTTAAGAATTGTTGGTCGTTATGTAGGCTACTATCCAAAACAAATTGAAGAAGCAATTGTTCAGGCAATTTTTAAAGCTCAACCTTCTTTGGTTTTGGTAAGTGATGGAATTAAAGATAAAAACTGCTGGGCCTACAAAAGACGAAACAGTTTTAGTTCCAGCATTTTCTTGTATTATAAAGATGCTTTTGGTATTTTTTCTGAACGAATTAAACGCATAAAAGAAAAAACTTTCGACCGAGGAAATGAAATCTTTGTGGAAATTGCCCACAATCCTTTTAAAATCTTTTTGATTTTTCCATTTATTTGGTTCAAATTGATTGTTCTGTGGTACAAGCTTTTTAAACGATAAATATAAATCACACAAAATTTTAAACTTCTCAATATTCAAGTAACAGTAAGATTATACAGAAAACAAAGGAGAGAGAGTTGTATGTATGTTCCTATGCACTTTGAAGGTATCACGGTTGTGTCTAAAAATCGTGATGTGGTGGACTTTTTTAATGATTATGTAGAATTAAAGCTTCCTTGCGAAATTATTAATGAATTGGAAGAAAACTACAGAGTTGCATCTACGGTGGTTCTTTTTGATATTAGAGCCTTGATTGGAATTGATGTAGATGAGTTTAAACTCCAATATTCCCCCGAGTTTTTGGAGCGCCTGATTTTTATTATTCCTTTTGAAGTTAGCGAAATGATGCGGGCTTTTATTATCGAAAATGTAAATTATCACATTCCGTTTCCTTGTGGCAGTAATTATATAAGAAAATATGTGGAAGGATTTATTTTGTCTTATTTGCCAAAGGATAAGCAGGTGGATGAAAGCCGTTTGCCATCGGTGTTTTCTGCGGAAGTAATGCTTAAAAAGTATTTGCAGGGAGAATCGGAGCAGATGCGTAAGGTTCGGGAACGAATACTTGCTTTGTCTCGGCGGGATGGACCAGTTTTGCTTTTGGGAGAAAGTGGTACTGGAAAAACTACGGCGGCAAATGTAATTCATAGGCTTTCGTATCGTGGAAAAAATAAGTTTGTACCAATAAATGTAAGTACAATTCCAGATCCTTTGGCGGAATCGACACTATTTGGTTCTAAATCTGGCGCTTTTACCGATGCCAAAAATCGGGATGGTATTTTTATGGCGGCAAATGGTGGCTCTTTGTTTCTTGATGAAATTGGAACTGCTTCGGAAAGGCTGCAATCCAAGCTTTTAACGGCAATAGAATCTGGGCTTATTTACAAAGTTGGTTCCAATCTTCCGACAAAGGTTGATGTTCGTTTGATTTTTGCCACCAACGAAAATCTTAGGTCAAAAATTGAAAACAAACTTTTTAGAGTAGATTTGTATTATAGAATGGCGGCTAATATTGTTACAATTCCTCCTTTACGGGAACGCCGAGAAGATATTGGTAATATTTCGCAGAATATTGTGCAAAAAGAAGGAAAAGCTCTTTCCTACAATGCTATGCGAAAATTGGAAGAATATTCTTGGCCTGGAAATGTTCGTGAATTGCAGAATTGTTTGACCCGAGCTTTATGTAGCAGTAAAAGTGCCATTATTGAAAAAGAAGATATTACTTTTGACTGCATTCAGTAGATTTGAACAAAGGGGTGAATGCAGCCAATAAGTTTTGTGCGTAAAAACTATTCGGTAATAGCTTTTAGTAAAATGGTGTAAGCTTGAGATTGTGCATCTTTTGCAGGAATTGCCGCTGTAAATGGAAAAACTGGTCCCTGAGAAGCGGCAAGCCAGTATCGTACATCACCAGATTGTTGGTCGGCTACCATACAATTTTTTTGAACTGGAGAAAGGCCTGTTTCGGTGCTTATACGAGTTTGGTCATTTACACAAAGCCATTTTATCATTTCCTGAGCAGCTTTATCTTTTGTTAATGATGCGGCAATTATTTCCGGGGCGCAAAAACGGCGGTTGGTGGTGTAATCTATTGAAGGACAATAAATAGATTTGTAATTTTGGATGTTGGTGCGCTGGATTTTACGATGGTCGGAAAGTTTTAGGAAAGCAGAGGCACACATATTCTCATTTAGTTGCAGGTAGAAAGATTCGGTGGAAGTGTTTTCAAAGTTCTGAGGAAGAATGTTGCGGTTGAACAATTGTTTTAATTCTTGAACAACCGGGTAAAGACTTGGTTCTTGTGGATTTTCTTTGAAGGCGCTTTGGCTGGTAAGATTGGTCAGGCATTTTTCAAAGGCATTGTCGTTAGAAAAATCAAAATGGGAGGTTTTTTTGTAAGCGTCGTAAAGTTTATTCAAAACGGCGGTGTATTTTTCCTGCGAAATAAGAGCTTCGGCGACAGTTCCAAAAAAGTTCAGAAAATTGGCTTCGTCCTTACCATTCAAGTTGATGGAAGTAATTCCACTTTTTTTTGCCTTTTCACAAAAATCAATATAATCTGCCCAAGTCACAATATTGGCCGCGTTCAAATCTTTGTAAATTGGATAATTCACATCAATCTGGTAAAAATCAAACAAAAGAGGAACGGTTTTTACAAAAGTTGAATCGATAGTTTTTTCAGTTTCAGTCGCCTTTTCGGTGGAATAAACTATGCATCGAGACTCCGGATTTATTATGGATGATGGCATTCCTTCCACCAAATTCCCGCTCATTTTTTGAATCAAAGTGGAATTCTGGCAAAATTCCATAAGTTCCATGTCATTTTCCGCAATTAAAAGTTTGCATTTTTTCAAATCTCTTTTGAACTGTTTTTCCTGCTTTCCAATAGAAATTTCCGAATTAAGTACAAGTGGAACAAAAGGTTTTTTATTATTTTTAAATTCCTCATTCAAAGAATTTAAAATTGATTTTTGAATTTGCGGATCAACATTGTAAAAGGCAATTTTTGGATTGTATTGAGCAATAGAAATTCCGCCAATAACAGCTCCAGTAGATATAACAATCAGAAGAATTCCCAAAAAAATTACGAATAATGGATTTATTTTTTTCATATTTTAAACTTACCCGAAAATTTTCCTAAAGTATAGAGTTTTTTCATAGACTTTTACCACTCAAACCAATTCAAATAACTCTTTCCATAAAACAATAACATTGCGTTATACACTTTCTGGATTTATAATATTTGTATTAAATAAAGTGGGAGTCCTATCTATTCGATCGTATGTTAATTCTTTTACAACAAACTAGTCTCACTCAAACTCTACAAATTTGTAGGGAAAATAATACTTATATTAAATTTTAAACTTCCGATTATTGAAGCAGGGGATTATCAATGAAAAAAGGTAGTATTAAATTAAGTTGTTTGTTCATCGTATTATTATCATTATTTGGTTTTACAACTTGTAATGGTGATATCACAATTGGTCTTGGAAATGCAATTGATACGCAGCCGCCAGAGGTTAGTATTAAAAATCCATTGCCAAAGTATTATGTTCGTGGCGATTTTACAATGTCCGGAACATATTATGATGATTATGGTCTAAAAGACATAAAAGTTGTTCTTGAAAATAAGGAAACAAAAGCCCAGTTCGAAGCCGATAATGTAGCAGTTCTTAATAAAGACGGCACTTGGGATTGTTTGATTACAACTCTTTATGCAGACGGAAAACACAAGATTCCCGATGGCGACTATACCGCAACTGCCACTGCCACCGACCAATACGGTCATTCAACCGAAGCTACACAGGTTTTCAGTATAGATAACACACCTCCAGTAGTGATTTTAACCACTCCAAAAACCACAGCAATATCAAATCCAACAAAATGTGGACAAGTTTTCAGTATTCGAGCATCCACAGGTGACGACAGCCAGGTTGATTCCGTTGATGTAATTGTTTATGACGAAAATCATGTGGAATTAGGAAGAAAAAATATCCACATCACAGGAAAAGACATTGAAAATGAAGTTGCCGTTTGGGATTCCTCTATAGACGAAGATGAGTTCTATGAACTTATTTATGGAACAGAAAAAGCAAACATTACCAAAAATTACTATTGTAAACTTATTGTTTACGATTCAGCACGAAAACTCCCTGCCGAAGCTGATGATAAAGGAAATGGCGCCGAATATTTCTACCTAGCCGGAGATGCCAACACCAATTCAAAGAAAACCTTCTTCGCAAACACAGCCTATACAGTTCTTGCTACCGAAGGTTCAGTTTTTACCGATGATGTCCTCAAAACCTATGATATAAACCGCAATGCAGATTCTTGTATTCAAAATGAAATCTATAATGATTATGTAAACTGGTATGTTAATCGCGATCAGTTAAGAACAGAATATGCAACTTTTTCATTAAACCCTGTAAATAACCCAACATATAAACTTACAAATTACTCCTCTTTTGTAGTAAATCCAGCCTATGAAACTTTGGACGAAATTGATGCCAACAGCGACGAAATCTATGGTTTCCGTGACCGTGACAAGCTTACAGTTACAATTGCCCAAGGTTTGGACGGCGATCCACTTATTGTCGATACAATTGGTTTGCGCCTCATAGAATCCGATGCCACAGGTACAGCCCTTCGCAACAAAAATGGAAACTACGAAAACGAAATATATCTTTTGTATCCATATACAAATGCTTCTGGAAATCCAACAGACTTTGTAAATAAGTTCGAAAACCAAAATGCCCACGACGAGCAGATTACAGTTGGTACAGATACTTATTCAATGTCTTTCACTCTAAACTCCGAATTGATAGAAGGTCTAGAAACAGGCCATTATTTTATAGTTGATGTAATTGGTTTTGATACAAAAGGCGTAGAAGTTCATAATCAAGACACCTTTGCCATAAAGTTTATACCAGCAAACTCAACGCCACCAACAATTACAGTAACCTCACCAGAAAAATCAGCAGTTACAATTGCAAGTAACGCCGCCGTAGATTTTGCAGGTTTTGTCGTTTATAATCCAGATATTCTTCAGATTGATGCATATATCGATTCCACAGACACAGCCCCATTTGCTTCAACCGAAAGTGCAAGCAACAAAATCACCCTTTCAACACCAGAAAAAAATGGACAGAAATACGGTGTATCTTATAGCTTCACCCTCCCAACTTCCGTAATCGAGCAGATTGGAAAAGAAGAGTTCAATGTTATAATTCAGGCCACCCTAACACGAGCCGGACTTTCTAGCCAGTCTTCCGTAATGATTACCAACGATACATTGCCACCAGAGTTTGGCGATTATGAAGTATCACCATATATTGACGAAACAGAGCTGGTAAATAATCTTCCTGTTACAACACGCTATGTAAACGGTAATGTAAAAGCTACAATCAATATTTCTGATGACATTACAGTTAAGCCTTCCGTTACCTATTCTCTTGATAATGGCGAAACATGGTCAGAAGTTCAAAAAACAAATAAACTCATCATTTCTTCAATTTCTACAACAGACATTGCAGAAAAAGGCAAAAAGACAATCCTTCTAAAAGCACAAGATGATGCAGGAAATCAATCAGAAAATACAATTGAGTTGAATGTAAAACAAAGCACCGACGAACCAGTTGTAAATCTCTCTAATGCAGATGGAACTCTTACAACAGAAGCCCACATTGCCGCTATTCAGAAAAACATTTTTGGTACATCAACAAATAATCAAATAAATGGAACAATTACAGATGACGATGGAATAAAATCTGTAAAAGTTCGCTACAAGAAAGTTGGCGCCCCAGATGATTCTGCCATAGAAGAACCTCAGACATTAAACTTCAAGGAAGGCGACAAATCTTACAACTTAAAGTACACAATTCCTGCAGATATGATTGGTACTTACCAAATGACAATCCTTGTAGAAGATACAAATGCCGAAACTTCATATTCATCAAAAGTTTATGGACCATTTGCAATTGCCGTAGATAATGGTACACCACAGCTTACAGCTACAACTTCCAGCGGTGCATATCAGGCAGCAAATGCAAGCTTTACAATTTCGGGAACAGTTACCGACGAAGCAGATAAAATCATCATTGGTTGTTATGAAGATGCAGCTTATACCACAAGAATTGCGGGAACTTCTGATATAACAATAACAAATACACAAAATGGCATCTGGAGCTTTGCAATTCCAACCACAGATTTGGGCGGCAATGTTTACATAAAAGCCACCGACGCTTATGGCCAGTCAATTAAAAAAGAGTTCACTTATTTAATCGATGCCTATGCACCAACCTTTGCCATAACTCAGCTGAACCAAGGAGAAACCTATTCTTCTGCCAGCGGTGATGTTATGCGATATGCAAGCCGCAATTCAGTTTACACAGTAAAAGGTTCTGTAACAGATTTAACAGGTGATGCAATAAAAGATGCTTCAGCCAGTGGAATTGAAGATTATATTTATTACATTGTTTCAGAATCTCAACCACAAATTGAAAACGGTGCTTACATAATTACCGACAATTGGGAAAAAGCCGTTGTAACCACAAGTGTTAGCGGTGAAAAAACTTGGGTAGCAAATATCGATCTTTCACCAAAAAATGCAGATAATTCTGATGTTTTCCAGGAAGGCTCAACTTATAAGGTTTATTTTGCCGCCAAAGATAAAGCCCAGAACATTTCAAAAGTTTCAGAAAATGCAACATCAAAGGTTTTAAGCTTGTATCTTGATAGTTACGCTCCAAGACTGGCAAAAGTTGAACACGAAACAAAAAATGCAATAACAAACATTAAGGTTTATACAAAAGATGTTGAAAGTGGTATTGCAAGCATAAAACTTATTATGAATAGAAATACTTCAGAAATTGCTGCTCAAAAACAGGCTGAACCAGTAACAATTGATGGAGAAACTTATGATGTTTATGTTTTCAATCAGGTACAGACAATTTTTGTTGATGATTCAGTAAATGAATACACCGTATCTATAACAGATAAAGCAGGAAACACCACAAATAGTGCTTCATATTCAATCAATAATACAAAGCCAACTATTTCTGTAACAAATCCACTTACAAACAATGCACGAGCCGGTGAATATTACTTTACAAAAGAAGCCTTTACCGTGCCATTCGCTGCAAGTTCCACAGGAAACGGTTTATCTTTTGTTACACTTGTAATCAATGATGAAGAAAGCCAAAAAGATTCACTTACAGACGACCCAACTTCATACACAGGCGAATACACAATTTCTGTACCAACAGAAAGCGGAAAGTTCGATGCAGAGTTCATAGCAACAAATATTTATGCAAGTACAGCAAAATCTCTTGTAAAATACATCTTCGATTTGGATTCACCAGAGTTTGGAATGGTTTCTGCCGACAGTTCTTCAATCGTAAATAAAACAATTGGTGGAACTGCCGTTGTTGAAGGCTTTAATCAGAATAATATAAATTACATAAACGGAAACAACACATTGTCATTAAACGGTGTGCTTGTTGATGGTGGTAGTGATGTTGACCTTCAGAGTGGCATTTCTTCCGTAAAATATAAGATTTTCAAAGGTCATTATGTTGGTACAGCAGAAAAATCGGCTTATGAACTGGCAGAAGACGCTGTTTTAGCAGATGAAAGCGTATTGGAAAAAGATTGGACTCTTACAACAGGTTCAACCAACTGGAATCTTAAAAATGATTTTACAGCTGACGGTGATTATTCATTGTTCCTGCGAGCCGAAGACAATGTTGGAAATGTTTCATATTCAAAACCAATTCTTTTGATTTCCGACAAAACAGCTCCTGTTCTTTCTGAATTAAAATCAAAAATAGGGGATGCTTCTAAAGAACCTTTGGCTTCAGTTATCAATTTGAACTGTACAAAACCAATAACTATTTCAGGAAAAATTGCAGAAGCTCTTTCTGGCGTGTCAAAAATTGAATTAAACGAAGATGATGGAACTTTAATTACAACTGCAACAATTTCTGGCGACGAATGGACAGGTACAATTTCTGCAGAAAAATTAGTAGCATTCCGGGGCGAAGAAGATTCAACCGTAACCATTAAAATTACCGCTTCAGATAAAGTTGGAAACATCAGCTCTTATTCAACCTTCTTAAAACTTGATATGACTGCTCCAGAACTTTCAATCACTGGTGTAAGTCCAACAGTGGAAGTTGGTGGAGTAACAAAAGTAAACGGAACAATCACAGTAAACGGAGTAGCCAACGACGAAACAGGCATTGCCGAAATCCGATGGTTCTATGATTACGATGAAACAAATACAGATTATACCACAGTAGAAAATCAGAAGATTGAATGCAGCGGAACATATAAGAATTACAATATAACCATAGATACAACCAAGTTCACAACCGCAGCACAAACAACAGCAAAAGATGTAGAATTGACAGTGGTAGCAATTGATACAGTAGGCAACATCACCGTAAAAGAAGAAACCTTACATGTAGATCAGACAACAGATGCTCCAATGATTACATTCAGTAATGCGGATGAAACCATAGATGATATAAAAAATGTAAAACAGGGAGTAAACCTCTTTAGTCCAAGTAACAATAACCGCGTACTTGGAACAATTACCGATGATGATGGAATTGAGACCGTAAAAATCAGTTATAAAATGCTTAGAGCCCGCAGCTGGAATGATCCTACAACAATTGAAGTTGGAGGAAAAACTTCATATTCATTGAACTACACATTGCCAGCTACCGAAGGTCCTTATGAATTATTAGTAGAAGTAGCCGACAGTAAAAATGATTCAACTGGATACAGCACAAAAGAAACATCATTCGCTTTTGCAGTAGACTCAGGAGCTCCAGTATTTGCAGTTTCAACAACAAGTGGTGCATATAGAGCGGCCAATGCAAACCTTACAATCAACGGTTCTTGGTCAGACGGAACATCAATTGTAGTTGCCCGATATAACGATTCAACTTGTACAGGAACTCCAGAAGCAGTATCTGGTGCAGAAGGAAGCTCAATTGTTATAAATAATGACGGAACTTGGAGCGACACATTCCTGGTAGGAGAGGAAGACGGAGCCAAATACTACAAGGCAACAGACCAGTATGAACAGAGTACAGATGTAAGCTTTACATACAAAGTTGATGCGACACCACCAACCTTTAGCGTTTTAAGTAAAGGTGGTAGTGAATCAGAAGGAAAAACTTACGCAAAAAAATCAGAGTTCTTCGCAATTAACGGTACAGCAGAAGATCCTCGTCCTGCAAATGGAACAGAAAGTGGACTGGAAGAGTTCATTTATTATACAATCAGCCGAACAGAACCAGCAAAAGTAAACGGAGCTTATACAAATCTTGATAACTGGACAAAGGCAAACATTGTAAAGAGTGATAGCGGAAGTACATGGTCGTTCACAGTAAATCTTTCAACAGGATACACAGAAGGAACAGAATATGGACTGTATCTTGCAGCAAAAGATGTTGCAGGTAATGTTTCAAAGATTGAAGAAAATGAATACAGCAACAAAATAATCATTGTGCCAGATGGAACAGCTCCTGTAATTACAGAAGTAAGTGGCGCACCAATACAGATTATTGCAAGCACAGGTGGAAATCTTGTATTCCAGGCAACAGTAAATGATGAAGTTAGTGGAATTGAAAAGGTTTATCTCTACGAAAATAATCAGGATACAGAATATGAAGCAACATTGGATGGAAACAAATATACATTTGCAGTACCAACAAGCGCTTCAAGACTTACAACAGGACATCACACATTCGAAATAAAAGCACAGGATAAAGTTGGAAACATTGGAACTTCCAGCAGCATTGAAATTGATGTTGATAAGCAGATACCAACAGTTTCAATCAACAATGTAACACCAATTGTAAAAGAAAATGCAAAAACCTTTGAAGGTCATTCAGTTACAGCCGCTACAGTAAACGGAATCCTTACACTTAATTTAATTGCATCAGATGAAACAGCGTTAAGTTCAATTGAATTAAGCTACATAAATAAAAACGGCGAAACTATTAGACGACCAAGCGAAGGATTAAACGGAACTTATAAAGCATATAGTTTTGAACTCGATTCCAGAGAATTAAAGGAAAAAGAAGTAACTGCTATTACAGTTGTTTCTAAAGATAGAGGTGGAAATATTTCTGAACCTGATGTTTATTATCTTTATACAGATCAGGATACAGATAAGCCGGTTATAAATCTGGCCGCACCATTAAACGAAACAAAGAATGCTCAGAGTCAAATTAGTTCAAAGCCAGAAAACAATCTGTTTAAAACTTCTGGTGCAATCAGTGGAACAATTACCGATGACGATGGAATTAAAGAAATAACAGTATTTGTTGGAGACAGCGAAACTCCAGTTTTAACTGACGATAGAAATACAACACCAACAAGCTGCACTTTTGAATACACACTTTCTTCTCTTGGTATAACAGAAGTTGGTGAATACAAGATTAGAATTGCAGTAAAAGATATTTATTCAGATACAATAACAAGCGGTTCATCAACTACACAGGAAATCTGGATTGGTGCCGATGATGAAGCTCCTTCTTTGCTTCTTGAAAATACACGAGATGAATATCTTAAGAATGGAAAATACTATGCAAAGGGCGAAAGCTTTACAATTTCTGCCACTGTAAAAGATGATTACAAACTTGATAGCTTAGAATATACAAGTACAGGTTCAGAACCAGAAGCAATAAGTATTGTAAAGGATTCAACACAGCAGACAAAGACAGTTGTGGTAACACCAGCAGAAAGCAAGGCAGTTGTTTATAACTTTAAGGTAAAAGACAAGTTTGGAAAATCTACAGAACAGAGCATGAGCTTTGTTTACGATTTGGATGCGCCAACCATTGCACTGGCAAACACAAATCCTGTAACAACAAACAATTCGGTAAAACTTACACCAGTTGAAGATGTTTACTACTACGATTTAAGCAAGAAAATTAAAATTGCAGGAACCGCCGCCGATGCAGGAAGCGTTACGACAAAAGACTTCCAAAGTGGTGTGGCTTCTGTAGAATATGCTGTAGCTAAGGGTCATGTAAGCGAAAAACCAGCAGACGGAGAATCAATTATTGTTGATTGGACAAACGCAAACGGAACAAACGCATCATGGAATCTTGAACTTGATGGAGAAGTAATTTCTGCAGAAGGAAACTATACAGTCTTTGTAAGAACAACAGACTTTGCAGGAAACACAACTGCATTAAGTTCTCCAGTAAAAATCGCAGCAGATAGTGGAAAACCAGCAATTGCAATCAAGGAAGTAAATACTAACACACAGACTGCATTGAATCAGTATTATAATTTGGAAACTGTAAATGCAGCCGACAATAAGCTTGTAATTAAAGGTACAATCTCAGAAAAGTTCCTTAAGGCTTATACGGTAAATGTAACAAAAGATGGTAGTTCAATTGCAACAGCTTTTGATTCTTCATTAAAACTTTATGGCGACGATGGTTATTCAACTGAACAAGAATGGACAATTACTTTGGACGCAAGTTCAGACCACAGTGATGATGGATTGTATGAAATCACATTAACTGCAACCGATTACAGTACAAACGAAGGAACTTTAATTGCTTCCACAAGAATTGATACTACAGCTCCACTACTTGATTCTTCAAATACAACAATTGGTAATCAAGATTTATCACAGGTAAATAACTATTGGTTTACAAATGCCCTTATCAATTTTGCAGGACAATATCTTGAAGCGGGAAGTGGAATTAAACAGCTGGATTATTACATCAAAAAGCCAGGGGAAAACTTTAGTGCCGCAAGAAGTGGTTCTTTCACAGTAACAGATTTTGGAAATTACGAAAGCTTTAGCACAACATTGAGTAGTTTTGTTTCTAGTGTTGGAAAAGATAGTCACAATGGAATAATGCTTAGAGCAATTGATTACGCAGGAAACATTACAGATAATACATTTGTAATTAAATTAGATGAATCTGCTCCTGTACTTTCTGATACAAAATACAAGCTTGGAACAGGCACGGAAACTGCATTGGGAAGCATTATCAATACAAAGGCAACAGAATCTGTTTTCTTAAGCGGTAAATATGAAGAAACCGTTTCGGGATTAAAGTCAATTAAGATTACTGGTCGTGGATTTACTGGAGATGATGCAATTATTGCAACTGTAGATGAAAATAACAATTGGGCAGCAGAAATTACTAAAACTAAGTTAGACGCTCTTAGAAACGGTACAGATGGTTCTTATGCAGTTAAGATTACAACCGAAGACAATGCCGGAAATAAAAATGATTCAGCCGTAAGCTTTAATATTTACATTGATAAAACTGCACCAGACTTATCAATAACAGGTGTAAGTCCAACAGTGGAAGTTGGTGGAGTAACAAAAGTAAACGGAACAATCACAGTAAACGGAGTAGCCAACGACGAAACAGGCATTGCCGAAATCCGATGGTTCTATAATCACACAGGCACAGATTACACAGCCGTAAGCGGACAGAAGATTGAATGCAGCGGAACATATAAAAACTACAGTATAACAATAGACACAACAGACTTTACAAAAGCAGAACAGACTGCAAAAGATGTAGAACTGACAGTGGTAGCAATTGATACAGTAGGCAACATCACCGTAAAAGAAGAAACCTTACATGTAGATCAGACAACAGATGCTCCAATGATAACCTTCAGTAATGCGGATGAAAGCATAGATGATATAAAAAATGTAACACAGGGAGTAAACCTCTTTAGCCCAAGCAACAATAACCGCGTACTTGGAACAATCACCGATGATGATGGAATTGAAACTGTAACTGTAAGCTACAAAAAACTTTCAGATTCAGATTTAGATTCAGATTTAGATTCAGATTCAAATTGGACAACCAGAACTCTAATTTCTGATTATGGAAAAACTTCTTATTCTTTGAACTACACTCTACCAGCAGAAGAAGGTAAGTATGAATTAAAAGTTGTAGTTGCAGATAGTAAACAGGATTCTACAGGCTACAATGCAAAATCAACTGTATTTAAACTTGCAGTTGATGCAGGTGCTCCAGTATTCAATTTGACCACAGCATCTGGCGCTTATCGTGCCGCAAAGGCAAGTTTAACAATCAACGGATCTTGGTCCGATGGAGCTGCCGTTGTAGTTGGACGCTATGCAGATTCAACTTGTACAGGCAATGCAGAAACTCTTTCTACTGCAACAGAAAGTTCAATTGTTTTGGCTAATGACGGAAAATGGACAGATACAATTACAATTGGAATTACTGATGCAACAAAATATTACAAGGCAGTAGACGAATATGGACAGTCAACAATAATCAGCTTCCAGTATTTAGTTGATGCTTTACCTCCAACCTTTACCGTAACAAATATTGGCGGAACAACAGTTGGTGAAACAACATACACAAAGAAAGGTGAATACTTTACCGTAAAAGGAACTGTAAAAGATACCACTCCAGAAAGAGGTGTTGCCAGTGGAATTGAAGACTTTATTTATTACACAGTAGCCACAGCGGAACCAGCAAAAACAACAGATGAAACAGTGTATACAAATCTGGACAGCTGGACAAAGGCAAATATTGTAAAAGGTGATTCAGGAAACACATGGACAATCAATGTGGATATGTCTTCTGATGAATATGCAGAAAAAACCAGCTATGGATTGTATATTGCGGCACGAGATGTGGCAGGAAATGTTTCTTTAATTTCTGCTAACAGTGGAAGTAATTCAATAAAAGTTCAACCAGATGGAACAGGTCCAGAAATTAGTTCAGCAGCTGCAGATATTACTCAAATTGTTGCCGCAACAACAGGTTCTGTAACTTTATCAGCAACCGTAAGTGATTCTATAAGTGGAATAAAGGCAGTTCGACTTTACAAGAATAATGTTGATACAAACATTGCTTTGGATGAATCTTCAAGCGGTACAACTTATGTATTCAAACTGCCAGTTTCAGACTTTGCAACAGGGCATCACACTTATGTAATTAGAGCTACAGATAATGTTGGAAATGCAACAGATTCTTCGACAATTGAAATTGATGTTGATAAACAGGCTCCAACTTTAGCCTTGAACAGTGCAATTCCTTCTGTAACTGTTGGTGAAGCAACAAAATACAATGGAAAAGTAACAATTTCTGGTATTGCCACAGATGAAACAGGTCTTAAGGAAATAAGATGGTTTGTTACAAAACCAGCAGACGGTTTAGCAACATATTATAAGACATTTGCAAATGCAACTTATGCCCCAATTGAAAATCAGGTGGTAGCAGTTGCAGAAACAGAAAAAACTTATAAAAACTTCTCATTTACAATTGATACAACACAGCTTGATGACCAAAAAACATCAACTGTAACAGTGGTGGCCGTAGATAAAGCTGGAAACATTTCTGGTACAAAAACTTGGTCTCTCGCAGTGGATGAATCTACTGATAAGCCAAAAATTACACTGGATGCACCATTTGTAAACTCTGCCGATGCACCAATTGTAAGTGGAACAAACTTGTTCAAAACAACAGATTCAATTTCACTTTCAATGAGCGATGATGATGGACTTGCTACAATCAATATTTATAAAGACGGTAGTACAACTCCAGTTAAGACAGAAAGTTTGGGCGGTGTAACTTCTGCAACAAAAACTTACAAAATAAAAGATGATTTAGGCATTAGTTCAGTTGGTGAATACACTTTACGAGTTGAAATTGTAGACTCAAACCCAGACGGTTATGATAATGCCGCTTCTACAACAACACAAACAATTAAGATTGGTGTAGATGATGCAAAACCAAGTATTTCTTTGGCAACAGATTTGGATTCAAAGAAATATATAAACAACAAATATTATACAAACAGTAACTTCAAAATTACAGCAAAAGTTGATGATGATTATTTGCTTTCAACTTTGACGGCAACAAATGGAACTGCTGGTTCAAGTTTGAGTACAGCAACTACAGAAGAACAGTCTATTGAATATTCAATTATCAAAACAGAAACATCATCTTCTGTAACCAATACTTTTGTTGTAACAGATAAGTTTGCAAACACAAATCAGGAAAGCGTAACTTATGTATTTGATCTTGATGTGCCAACTATTGCACTGGCAACAAATCCTGTAAAGACAAATACAACAGCTTTGAATGTAGAAAGTGGTGTTTATTACTACGATTTGAACAAAAACATCATTATTAGTGGTACAGCCAAGGATGAAGGCGTTGAAGATGGTTCAACAAAAGATTTCCAGAGTGATATTTCTGCGGTTAAGTATTTAATTGCAAAAGGTCATGTGGCAAGTGTACCAACAAGTGCTGAAGAGATTTTCAAAGATTGGACAGAAGCTTCTGGAACAAAAGACTGGAATGTTAAACTTGATTCAGAAATCATTTCTGCAGAAAACGAAGGTGAATACACAGTATTTGTAAAAGTAGAAGATAAGGCTGGAAATGAAGCTTCTATTTCTCCAATTAAGATTGTTGCAGATAAAGCTTCGCCAGTGATTGAAGTTACAACAACAGTTCCTGAATATTACAACAACACAATGGCTTCGGCTGGAGTTGTAATTTCTGGAAAAATCACGGAATCATACTTAAAAGAAATAAAAGTTACAGCAACAAAAGATGGTGCAGTAATCAATAATTTTGCATTTACTAAAACTCCTGTAACAGGAACAACAAAACAAACTTCCCCACAAGCTTGGTCGGTAACAATACCAAAGGCTGGCGGAAAATATGTAGTTACAGTTACAGCAAAAGATTATTGTGGTAATTCTGCAAGTCCTGTTAGCTTTACAACAACAGTAGATATTGATGCACCAACCTTTACACTTACTTCTCCAATCGTTGTTTCAGATGCAGTAACCGTTTATGGAAAGAAGAGTGCTCCATACACCGTAAAAGGAACTGTAGCCGACACAGGATTGAGCAAGGTTGCAGGTCTTTACTACAAACTTGCAACTTCTGCACCAGCAATTAGCAATGGCGTTTATACAGAAAATGTTACAAACGAAAACGGCTGGACACAAATTACTTCTGCGGCGGGTTCTTGGACAAACTACATTGATTTAAGTGGAGAAAGCTTTGTAGAAGGTACAAACTATGTTCTCTATCTTGCGGCTGTAGATAATGCTGGTAATAAATCGGTTGTAGCAAATAATCCAACTGCAAAATTGAACATTATGTTGGATTCAAATGGTCCAACTTTCAATGCCTTTACAAAATCTGTGGATAATGCAACACCAAAGATTGAACTGGTAACAAAGGTAATTGATGAAGGTTCAGGTTTGGAAAGCGTTACTCTTTATAACAACGATTCACCAGTAACAATTGATGGAACTAAGATTACAAGAGCGGCTTCTACAGAAACAATTGGTGGAAAATCATATTCAGTTTATACATACACCTTTGATAGTGATGAAAACGGTTATATTTCCGCAATTCCAGATGGAACAAATGAATATAAAGTTGTAGCTATAGATAAAGCTGGAAACAGTACAACTTATACAACTACACAAACAATAAAAAATGCAACACCAACATTGACCGTTGCATTCCCAGACGCCTTCTCTTCAAATTATTCTGCTACTGTAAGTGGAAAGAAATACACTTATGCAACCGGAACCTTTAATATTTCGGGTACAGCAACAGTAACAGAAGCAGAAACATTAAAATCTGTGGTTTGGAGTGATGGAACAACATCAAATGGTAGCGTTGGTACAATAACTGAAAATACAGAAAAAACAGAAGGAAGCTTTGTTTTTGCCGCTACAGCAGTTAGTACAAACGAAAACGAAAGAATTACAAACAGAATTACAGCAACTAACATCTTTGGAAAATCAACATCGGAACAATTGCTGTATATTTTTGATACAACAAAACCTGTAATTGTGGAAGAAAATACAACAATCGGTGGTCAATCTATAGAAAATCTGGCTGCTCATTGGTTCAACACAACTGCAATTGCGGTAAAAGGCGAATACACAGAAGCTGGTTCAGGAATTGAAAAACTTGAATATTGGATAAAAGTTCCTGGTGGAACTTATACAACAGATTCTACAGGTACTATTGTTCCAAGCGATAAGGGAACTTACGAGGCCTTTAACTCTACAATCACAGACTTTGTAACAAGTACAGCGACGGCAAACAATACAATTAAACTTGTAGCAACAGATAAAGCCGGAAATGTTTCTGATGCTAAAGAATACACAGTAAAAGTAGATTTAGGAAAACCAGAGCTTTCTGCAATGAAGTACAAGCTTGGGGATGATGAAGAATCGGCAATTTCTGGAACTCTTTATATGAATGCAGAACAAGCTTTAACATTAAGTGGAAGCTTTGATGATGCACTTTCTGGTGTAGATAGCGTAAAAGTTCAGTTTACAGAAGCAAAAACTGTTGTTGCCACTTTAGATAAGACAACTAAAAAATGGACAGTAAGCTTAACTAAAGATGAACTTAAAGCTCTTGCGGGCGGCGATTCACCAGAAGATGTAAGTCTTTCTCCAGTAGTAACTGCTACAGATAAAGCGGGCAATTCTAAAGATTACACAATTTCTATGAAAATTGATGTTACAAATCCTACATTGCCAGTGCCAAGTTATTCACCAACAGTAACAGAAAAGGTTGATGATGTTTCTACAGTTTATGTAAATGGAATTATCAGCATTTCTGGAACTGCCAGCGATACAACTGGAATTAAAGAAATTACATTGTACAAAGTTGTTGATGACAGCGATGATGTTCTCTTAAAACAAAATACTTATACAGATTCCGCTTTTGTAAGCTATGGATTTAATCAGGATACAAGAGATTTAACTGATAATGCAGAAACCAAGCTTAAGATTGTGGTAACTGATAAGGTTGGAAATACAAACAATGCAGTAGTAACTTTGAATGTAAAACAGAGCACAGATACTCCAACTATAGCTTTAACTTCACCATTGTTTAATTCAAATGAAAATCCTGTAGCGGTAAACAATAATTTGTTCAAAACAACAGATTCTATTGAGTTTACGGTAAAAGATGATGATGGAGTTGGCTCAATTAAAGTTCTGGTAAATGATGGAGAGGTTCAGACTTTTGAAAACATAAACTCAACATCAGTAACAAAAGCTTTGTCCTTAAGTGAACTTGGAATTACAAAGGCTGGCGAATATACAGTTCAGGTTTATGCAGAAGATACAAATCCAGATAATCGTTCAACTTTGGTAGCAGAACAAAAGACAGAAACTCTTAAAATAAACATTGGTGTTGATGATAAAAATCCTACGGTAAAACTTTCAACTTCTGTTTCTACAAGCAAGCTAAAAGAAAATGTTTATTACACCAATGAAGCCTTTACAATTACTGCAAAGGTAGACGATGATTATCTTCTTTCTAATTTGACTGCAACAGATGGAACTACTGATTCAAGTTTGGATACAACAAGTACAGACGAACAGACAATTATTTATACAATTGCAAAACCAGAAGCTTCGGTAAAAACAACAAATACTTTTGTGGTAAAAGACAAGTTTAATAAATCAGAACAGGCAGATATTACTTATGTATTTGATTTGGACAAACCAACAATTGCTTTGGCAACCGAAAATGCAGTTAAGACAAACGAAAAAGCTTTAAGTGCAGTTAGTGGTGTTTACTATTACGACTTGAACAAAAATATAATTATAAATGGAACAGCCGCAGAAACTGGTTCAACTGCAATTCAGAGCGGACTAAGTTCTGTAATGTATGGAATTGCAAAAGGTCATGTAACAACTTGGCCAGCTTCTAACGAAAATATTGTTCAAGATTATACATCGGCATTGGGAACAGCAGATAATTGGAACCTTAAGATTGACGGCCAGACAATTAGCGAAGAAGGTGAATATTCAATCTTTGTAAAAGTTGCAGATTTGGCTGGAAATACAACAGTTTTGGCTTCTCCTGTGCATATTGCCGCAGATAAGCTTTCTCCAGTAATTGCAATTACAAAAGTTAATGATGAAGCTGCTTCAACACTTAATAATTTTTACAACAGAAATGTGGTAATTGAAGGAACTCTTGCTGAAACTTATCTTAAAGCAGTAACTCTTAAAGTGAATGGAACAGAAACCGACTTTACAACTGCTCCTGTAACAGGAACTAAGAAAACTGCCGCTCAAACTTGGAAATATACATTGTCTTCAGCAACAGAAGGCGAATACACAATCGAAGTGATTGCAGAAGATCAGGTTGGTAACAAAGTATCTGAAGTTTATAAAACAACAATTGATAGAACAAGACCACGACTTGATACAGCAAACACCAAGATTGGTAATGTTAAGGTAGTAGCCGCAGAAGGTGAAGACAGTGTAGATAATCATTGGTTTACAGCAGAAGCCTTTGAAATTAGCGGACAATATGTTGAAGAACTTTCTGGAATTAGCAGTTTGAGTTACTGGATTCAAAAACCTGGCGAAAGTTATTCAACAGAAGCTACAGGTGTAATTGTTCCAAGTGACACAGGTACAATAGAAACTTTCAAAACAACAATTTCTGGATTTGCGGAAAGTTCCGGTTCTTCTCACAATAAGATTAAGTTTGTGGCGGTAGATAAGGCTGGAAATGAATCTGATACAAATGAATATACAATCAAAATTGATGAACAGAAACCAGAACTTACAGAATTAAAATATGATGTAGGCGAAAACGGTTCTGTTCTTGCAAATGAAACTTTGGGAAGTTTAATTCTTACAAACAAGACAAATGCAATCACATTAAAAGGTAATTATAATGATAATGCTTCTGGCGTAACAAAAATTACAGTGAGCTGTTCGGCCTTTGATGGAGATGATGCAATTACTCAATATATAGATGCTTCTTCAGACGCTTTGAACGGAACTTGGGAAGCAACAATAGGTGATGCCGCATTTGAAAAACTGGTAGGAACTTCTTATTCAGTAACAATCACCGCTTATGATTCGGCTGGAAACAAAAATGATACAAAGGGCTTTGAACTTCAGGTTGATACAAGTGCTCCACGAACAGATATTTCTTCACCAGCTAAAGATTCAACTTTGAATGGTTATGTAACATTAAGTGGTAGCGTTGAAGAAGAAAATACTCCAGTTTCTTTAAGCTTGTATTATTTCTTTGCTGAGAATAAGGATGTTACACCAACAGTTCATGCAAGTATTAGCACTGCAGATGGATGGAAATTACTTAAAGAAATTACAACAAATCCTGGAACTGATGATGAAACTCACGATTATGGTGCTAATGTTTCGGATATTTATGGTTGGAAGATTTCTAATTATTACACAAACGGCGTTTTGGAAAGTGCTGGCGTAACAAATGGACATTTCTTCTTGTTGCCTGTAGCAGTGGATAAAGCCGGAAACTCTAGTGTTGATGTAGCAGATATAAAAGCAACAGATTATACATCATACTTAATAGATTTGGATTCTGACCGACCAATCATCAAGCTTTCAAGTTTGACTGGAAAAACTGGTACATTGTTAAAATATGATGCAACAGTTAGTGGTTCTATTGAAGATGACGATGGCGTAATTAAAGAATTGAAGATTTCTCCAACACCAATTACAACTGAAGCAGAATGGGCTAGTGTGGCAAAAGTTACTTTAAGTTCAGGAACCTTCAGTTATTCACCAAGCGATACTTCTGACGGTGTTAAGAAAATGTATTTCTACATCAAAGATGCAAAGGATGGTGTATTTATTACCAATAACGAAACTGAAGGTAGAGCTGATGAACTTTATATGCCAAAAATCAGTTATAAGACTAGTGATGGATATTCAACTGCTGTAACAAACAATGAAAAAGTAAGTTATACATTTGACAGTAATCCACCATCATATACAGATTCTTACATTGATTATAAAGGAATTGACGCAGAAGATGCCTTGTCTGCTGACAAAGCAACTACAAAAATTAAGGAACTTACTGATAAGGTTGGTGGAAAAACAAAACAGAATATTCTTATTAAGATTGCGGTTTACGATGCCAACGGAATTGATTCTGTAACTGCAAAAATTGATGGTGTAAAAGAAGATGCTGGTGATGGAACTGCAACTGATGTTCTTACAATGGAAGCCTCTGGAACTACAACAGTAGACGGAAATGAATATACAAATTATATCTTGAAGATAAATCTGGCGGATGTGGATGGAATTGAAGCTACAAAAACTCCTGCGGCATCTGGTGGAAAATCTGTAGTATTCACAATTACAGATAAGAGTGGTATTTCTACAACAACTCCACCAGTTTCATTTACTGTAGATAATGATGGTCCTGTTATTGGAATTATTAGTCCTGCTAAGAGCGGAGATGTAGCTTACACTACAGAAGATTTGGCAGACGCAAATGATGCAGAAATTGGTGTTGTAAATATTATTGGTACAACTTCGGATTCTTCAGAAATTGCAGAGTTTAAATATCTGGTTTTGGATGATAAAAACTTTGATACCGGTGCAACAAAAGTAAAATTAGCAGATAACAATACTGATAAACTAACAACAAGCTGGACTTTGAATGTAAACGGATTGCCAGGTGATCCAACTGCTTTGAAAGATTACAAAACAAAAATCGTTCATAATACAACAACAGATATTTACGCAATCCCAGTTTACTTCTACGCAAAAGATGAACTTGGTAACGAAAGTACATTATCAACTTATGAACTTAAGTATAATCCTTATGGTGACCGACCAACTGTAGAAGTAACATCACCAGGAGCAAATGCAAATCTTAATGGAACAGTTCAGATTATTGGTTCTGCAACAGATAATGTTTCTATTGATAGCGTTTATGTTCAGATTGATGTAAACAAGGATGGTTTATTTGATTCGGCAGATATTAGTTTGTTAAAAGCAATGCTTGATCCAACAGATGGAACAACATCTATTTACACAATTTATAATGAAAGTTCAACATTCTCAAAACCAACTCCAGACTTCACTGCAAGTGTGAAAACAGTAGCCGGTGTAGAAAGTCATGATGATTTCTGGGGAATTAAAGCAAATGGAAAAGCCAGCTGGAACTTGTCGGTTAATAAGTTTAAGGAATTGCAATGCGAAAGTGCTAGTCAGGGTGATGGAACTAACAAGTTTACTCTTAACTACCGAGTAGTAGCAATGGATAACAATTGTAAGCTTGGTAACTGGTCGGAAGTAAGAAGCTTTGTAATTGATACAAATATTCCACAGGTTCCAACAACAGGAACAATTGTTGGATATAGTGATGCGGAAAGAACAGAACAGACTTCGGAAAAAGCTTATGCAGCAGATATGTTCTTAAAGACAACAGAAAATTACAACGAACTTCAGATTGAGATTTCCGATAAGAGTGGTATTCAGAAGGTTGAATATTACACAGCGGCAGATATTGAAGGCTTGAACAGTGCAACAACACCTGCAGCGGCAACAATTAGAGCAACAGATGATGCTACAAGCTTTACTTCTGGAACTAACACATATTATTCAAGAGTAACTGCAAAGATTCCTTTGAATAAGCTTGGAACTACAGATACTCTCGCTATTAAAGTTGTGGCTTACAAGAATAGTGAAACAGAAACTACTGCATATTGTAACTATAATGTAAACTTTGATGATACTGCTCCAGTAATGGATTATGTAAGCTTTAATGGTGATAGAGTTGTAGATGTTGCAACTGATGAAAATGCAACTGGTCAGGTTGTAAACAGTAACGGCGTATTTACATTGGGCGGTAAAGTAACAGATTATGGTTCTGGATTTGCACGAACTTTGTTCTATTATAACAGACCAGAACATGGTGTTAATCCAAATCGTGTATACGATCCTTTGGTTGCTCCTACAACAGACGCTGCTAAAATTACATACAATGGAATAATTTTTGTAAAAGACGCAGGTACAATGAAATTTGGCGGCCAGACAATGTATGGTTATGAAGGCACTGTAACTGTAGCTGCTGATTTGAAGACACTTACACTTACAGGAAATACAAAAGAAAAGAATATATTTGCTGGTGGTGTTGTTTATATCAATGGTGCATGGCTTGATGTTGCTTCTGTTGCAAAGAATGCCAGTGGATTTGTTACAACGGTTGTATTAAGTGAAGATACTTTGGCAACTGGTGCAGGAAATGTAGATGCATTCTTCCCTTATGTTCGTGTAATCAATAACACAGGTACAGAAAAGAATGGATTTGATTCTACAAGTACAAGTTCTGCTTATGATGATGTAACTGATGATGGTGATGGAATGCCAGAAAGTGTAATTAAGAGTCAGTCAACTTGGACTTATGATGCTTCTGTTCGTTCCAACTTTATTCCAGATGGTCCTGGAGCAATGGTTGTATTTGTATTTGATAAAGCAGGTAACTGTTCTGCTGCAAGATATGACGGAAGCGTTCAGAATAATGCTCCTCGTATTACAAAGCTTTGGCTTGGTACAGACTTGAATGGCGACAGTAAATATGAAGCATCTGAGTTTACTTCTTACGACATTCTTGAAAAAGCAGGTGGAGAGCAGCATTCTTATATTATGAATACAGCGGACTTTGGTGGAAAACGCTTTAGAGTTCTAAATGGATTAAGTGTGGTTTCTGAGTTTGTTGGTGGAAATAATGCTAATAACCAGGGTATTAAACTTGCTTACAATAATGATGCTTCATCAGAAAGCGTTAAGTGTGTAAAGAAGGCTGATAATGATAGTAAGTGGTATGACAAAAAAATAACTATTGGTGGAACAACAGGAATCACTGCCGCAGAAAGCTTCTTTACAGCAAGTGATTATTCAGGTTCGGGAACAACCGGCAAATATGGATATATTATTCCAAAAGATGATATTGGAGCTGATAGTACTGGTGTTATTACAGATTTGACAAAACGTTCAATGTCATTCACATTCTGGGATGACACAGAAGATTCAGAACAGGGAATAAACAGTGGTTTCTGTTACTTGAAGATTAACGACTTTGCAGTTATTCAGAATGATAATTTTGCGCCATCTGTTACAATTGATCCATTCTTCTGGAATAGTGCAGATGATAGCAGTATTTATCAGAATAATTATTTGAATGGTCATATTGATTTGCCAGCTTATATAACTGGTTCTGCTAGAAAAACTGGTGCTGAGGATGATGGCTTGTACTACAATGGAGATGCCTTGGTTGATCCTAAAGTTTCTGGAAAGATTTCTATTCGTGGTAAAGCGGTAGATGAACATACATTAGGTAAGATTTGGGCAAGCTTTGATGGCTTTACACCGACCGAAGCTGCATTTGGTGAGAATGCAAAGACTGTAGATGGCAAAACTTACTACTGCGTTGCTTACAAAGATGATGATGGAGCATGGCAAACTGCTAGTGGTAGTGTTGCTGGAAATGTATGGAACTTTAGCATCTTAAGTGATACAGCGGATCAGAATGGTAATGTTATAGCATGGCAGTTAGACATTGATACTTCTGGAATTGAAGGTGCAATGGGTAACGATAAAGTAGTAAGAATTATTGCTGAAGACCAGGCAAAACCCGTTCACAGTTCTTCTATAGAAATGACAGCGGGTGCAATGCTTGAAAAAGATTTGGAAGGTAACTGGCTTAATTCTTATGATGTTAATAAATACAATGTTCCATACTATCAGATGGATGTTGTTCCATACATCAGTGGTGTTGAAGGTGCAAACCGCTCTCGTTTGGGACGCTACCCAGTAAGAGCTGGCCAGACTATTAAGATTACAGGTTTCAACTTTGCCACAAGCCCTAGTGTATTCAGAAAAACAAGTGCTGGAGCTTCAAGCCCAATTCCAATTACTGTAACAGCTTCTGACTCTTCAAGCATTACTGTTACTGCACCAGAATATTCTGGCTACATTTACGCACAATGGGGAACCGGAGATAGCGCTGTAACAACACCAAACAACGACAATGTTGATACAATCGGTTACAACATTGAAAACGGTTATGTTGCAAACACCCCTGACGCTGGTAAATCAATAGCCAACGCCGCCGGTAAAAACTTCTGGACTGATGATAGGTATTTGAGTGTTTGGAATAGTGGAACGACATTTACAAATAGTAGAAACCCAATCATGGGTACTATAGAGCGTCTTTCAAATAAAGCATACAAATATGAAGCTACAAATAAAAAAGGTCCATTTGATGATGGTACTTTATATGGTTATTGGGGTGGTGAAGATAATATGATGTGGGATGCTGTCTTAGGAGGTAGTAGAACACATACAAGTACACCAGATCAGTCTGATGGAGCATTTAAATCTCCACCTTCACAAGTTGATACTTGTGTAATAAATGACATTCCTTTTATAACTTTCCTTGATGATGGTTGGGAAGGTGCTTCAACATTTGGTAGAGGTCTGTCTATCCGAAGAGATGGCGAAAAACCAACAGATTCAATCTTTATTGAACCAATTTCAACAGATAGGTACAGGAATCAATTCCAAAATGTTAGAATTGCAGGTTCATATACAAGTTCAAAATACCATGTATATGTAGTTTATTATGATGCATATACAAAATGTTTAAAATATGCAAAAACATTGTATAAAAATAATTTTGATCAGAACGGTAGTGTAGAAACCAAATATCATACGGGCACAAGTTCTTCTGGTAAATATGTTATTGCAGGTAAAGATACTCTAAATGAAGGAACAGAATCTGGCCAATATTGTGATATAAAAGTTACAAATACAGCAGTACCAATAGTTATTTATTACTATAAATCAAATGGAGATAATGGTTCATTGGCTATTGCTAAAGCTAATGGTTCTGATCCATCTGCAACGAACTTTACATGGGATATAACATCTTTAGAAAATCCAAGTTCAAATATTGATTTTGGTAGATATGTAAGTATGGAAATGGATTCTTCTGAAAATTTACATATAACTGCACAAGACGTAACAAATGGTGTTTTATATTATGGATGTTTCAAAGCTGATGGAACTAAAATAGTAGATTGGATGAAAGTTGATGCTACAGATTCAGTTGGTCGTTGGACAGATATAAAACTTGAAGATTCTGAAAATACAGGATTAGCTGCAAAACCTGTAATTACATATATGAGTACATCTAAATTAGGAACAAAATTTGCAGTAAAAGTTGCTTATTTAGATAATTCAAATTCGTTTGAAGCGATAACAGACCCTTCAAATTTTGAGGCTTCTGATCAGAAGTTAAGCCTTGTATTAAAGGGTAGACAAATTGATTCTGGTAATACAACAATTGCTCCAATTGCCGTAGGTATAAACTCAACTGAGTTTGCAGTTGATTTCCTCCGTGATGAACAATAGGGCGTTTGGCTATCGAGTGGAGCAGGTTTAGTTTTAACTGGATGGTTAAGAACTAAGTTTTGAGTGGTAGTTGAGTTTGGCGAAATGGCTAACTGCATAAAAAAGTGGTGGTTTCGACGAGCTCAACCACCACTTTTTTTTAACTTTTAGAACAACCACTTGGAATGAGTGGTAGCGAAGAACAGATTTATAGAGTGTTTATAATACTCTGGATAGTTTCGAGAGATTCTTCTGTTTCTTGGGCAATCTGTTCCGGAGTTTTGTTTTTAGAGAGTTTCTTTTGAACAAGTTCCTTAAGGGCCTTAAGTTTCCCCAATTCAATTCCCTGCTGAATGCCTTGTTGAATACCTTGTTGAATGCCTTGCTGCATTCCCTGTTCAATGCCCTGGGCAAGACCTTCTTTTAACCCCTTTTCCAAGCCCTGAGCAAGGCCTTTTGCCATGCCAGTTTCGGTGGCATGCTGTTCGGCGGTTTTCATGTCCGAAACATGCATCCAGTATCTGGATTCATGATACCAGTTCATTTCGTCCTGACTGACATGTTCAAGTACTGTTACAGCCATATTAATCCCCCTGTTATGCTTGCAAAGCTCTTTTATGAAATCCTGTTTGTCTTTATAAGAGGCATACAAGAAGAATTTACCCCACATCTGAGTTTTCGTCAATTTTGAAATATCGTCCGGAAGATGTTTTATTTTAGGCAGCTCAATGAAAATGACATTCAGGATGTTTTCCAGCGTATGACCGCAGGCGTCCTTCATGTTGTACCAGTTGATGCAGTTTTCTTCGTCCCTGTCAAAAATGAAATTGAGGACAGAAATCTGGAAGACCTGAGGAATGTCCTGCCAGCCTTTACCGCGAGGGGTGTAATGATTTAATAAATGGGCAGCATGATATTCCGCGCGTTTGCCATAGCAGGTATCTTCATTTCTGCCCTGCATTTCGATATTAACCACCTTACCGTCGATTTTGCAGTTAATGTCGAATTCGGATTGTTTGTCATCCAGAGCTTCTCCAGAAAGTTCGTTGGGCTGGAGAACCACATCAGTAACCTCTTTGTCCAGAATGTCAGACAGAAAGCAGGTAAGCGCACCACGGGATTCATCAGAATCGTCTGTAAAAATAATTTTGAAAGTAGGATCTGCACAAGGATTTAAAAGTGCAGTACGGGATGGTCTGTAAGAAATAGCCATACACGTCTCCTAAAAGTGGAATAAAGACACAACTGTGCCTTAGTCCTTCAGTCCCAACTCTGAAGACGTGTGGTAAAACTCGTATAGTCGAGAAAAGAATCAAAAAGATTCAATTAACACATAATAAAATATTGGGAGTCCAAGAATATCGGCTATAACCCTTTACATAAGTAAAGTAGTGGGAATAGGAGGAAAAGTCAACATGAAGGGAGGCGTTTTTGGAAAAAAATGTGAAGAGAAAAATGGTTTTCCGGCCAGCGATGGGAGCACCTTTAGTTCCAAGGGACTTTGGAAAAGGACCTTGGAATGAGCGGTAGCGAAGTGCGGACGCAGCGACCCCTTTAGCGAAGCTGAAGGGGTGGACGCCGTATTAGCGGGAATAATTTTATTAGAAAAAACGAGGGAAGTATGGGCTAATTAAAGAAATAGCGGAAAAGATACTGGCCATTCATTCGATTGTAAGTAAGATATTCACCATTTTGGGCTGTGTAGCGAGATAAAGCAGAATTGTATGAGTAGCTGTTGAGGAGTTTTTGGTCAATAAGGTCAGGGTCGGTATCTTGTGAGAGCCATGTTTGTATAGAATCCACGGTACCATCAGATGCAAAATGGAAGGTTGCGTTTTGGTATGTAATGCCTTCGATTTTGAGGTTTTGGAAAGATAATTCTTCGGCGGTTTGGGCGATTTCGCTATATTTCTTTGCGACTTTTTTTACATCATCGGCAGTGGAAGCTTCTGTAATCTGGAAAAAACAGAGAGAATCTTTTGGTACGGATTCGGAAACTTTTTCTTTTTTTGATGATTTTGCGAAAGTTAAATTAGTAACTGCAACCAAGAACAGAATGAGAATAATAGATTTTTTCATTTTTTAATTCCTTTTATTTAATATAGTTAAGTCTAATGGATTATGTGATGGAATGGAAGAGAAAAAAATATAATAATTTGTTAAGGTGGCAAATAAACTCTTTTCTATGATAATTTTTCTTATGATTCATCATCCAAAGTATAAGAGGTTTTTCTCTTGCGTAACTAACTATAGGAAGAATATAATTCAAGTATGAGAAAATCATTTGTTTTATTTGCATTGTTTGCATTGTTTGCAACAATTTGTTTTGTTGGCTGTGCTTCTACTCAGAACACAGAAAATACCGAAGTTCAGGGAAGTAAAACAGATTCTGTTTCTACAATTTTAGAAACTGTAGATTATATTCCGAACTCTGATAATGTAAAGTTTTTAGGTCGTGCTATTTTCGAAAAAAATGCTTTACTTCTTTCTTATACAAACACTGGTGCCGCTTTTAATATTAGTGCCAATCATTTGGATGTTACCCTAGCCACAGACGGTTCCGAAGCAAGATTTGCAGTTTTTGTTAATAATGAACGAATGTTAGATACAATGGTCACTTCCGAAAAAACTTTTAATGTTTTTGATGGTACAGAATTGATAGAAGGCGAAGTTCGCATTATGAAGATTTCAGAATCGACTAGTTCCGCTGGCTGCATTTTGAAAATCACAACAGATAAAAACGCAACAATTACTCCAGCTCCCGAAAAATCTTTGAAATTAGAGTTCATTGGCGATTCCATCACTTGTGGATATGGCGTTGATGACCTTGTAAAAGAAAATCATTTTAAGGTTTCTACAGAAGACGGTACTAAATCTTATGCTTATAAAACTGCCCAAAATCTTAACGCAGATTTTTCAATGGTAAGTTGCAGCGGATGGGGTGTAATTTCTGGATATTCCGGTGATGGTACTAAACAGGCTTGGGGCGTTATGTCAAAAGTTTATGGCAAGTTTGGTGCTCGCGGTAATTCTATAAAAGGAATTGTTCCTTCCACTAAAGATTGGGATTTTGCCACTTATACTCCTGATGTTGTTGTTATAAATCTTGGAACAAACGATGCTAGTTATACAAAAGGCAATCCTAAAAAAATTACAGAGTTTACAGAAGCTTACACAAAGTTCATAAAGGATATTCGTGAAAAAAATCCAGATGCCTACATTTTCTGTGCTTTGGGAATTATGGGGCAGGATTTATATGGAGCCATAGAAGATGCAGTTTCGGTTTACCAAGAAGAATCTGGTGATGAAAAAGTTACCGCTTTAAAATTTAATCAGCAGAGTATGGCCGATGGAATTGCCGCAGACTGGCATCCTTCAGAAAAAACTCATGCAAAAGCCGCAAAACTTTTGACCGAAAAAATCAAATTGATTTTGGAATAATCAGAAATAACAGATAAAACAGATAAGCATAAAGAACATATAGAACTTAAACAAAAGGAAATAATTATGATTGATATTATGAAATTACAAAATGGCAGTGATGTTCGTGGAGTTGCTGTTGAAGGCGTTGAAGGTGAAAATGTAAACCTTACAGAAGAAATTGCAGTTAGAATCGGTTCTGCCTATATTAGCTGGCTTTGTAAAAAAACAGGCAAAAAAGCTACAGATTTGACCATTGGCGTAGGTCGAGACTCAAGAGTTTCTGGTCCAGCCCTTGCAAAAGCCTTAATCGAAGGTATTTTGATTACAGGTGCATCCGTTGTAAATTGTGAAATGGCCACAACACCAGCTATGTTTATGTCCATTGTTTTTGAACAGACCAAGTTTGACGGTTCTGCTATGATTACCGCCAGTCATCTTCCTTTTAATAGAAACGGAATTAAGTTTTTTGATAAGGATGGTGGTCTTGAGCACGACGATATTACAGATATTCTAAAAATTGCCAGCGAAACACCAGAAGGTTTTGTTGATGTTGCCGCAAACAACATAGCCGCCGAAAATGTTAAAAAGTTTGATTTGCTTGGACTTTACGCAGAATATCTTAAAAACAAAATTAAAGATGACATCAAAGCCGCTTCTGGAGTTGATAATGAAAAACCTTTGTCAGGTCTTCACATCGTTGTAGATTCTGGAAATGGTGCTTCGGGATTCTTTGTTGATAAGATTTTGCAACCTCTTGGTGCCGATACTACAGGAAGTCAATTCCTTGAACCAGATGGAATGTTCCCAAATCATATTCCAAATCCAGAAAATAAACAGGCAATGGAAGCTATTCGTTCAGCAGTTTTGAACAACAAAGCCGATTTAGGTTTAATTTTTGATACTGATGTTGACCGCATGTCCGCCGTTTTGTCTGATGGTAGCGAAGTAAACAGAGATTCAATTATTGCCATGATTGCCGCAATTTTGGCTCCAGATTATCCAGGTTCAACCATCATTACCGATTCTGTAACTTCTGACCGATTGACTTACTTCTTGGAAAAAGAGTTGGGCCTTAAACATTTATGCTATATGCGTGGTTATAAAAATGTTATTAACAAGCAGAAAGAATTAAATGGAAAAGGCATTGTAGCACCTTTGGCTATGGAAACTTCTGGTCACGGTGCATTAAAAGATAATTATTATTTGGATGATGGGGCTTTCCTTGCAGTAAAAATGGTAATTGCATTGGCAGGAGCCGCCGCTTCTGGAAATAAGTTGGACAGTTTAATTGAAAAACTTCCACCTTTAGTTGAAGAAGGTGAATATCGCTTTAAAATTAAGACAGAAGATTTTAAAGCATACGGTAAAGGTGTTCTAGAAGAGTTTAAAAAACGAGCTATTACCGCCGGATATGAAATGCCAGAATCTTATGAGGGTATTCGACTAAGTTTTAAAGGCGAGGATGTTCAAGGCTGGATTTTACTTCGCATGAGTTTGCATGATCCAGTAATGCCAATGAATATTGAAGGAGCCCGTAAAGGAGATTTGGAAAAATTGATTAAAATTGCCAAGAGTCTGACAGATGGCTTTGACCAACTTGATCGTAGTTCCCTCTGCTAACAACAGAATGAACAATTTTTGTTAGTGACTCTCCCAAAATTGGTTTGAGATGACAGTTTGTAGTTCAGAATGACACTTACAGGATTTTTTATGAATGAAAAAATAGAAAAACTTCAAAACATAATAGATGAATCTTCCAACATAGTTTTTTTCGGAGGCGCTGGTGTTTCTACAGAATCCGGGATTCCAGATTTTAGAAGCATGGACGGCCTTTATAATCAGGAATGGGATTATCCTCCCGAAGAAATTGTAAGCCGAAGTTTTTTTTATAGAGATACAAAAGAGTTCTATCGCTTTTATCGTGCAAAATTACTGCCCGTTGGAATAAAACCAAATAAAGCTCATTTTAAATTGGCAGAACTGGAAGCCGCTGGAAAATTAAAAGCCATTGTTACTCAAAATATCGACGGTTTACATCAAATGGCGGGTAGCAAAGTTGTTTATGAATTACACGGAAGCACTTTGCGCAATTATTGTACAGGCTGTCATGCTTCCTATGATGTTCAGTTTATTTTGGACAGCGAAAATCATCCAAAAAAATTGCCTCTTTGTACAAAATGTGGCGAATTGGTAAAACCAGATGTAGTTTTGTATCAGGAAGGCCTGAATGATGAAATTGTAGACAATGCAGTAAAAGCAATTTCCCAGGCAGACACATTGATTATTGGTGGAACTTCTCTAAATGTTTATCCCGCCGCAGGATTCATTCGCTATTTCAAAGGAAAAAATCTGGTTATGTTGAATAAATCAGTTACTTCTCAGGATATTCACTGCGATTTAGTTATTCACGAACCAATTGGCGAAGTATTAGACCAAATTGTTGTAAAGAAGTAAACAAGTTAAGAATTAAGGAAAATAAAAAATGGAACCTACCGAAGAAATCCAGGAAGAAAATCATCACAAACATACTCATCACAATCATGATCACGAATATACACACGAACACAATCATGAACATAACCACGAACACGAAGAAGAACTCAGCGTAAAAAAAATCATTGTTGCCGCAATTCTTTTTGCCTGTGGAATGATAGCAGAACATTTACCTTTACAAACTTGGCTTCCCCAACTGAATGAAATTATTTTTGAAGCTTTAGAGCTTGTTTTTTACTTTGCCGCTTTTATTATCTGTGGAAAAAACATTTTAATAAGTGCAATCCACAATGCAATTCACGGTGATTTTTTTGACGAAGAGTTTTTAATGTCAATTTCGTCTGTGGGAGCCATACTTCTTGGAAAATATGAAGAAGCAGCCGTAATTATGATTCTTTATCAGATTGGTGAAAAGTTCGAAGATTTTGCCGTAGATAAATCACGAGATGCCATAGAAGAAATCTCAAAACTTCGACCAGATCACGCAACTGTAAAAACCGAAGCTGGTGATGTAGAAAAACAGCCTGATGAAGTTGAGGAAGGCTCTGTAATTATTGTAAAACCAGGAGACAGAATCCCAATTGATGGTGTTGTAGTTGATGGAGAAAGCTTTGTAGATGCATCAGCATTAACAGGCGAAAGTATTCCACGTCGCGTACGAGTTGGCGATGAAGTTTTATCTGGTTCCATCAATACTCAAGGCGTTCTAGAAATCCGTACAACAAAAATGGCCGGAGATTCTGCTTTAAGTAGAATCCTTGAACTGGTAGAAAATGCAACAGAAAATAAAACAAAATCAGAACAGTTTGTTACCCGTTTTGCCCGAGTTTATACTCCAATTGTAGTTTTTGCCGCAATTGCCTTAGCCCTTATTCCAAGTCTTGTAATTGGTTTTATGTCTGGTAATTGGGATTGGACTTCCAACTGGAGTGTATGGGTTTATCGTGCATTAATGTTCCTTGTTGTTAGTTGCCCTTGTGCATTGGTTATTTCTATTCCACTAACTTTCTGTGGAGGAATTACCGCTTGTGCCCGCCACGGAGTTTTAATAAAAGGCAGCACTTACATAGAAGCTTTGGCAAAGGCAAGAATTGCTGTTTTTGATAAAACTGGAACTTTAACAAAAGGAAACTTTGTTGTAACTCATATTCATGCAACAGATTCAACAATTTCGGAAAATGAACTTCTTGCTATTGCAACTCATACAGAAATGTTTTCTACACATCCAATTTCAGCTAGTTTAAAAGCCGCTCACCACGACAAATGCTGTGATGAAGTTAAGTTGGAAAATGTAGAAGAAATTGCTGGTAAAGGTATAAAAGCCATTGTTAATGGAAAAGAGGTTCTGGCCGGAAACATTAAGCTTATGAATCAGTTTAATATTCAATATGATAATTGTCTGGAACATCAGGATGGAACTGTAGTTCATGTGGCATGTAATGGAGTATACGCTGGTCATATTGTTATTAGTGATGAAATTAAAGATGATTCGGAAGCAACCATTAATGGACTTAAAAAGGTTGGTGTAGAAAATATTGTTATGCTCACCGGTGATAATCATAAAGCCGCTATGACTGTTGCTGAACGACTTGGTTTGCATAAAGCTTACGGTGAACTTTTAAGTGGAGATAAACTGGCAAAAGTGGAAGAACTTCTTGCATCACTAGTAAAAAATGGAAAAAAGAAAGGCACTTTAATCTTTGCGGGAGACGGAATCAACGATGCTCCTGTTTTGGCAAGAGCAGACGCTGGTATTGCAATGGGCGCTATGGGTAGTGATGCCGCAGTGGAAGCCGCTGATATTATAATCATGGAAGATATGCCTTCTAAAATTGTGGAAGGAATAAAGCTCAGTAGAAAAACTTTGCATATAGTTCATCAGAATCTTATTGGTTCTCTTGGAATAAAGGCTCTTATTTTAATTTTATCGGCTTTTGGTATTACAAATATGTGGCTGGCAGTTTTTGGTGATGTGGGTGTTACAATTCTTGCAGTTTTAAACAGTGTTCGTATGTTGAGCAAAAGATTTAACTAGAAACTAGGCCTTTTTAACTGTATAATTAACCAATGTCTTACGAAGTAACTGCTACTAGGCGTCGTCCTCAACAATTTGATGATCTTGTGGGTCAGGAGTTTGTTGCCGAGACGCTTAAAAACTCAATAAAAACAGGGAAAATTGCTCATGCTTACCTTTTTGCAGGACCAAGAGGTTGTGGAAAAACTTCAACAGCCCGTATTCTTGCAAAGGCATTGAATTGTCAGGAAGGACCAGCAGATAAACCTTGTGGAAAATGTTCAAACTGTCTGGAAATTACAAAAGGTTCCAGTCTTGATGTAATTGAAATAGATGGTGCCTCAAATACCAGTGTTGAAAATATCCGTCAAATTAAAGACGAGGTAATGTTTCCTCCTGCAAACTCCCGCTATAAGATTTACATAATCGACGAAGTTCATATGCTTTCTACTTCGGCGTTTAATGCATTGTTAAAAACCATTGAAGAGCCGCCAGAGTATGTAATTTTTATTTTTGCCACAACGGAACTTCAAAAAGTACCTGCAACTATAAAATCACGATGTCAGCAGTACAATTTTAGATTAGTAAGTGTAGAAAAAGTAAAAACCTGTTTGGCAGAAGCGGCCGCAGAACTTGGTATTCAAGCTGATGATGAAGCATTGTTCTGGGTTGCAAGAGAATCTACAGGTTCTATGCGAGATGCCTACACTCTTTTTGATCAGGTAGTTGCTTTTAGTGATGGTCATATTACTTACGAAAAGATTCGAGATAAGCTTGGTTTAGTTGGAGTAGAAAGACTTAATTCTATTTTTGAAGCTTGTGTTGCTGGTAAAACAGAACAGGTTCTTTCGGTTTTAGACGAGTTTTTACAGGCTGGAGTTTCAATTGAACAGATAATTTCAAACTCTGCCGACTATTTGCGTAGCTTGCTTTTAATAAAATCTGGAATTACAAAAGAATCGCTTTTGGGTAATTCTGTAGAACGATACAGCTCAGAGGTTTTAAAAGTTTGGAATACAGTTCAGATTGAACGGGCATTGTCGTTATATTTACAGCTTTATAGAGATATTCGTTATTCTTTGTCTCCTCGCTACGAATTGGAATTAGCTTTTTCCCGTTTGTGCTGGCTTAAAGATTATGTTTCTAGTGCAGAAGTAAAAAAAGCTATAGATGCCGCTCATGGACTTTTAATGAATGGAACTGCTCCAAAAGGCGAAATGGCATACAACCAAATGCCAGCTAATCAGATGTCGTCTAGTCAAATGGCATCGGTTCAAGCTTCCGAAAATACAGTTTCCAATTCATCCGAAAATGTAAGTCAACCAATTCCCAATGGTTTACCAAGATTATCTGGTCTAAATGCGGAAGAAGATTCGGAGCCAGAAAATCCAGAGGAAAACGGCCCTTTTCTTAATGGCGGTCCACTGCCGCCTGAACAATCAGTGGGGCAGACATCAGAACAAAATAATAATTCTGAAAACGAGCCAAAGGTTATTGATGAAAGATTAAAGCTGCATATTCCCGAAGCTAATATCACAAGCGAAGGAATTGTGCCTTCTGCCTATATACCAACAGCAAGTTCGCCTTCTGAATATACATTGAATCCAGATAGCGAAGAAGATTGGTCAGATGCCGCAACTCCTCCAGAAGATGAAAGTAATCCAACACAGGATTATGAGTTTGTACAGGAGCAGGTTGAACAAACTTACGAAGCTTATGCTAATGCTGAAGACAAAATGTTTTCTTCGGTCAGTAATCAGGCTCAATTGAACGAAACTTTTACCACTAACGATGGGCGTACAATGTCTGTAGCACAATTAAAGGGAAATGTAATGGCTACTTTGGCGGTAAGTGATGGATTTGTAGCTACAACTTTGGACAAAACTGGTGACTGGCATATTGGTTCAGATTCTGTAGATACAACCGTAGATAGTTCTTACAATTTTTCACTGTTGCAAAAAAATATACAGACTATTTCTAAAGAGATTTCCAGAGTTTGTGGAAAACCAATGTCATTTAATGTAAAACTTCAGCAGAATCAGCAGGAAAAAACCGCAGTAGAAATACCGGAACAGGTTAAGATTTTACTGGATGTTTTTAGAGGAAATATTGTTACTGGTAAGCACTAGATAATTTATACACAGAAAAGACAAAAAGGGGAAATTATGAATCCATTTGAATTATTAAAAAACACACAGGCATTAAAAGAACAATCAGAAAAAATAAAAGCGGAACTGGCAGAAATTACAGCGGAAGGTTCTTCGGGTGGTAGAATGGTAACTGTAACTTTGAATGGACAGTTTGAAATGAAAAGCATAAAATTGGATCCAATTTGTGTAGATAATCGGGATGTTCAGATGCTGGAAGATTTGATTGTTGCTGCTCACAACGATGCTATGGAAAATGTACAGGCTAAGATTAAAGAAAAAACAACATCGCTTTTGGGCGGAATGGATTTATCACAATTTGGTTTGTAATTATTAAGTTTTATTTATGAGTGCATTTGAAGATTTAACCAACAATTTTTCAAGACTTCCCGGCATTGGCAAGAAAAGTGCAGTTCGCATTGTAAACTGGCTTTTGCGTCAGGATGAAGTTTATTTGCAGCGTTTTTCAAAAAATCTGTCTATTTTAAAAGAAAAGGTAAAGCCTTGTTCAATCTGTGGAACTTGGACGGAAGAAGACCCATGTCCAATTTGTTCAAATCCTTTGCGAGATAAAAAACAGATTTGTGTTGTAGAACAGCCTCAGGATGTTTCCACCATCGAAGCTTATGGAGAGTACAAAGGTCTTTTTCATGTGCTTGGTGGCTTAATAAAACCTTTGGAAGGAATTGGACCTGCTCAGCTTTCTTTTCAACCACTTTTGACAAGACTGCAAAGCGGGGAAGTGACAGAAGTAATAGTTGCTACAAATCCTACGGTAGAAGGTGACGCAACAGCTCTTTATCTGAACAAATTGATAAAAGAACAATCTGAAGAAAACGGACTTTCCATAAAAGTTACTCGTCTGGCTACCGGTATTCCAGTGGGTGGAGATTTGGAATATATTGATAAACGCACTTTGGCCTTTAGTTTGCGGGGCCGAGTTCCTGTAGAGTAAAAACTCTAGAACATCCCTAGGATTTCATCTCGCAAAATGTCCAGTTGTTTTACAGAAAGGTTTGCTTCATGACCAAGTCCTGCCAAAGGAGCATTGGTTGCCGCAATCCAGTAACGAACATCGGAAGATTGTTTGTCGGGAGTTCTACAATTGGAAAGAACAGGAGAAAGACCTGTTTTTCGTGAAAAATCTCCTTGTGCATCTGGAGATAATAATTTTTCAATTAGCAGAGGGTTTTTAGAATTATTGCTCGTTGGTAAAACATAAGTGGCATTGGCGGTAAAATGTCTTTGCACCGGCAAAAAGGTGGATGGTACATAAATCGTACTGAATCTGGAAATGCCTTTTGTGTTATATCCACGGTGCTTGGAAAGACTAGTTAACACAACCCTTGCTTTTCGTTCTTGAATCAAAAAATCTACATCATAAGAAGAAAACTCCCGAACAGAAGGGTTTATAAGTTTTTCGCCATACATATTTCTTAAAAAAACATAAACTTGAGCAAAAGGCGCATTTTCTGTCCAAAACAATTGCTCGGTAATTTTGTTAGCATTAAAGTTTTCACCAGAAAAATCATTTCCTGCAAGAATATCAACTGCTTTGGTATAAGCATCATAACCACAAAGAGCTTCACCAAGGGCGCCAATCATATCAATAAAGAAAACAGAATCCTGACTTTCAAAAGCAATTGGAAAATCAATTTCTTTTTTTTGCAGACGACAAAAGTTTTCTACATCTTTCCAGGTATTTATAGCTGGTATTTCAGAATCCATAAAAGCTTGAGAATCAATACAAACTTCCAGATGGTCAATGCACAGAGGTAAGGCAATTGCTTTGTTATTTTTTATATAAGAAGCTTCTTTCATAGAACCAAACATTTCGGAAGTTAAGTCTTCAGAAACTCCATAAGATTCATCCGCCAATAAAAGTGCATTTTTTAATGAATTACCCGCCGCTGTAAAAACTAAATCAATTTTATTTTTTTTCACAAAAGTTTCGTCTAACACATCATTGGAAGAAAGCGTAAAAAAATTGATGGCAGTATCATCTTCCAAAAAATTATCTTCAAGCATATTTTTAAGGGTATTTTCAACTTTTTCATCCGCAGAATAAAAGGCAATATTTACAGTTTTAGACTTTTTGCATCCAAAAAAACAAAGGCCAAACAAAAGCCCAAAAAAACTGAAACGAATTATTTTATAGAAAGTCTTTATCATACACAGTTTATCGGCATTTATAGTTAAGTTTTCACTCTTCAAAAGAAAATATTTGAAAAACTGTAAACCAAATATTATATTATAGAGCAGAATATTATAGTTCTATTCATTTCTTCCATAATACATACTTTATTAGCATTAAAAAAAGATAATAAAAAAGTTTAAACAACCGATTTTATAACAGAGAGGGGATATTCTTTTTAACTTTTCAATCGATTTTGAGCTTCATATTAAAGAATATTTTATATCAGACTTTTTCTAAAGGGCGCGTATATGAAAAATTTAAAGTCTTTAATGCTAAGCCTTTCAACTATTGTTTTTACTTCAATTCTATTTATTTTTTCTTGTAATCTGGACATTGGTCTAGGACAGGCAGTTGATACTGAAACCCCACAGATTTTCTTTGGAGAAGTTGTTCCTGATAATGCTATAATCCGCGGAACTTTTAATTTAAGTGGAACTTGGCGAGATGATGGAATTATTTCTGTTTCCATAAAATTGCTGGAAATTAGTGATGACAGGGAAATTGTTGTAAAAACCTGGGCATTAAAAGATTCAGAAAGTCCAGTTACCAGTTCGTTTGATGGAAAAAACAGCGGAACTTGGTCGTTTAAAATTGACACAACTGATTTTACCGATTCCTCAAAATATAAAATTGAAGTTACCATTACCGATACTTACGGACATTCAAGTTCAAAGACAAAATCTATAACTATAGACAATACTTCTCCAGTGCTTGTTATTCAGCGCCCAACAACTGCATTTGGAGAAACTGGCTATGATTCTTATGGACAAGAATTTATTGTAAAAGGTTATCTTGGTGATTCCTGTGATAAAAAAGATGTAAAAATCGAAGTATATCAAAACACTGGTGATGTTCCTGTTTATACTATGACTAAGGAAAATATCAATTCTACAGATTTTAGTATTACAGTTGCAGAAAAGAACTCCGAAGATGAAGAATTACGCAAAGCCTACGATTTGATTTATGGAAACTCAGAAGGCACACGAAATCTATATTTTAAAATTTCTGCCTACGACAAAGCTTATGATTATTCTGGCTTAGAGGTAGATGCCACAGGAAATATTACAGAACATTTTTATTTGTACAACGCCTTGTATTCGGATGTTTTCGAAAAATATGGTGTAACAGATATTTACGAAATGAATAGAAGTATTTCGCCAAAAGATAAAAATGTTTTGAATGTATTGTCTCAGAATGAAATAACTTACGGTCAGTTTTCTATAAACCCTGCAAATAATCCATCATTTAAAATCTCTGGAAAAAATCCGTTTAAAAAAGACGGCACAGATTTTGAAGAAAACAATGAAACTTATTACATTACCAATGGCAGCACTATTGTTGCAGAAATTGACCCAGGTTTGGACCAAACTCCATTAATGGAAAACAGCCTTGGTTTATATGTAATAGAATGGGACTCTGAAACAAATCAAATTAAAAAAGATGCACAGAAAATCCCAATTTACAAGCCTCTTATAATAAAAGATGAAAATGAACAGGATGTAGAAAATCCAGATATAACAGAAGAAGAAAAACAAGCCCGTGCTGGCGGAATTAGTAGCAGTGGAAATACATATAAGTTTAAGGCCACATTAAAGCATAAAATTGGCTACATTGAAGTTGGTAAAAAATATGCTTTTGGTATTTATGGATACGACCAAAAAGGCATTCCTGTAGAAAATCAAGAAGATACTTATGGCTTCCTTTTTTCTACCAATGTTGCTCCAACACCAAAGGTTACAGAACCAGCAGTTATTAGTTATTTGAAAAAAGATAAAGATTTAACAATCAAAGGAATTGCAACAACAGAAGTAGGTGTACCAGATATTCTTGTAACAGTAACGGCACAGGGAACTTCTGAAAACTTTGAAGGTAAAATTACCGCTTCTCAGGAAACTAAAACAAAAATTGAAAGTTCTTATGAATGTACTATTCCAGCAGAAGTTTTTACTAGAATGAATCTGTTGGGAGCAGAGGATTTTGAAATATCGGTAAAAGCAATTTATTGTGATTTAGCAGGTTCAGTTCAAATAAATGTGCTTTACGACACAGAAGCGCCAGAAATTGAAATTACAAGTCCTGCAGAAGGTGAATGGCTTTCTGAAATTGGAAGTGTAACGGTTTCTGGAAAAATCAGTGATAATCTTTCGTCTGTAGATAAGATTTTTTATAGTACAACAACGCAGAATGTTTCAGAAAAAGATCAATGGCGTGAATATAAACCAAGCGGCATAACTTTTAAAGATGAAGGTCTTGTTCGCACAGAAAAAGAAGGTGTGGAAGCCGCATTTATAGCCTTTTATGCCATAGATAAAGCCGAAAATGTATCGGAAGTTTTAACAAGAAAAATCAATGTAGATACAGAAAAACCAGTTTTAAGTGCCCTTAATTACAATGTTGGCAAAGGTGATACAGCAGTTGAAAGTGGAGTAAGCGTAATTTCTGCCACAAAAAATTATAGCATTGGCGGAAGTTTTAAAGACACAGGAACTCAAGTAGTAATTTCGGCTACAAGAGATGGAGAAGTTTTATCTGTTGAACAGAATGGTACAACTTCTGGTCAATGGACAATTACAGAAAACAATGTAAATGAGGGTTCTCATATTTATGAAATCCAAGCGGTAGATCAAAGTGGAAAAACTGCGGTTAATCGCATTACAATAATTGCGGATGTTACAAATCCGGAAATAACAGAACTTCCAGTAATGCCTGGTAGGGAAGACACAAAAGTTAGTTCATATACTTTTACAGGTAAAGCCAACGATGCTACCAGTGGTGTTTCAAAGGTTGAACTTACTGTTACAGATAAAAAATCAACTTATACAGAAGAAGCTGATGGAACTTCGAATTGGAGTAAAAAGCTTACTTATGCAAAGTTTGGAAATGTATTTAATGAAGAAGGCGAAAAGTTTGTAACCATTACAGTTACAGATAATGCAGGCAATACTTTTACAACTAAGCCACAATCCTTCCTTTATGATAAAGCCGATCCTGTTCTTACTACAGACGAAACTACCATTCAGGAGTTTATGCCTGAAACAGGATTTATCATTAGTGGAAAAGCAACAGATTCTTACGGTATAGAAAGTCTTAAGATTCTAGAAACAAAAGGACAACCTGGTGATGAAAATTATTATTCTCAGGAAAAAGAATTAAAAGATTTAATTAAGAATGGTAACTGGAGTATTAAAGTTCCATTAAACGGCACTGTAGAAGAAGGAGCTTATAACTATTCATTTGTACTTGCAGATAAAGCGGGGCACGAAGTTACAACAAAAGTTTATACTTCCGTTGTTGATACAACTCCTCCAAAGGTAAGCATCATAAATCCTGGTGAAGGAAAAAGACAGGGAACAAATGCTATTAACGAAATCAGTTATAAACTTGAAGGTAGTTTTGAAAGAGATACCAGTGGAATAGAAGCCGTTTGGTATACAATTGCAAAATCTGTTCCTGCAAAACCTTCTGCAGAATTGTCGCTTTCAACGGTGGAATGGAATGACCTTGGTTGGACAAAAGCCACCTCTGGAACTTTGGGCTGGAATAGTTATGAAAGTTTTAAGGCAAAAGATTCCGACGGAGCTGGTCATGAAGAGGGCAGTTATACACTTTATGTTTATGCTGTAGATAAGGCTGGTAATATTTCTTCTCTTGAAAGCTCTAACTTTGATGTAGATTTAAGTGAACCAGAACTTGAAGCAGGCAATACAAGCGAATATATAACCAAAGAGGCTATAACCTTTAGTGGAACAGCTACCGATACCAATGGAATAAAATCTCTTGTAATTACAGACAATCTTAATCCTAAGTCAAAATGGGAAGTTTCTCTTGGTCCAAACGGTACATGGTCAAAAACTCTTGAACTTGCAGATGAAAACAATAAATTAGCAGACGGAAATCATACAATTACAATTACCGCCGAAGATACAATGGGTAAAAAAGCCCGTGTTACAAAAAAGGTTACTGTAGACACCAAAGCTCCAGTTATAAATGAAGCGGTAACTTTACCTTCTGTAACAGATACAGAAAAACAGAGCTTTACTTTTAGAGGTAATGTTTCTGAAGTAGCGCCAAGTTCTGGTATGAACATTGTTAGTTTAGTGTTCAGTGATGGAGAAAAAGTTTCAGAGCCGATTATTGCAAGTGGTACATCAAATTGGACTTGTGATGTTAATTTTGCAGATTCTTATATGAACCGCGTTTTTGAAAAGGAAGGATTAAAATCTGTAACAATACAGGCTATAGATAATGCGGGAAATACTACTCAGAAAACGACACAATTCCAGTTTGATTTGAATGCACCTGAATTATTTGACATAGAACTTTCGGATAATACAAATTATTTTAATACAAATAAACTTACAGTCCGGGGCAAAATTAAAGATAGTTATGCGCTTTTGGAAAATGGTTGTGTAGAAATTACCGATGTTACTGGTGGTCGTGGAACTGTTTTGGCACAAATCAATGCTTCTCAGGTAAATGCCGACGGATCTTGGAGTACAGAAATTGAAGTTCCAGAAAATGTTCTTAAAACAATAAAAATTACAGCAAAAGATAAGGTTGGTAAAACTTCAGATCAATCATACAAAATTTACAGAGATACAGAAGCACCAGTAATTACAAGTATTTCGGTTACAGACAATGTTCTTGTTTCTTCACTTCCATACACAATTACTCTTCGTGCCAATGATGCAGGTAGCGGAGTTGAAAAACTTCTGTTCAGTTTAGACGGAACAACTCCTTCTATAGAAGCACAATATGATGCTGCAAACGGAAGCTGGATTGCCTTGGTAAATGAAGAAGATATTTCCGAAGGAATTACAAACTTTAAGCTTGTGGCCGCCGATGCATTAGGAAATCGTTGTGATGTTCATTCAAGAAGTTTTATGTACGATAAAGCCGAGCCAGTTCTTGAAGAAAATAGTGGAACTGGAGATATTGTAAATCGAAGTATTACTTTAAAAGGATTGGCTACAGATTCTAACTCTCTTGCCAGTGTTATTATTACGGATAACATTAATAAAACTTCAAAATGGATTGTAAATGTAGATTCGGAAGGTTCCTGGTTACAAAGCATAGCTCTTACGGAAGAAGCAATAATTCCACAGGAAAACAAACTTACAGATGGAAAACATACACTTACAATTATTGCTACAGATATTGCTGGAAAAACAACAAAACTTACAAAAGAAATTGTTGTTGATCAGACAAATCCAGAAATTGAACAGCCAAGATTTACTACAAATCCTCTTTATCTGGATGTTTCAACTTACAATACATTAACCGTAGCCGTTACAGATGTTACAACTAGTGTAAGCAGTGTTTATTACAATATTACAAAAGAAAATCAGACACCTGATGTTAGTGATGCAGGATGGCAGGAACTTAATCGCGGAAATGGTTCAAACTGGACTGCTACAATCAATTTAAGCGACAATTCTGACGGTGTTTATTATGTTTATGTAAAAGCTTTAGACGAAATTGGAAATATTGCCCTTACCGAAAATGGAGAAGGTACAACACTTACAATTGATAAGAAAAAGCCTGTTATAAGTGTAACGGGTTCAAACAATGCAAAATCAGAAGAGATAGAGCTTACAGTAGGAATTACAGACTCAAATCCAACTGAACCTCATGTTGCAATTACAGTTCCTCAAAATGGAGCTGCTGTAACTGCAATTTTAAAAAATGCAAAATACTACAAAGCTGATGGAACTCAAATAACTGGAATAAATGCTTCTGAAAGTACAGAAATTGATTATGCAGAATGGACAGTAGGCATTCCTCTGGAAAAAATTGCCTCAGATAATGGTTCAGACACACTGGCAGATGGAAACTACACAATTGTTATTTCGGCAGAGGATAAAAATCATCGTCAGGCAGATAATGTCAGTCATACAATTTTACGAGATACAACTCCTCCTCAAATTGAAATTATAACTCAAGGTGGCTATGTAACAGGCCAAAGTCTTAAGTTTGAAGGAATAATAACAGAAGTTTATCTTAAAAAGGCAAGTGCTGTGCTTTATAAAAATGGAGTTGCAACAAACCTTAACACAAATCTTCAGCCGGATTTGGCAGGAAACTGGTCTTGGACACTTTATGAAGGCATAGAAGAAGACGCAGAATACACAATTAAAGTAACTGCAGAAGATAACGCTGGACTGGTAACTGTAGAAGAAAGCCCTGTTATAACAATAGATAGAACTTCTCCAACAACAACTCTTTTACTTGATAATGAAGATTCTTCCGCATTATATGACAGTGAAGGTCAGAAAGTAAATGGAATTGAGTTTGGTGGAACTTATTACACCAATTGTGATGGAATAAAAATCAAAGGAACAATTACAGAAACCAACTTTAATCGTCAGAAGGTTGTGTTAAAAACTACAAAGAATAAAATTGCTTATACTGCACCAGAGCTGGGTGGAATGGGCAAAGTTTGGAGTTTTGTTCCAGAAACTTCATCGGATGGAACTTATGAATACGAACTTACAATCACTGATGAAGCAGGACATGTTTTAAAAGAAAGCATTACAGTAATAGTAGATAAAACTGCTCCAAAAGTATTGATTGCTTATCCAACAGACGGATCAATAATTAATATGAGCACGGTTTCTGCCAATGGTACAGTCGTAGAAAACGGTATTGGAATTAGAAATAACGAAATCTATTATTCTACCAATGCAGATTCTGCATCTCCTGAGTGGATTCCTTTGTCTTATTCTGGTGGAAACCTTTGGAGTCAAAATCTGCAACTTGAATCAGAGGGAAATCTTACCTTTACTTTAAAAGCCGCTGATAAATTGGGTAATGCTCTTGTAGGAAACGCAGAAGAACCTTTGGAAAGTATAAGCTTTAATTACGATAAAGCTACACCAACTTTAATTTTGGATTCATTGACTTCGCAATACATAAATGGTGGAGAAAACAAAGAAGTTATTGTTAGTGGTAAAGCATACGATTCCAACAGTATTGTAAAAGTTGTTATAACTGGAAATGGTTCAGAATTGACTTATAACTTCTCTGATAAGGAAAAAGAAAAAGGAAAAGTTTTGGGAACAGCTCCTTCTTGGCAAATTGCATTAAAGGTTGGTGCAGAAAATGAAGGCGCAGAAAATTACCTGCCAGAAGGTTCTCATAATCTTACCGTAACTTTGTATGATGCCGCAGGAAGAACAACAGAAAAATCAGTTTCATTTATTGTAGATACTGTTGCTCCAACAATTGTAACACCTTTACCATATCCAAGTGTTTCCGAAACAGAAGCCGAAAGCTACAATTTTATTGGACAGGCCAATGATGCAACAACTCAAGTAACCGAAGTTCAAATTGCTTTTGGAGATTCTTCTGATGCAAAGTTAAATCCTGATGCAGAAGATTCAAAAGTTTTGGTAAAAAAAGCAACGGGAACTTCTACATGGACATATCTTTGTAATTTTGAATCAGAAAGAAATATTGAAGATTCAAAACTCTTTGCAACTAGTGGAAATAAAACTCTTTATGTTCGTGCAAAGGATAATGCTGGAAACTGGAGTTCATGGCAAGCGCAGGACTTTATTTTTGATAAAGGAAAACCGGTTGTAACAGTTGGAACTTATACAGAAACCAGCACAGACTCACCAGTAAATGCAGAAAACCCTGTTTTTTATGCTTATAATTCAGCCAGTTCAAAAGATGCTTCTGGACTTTCTATTACTGCTAGTAAAGTATTTAAATTACAGGGACTTATTACTGACGATTGGGCATTGGCAACTTCTGGTGGAGTTAAAGTATATCAAACAAAGGATGATGGTGTTCAAAAAGATATTTCTTCTTATGTAGACATAACTGCAGAAGATTCTGAAACAGGAATTAAAAAAGGATGGACAGTTTCTGGTTTACCAAGAAATCCAGAGGATGTTTCCAAAGTGCTTGCGGATACAAACTTAACTGGTTCATACAAATACAAGATTGTTGTAACCGACAAGGCAGGAAAAACCAGTGAAAAAACATTGGAATGCGTAATTGATGTTACTCCTCCAATAATTAGTTTGTCTTTACCAACAAAGAGTTTAAAAGCTTCGGAGTATATTTCTGGAACTTCTTATACAATTTACGGAAATGCCACCGATGTGGGAAAAGCCGGTTTGGCCAGCTGGAGCTATCAGTTTGTAAAAGTTCCAAGCAATGGAATTACAAATGAAAACAAAGATTCTGATCCTGTTACAGATTTGTATGATAACGAAAAATGGACAGAGGTGGCCGCAACAAACGGAAACTGGAGTTTAAGCAAAGATTTAGGAAATACAACAGAAAAGCTTTCTGACGGAAAATGGATTTTCTACTATAAGGCAAAAGACAATTCTGGAAATGAAAGTTTGGTAAACTTTGTAATTTTGTGGATTGATAATTCAAAACCAAATGTAACAGCTAGCGTTACCACTGGAGATTCATGCAAAGATGGTGGAACTGCAACAAAACCTGTTTATTACTTTAACAAAGCCTTAACAGGTTCTGCTTCTGCAACAGTTTTAAGTGATTTGCCACAAATTGTAACCATAAGTGTATCTACCACTAATTCTGCGGGAACTACAACAAATGCTTCTATTGATGCAAATGGTATCTGGACACTACCTCTTACTGCTTTTGATGAAGGTTCTGTACAGACTGTTTCTGTTATAGCAAAAAACATTTGTGGAAAAACAGACGAAAAAACATTCTCTGTTTGTAAAGATACAACTGCACCAGAAATTACAATTACAAGGCCAGAATTAAACGATAAGGTTGAATCTAAAAATGAATATATGGCAAAAGGTTCAATTTCAGAAAATGGAATTGGTTTTGTAACAAGTTCTGTACAGTACAGAATAAATGGTGGAAACTGGACATCAATTTCCAGCGATTCCGCAAATGGTTCTGTTTCTAGTACAAGCTGGAGCCAGAAACTTAATCTTACAGAAATAGCCCAAGGTGTTGTAACTTTGGAAGTTCAACTTACAGATAAGCTTGGTAATGTGGCAACAACATCTTCGGTAAACTTCTATTATGATTATGAAATCCCACATGTTGGTTTTGGAACAGATTCTGTCGTTTATCCAACAGCAGAAGGTTCTTCATCTGCTAATAAAAAACCTTTGGGAACTTATGTAAAGAAGGGCGAAAGCTTTATCTTAAAAGGAACCGCCTACGATTCTTATAAATTAAATTACATCACAATAACAGATTCAGCAGATTCTACACAAACTTATTCAACTTTAGCTACAAAAGATAGTTCTGGTGCAGCAAGATTGGTCATTGATGTGAATACTCCAATAGATAAAGCAACAACTACAGAAAAGGCTGCAAAGTGGACACTTTCTTTAGCTTCTACAGAATTAGGTGAAGGAACTCATAACTTTAAGCTGCGAGCCTACGATGTTTCTGGAAATGAATCTGAAATTGAAACAAAATCTATCTTTATAGACAAAATTGCACCTCAAATTGATGAAACAGAAAATGAACAAAGCAATATTCATAAAGCAATAAAAATGCCGTCCCTTTCTGATACAAGAGGAACTTCGGTTAAGTTTGTTGGATATGCAAAAGATGGCTCAGATACAGCTTCAGATTCTGGTGTAGCAAAAGTATTGTTGCAGTTTACAGATAATACAACTCAAAAGCACACAGAATGGCTGGAAGCAAGCGGTTCACAAAACTGGACATACACTCTTGTATATAATGATGAATCGGAACTTACAGACAGCACCACTGGTAATTCAAAAATTAAAGATGTATTTGGTTTTAATGAAGGTGATAAGACTTTAAAAATTAAGGTTGTTGACGCTGCTGGTAACGAAAGTACACCAATCACAAAGAGTTTTACTTACGATAAAGCACTTCCAGAAGTGAGTGTAGAAAAGTATAAGTTGGCAGAAGAAAATGCAATTTCTCTTTCAACTTCGGAAATAAAAATCAACAAATATTTTGCATTGAGCGGTAAGGCTTCGGATTCTTATGATGTTCAGAGAGTTGAACTTAGGCAGAACGGAAAACTTATTGCGGTAATTTTAAAGGAAGATTTAAGTGATGGTGAATGGACTGTTAGTAATCTTCCACGAAAAGATGATTATTCTCTTACTTATGATGCTTTAACTAATGCTTCTCAAGGCTTAACTGGTAATGATGTAACATACGCAAAAGATGAAAATGGTAATGTTGCATCTGGTGATTATGAATATTCTGTAACGGTTTACGATAAAGCAACAAATAGAACTATAAAAGAAAAAGCTCTTACAGTAAAAATTGATACAAAGGCGCCAACTATTAAAATCACATATCCAAATCCTAACAAAGTGACTGATGGAAAAACAGATTATCGAGGCGATAGTTCTATTGCAGGTTCTACAGTAAACTTTGCGGGAACTGCCAGTGACGAAGGTTTTGGAGTTGTTGGTATAAAATATGTCATTTCTTCAAGTTCAACTTATGATGGAATTACAGAAAATTGGACTTTAGACAATTCTACAGCTTGGGGCTTTAAGAAGATTTTGGAAAGCGGAACGGGAGCTCCAACTAGTTCAGATTATTTGAAGGAAGGACATTATTATCTATATACAAAAGCTATAGATGCAGCTGGCAACGAAACAGAAAAATTACAAGTTCCTTCTGTTGAGTTCTATGTGGATTTGGCAGATCCTGTAGTATCAGATACAAGAATTGATGATGTGCTTATTTCTGAAAACAAGATTCATTATTTCAAAGAAAATGCCGTAGCATTCACAGGAAAAATCACAGAAAGCAATGGTATAAGTGCAATAAAAGTTGGTGATTCAACTTTGGCACTTAAAACTATTGGAAAATCAGAAGATGCACAGGCCTTTGATGAGTTTGGAAATCTTAAGGTTGATGGGTATGTAAAAACTTCGGCAAATACTTATGCTTGGCGAAAAACTATCACTATTGGTGATGAAGATAAAGATAAAGCGCTGGATATAAAACTTGAAGTTGTAGATGCCGCAGAACGAACTGTTACAAAAATCTACAATCTTTACAGAGATACAAAAGCTCCAGAAATTAAGCTTATCAATCCTGAAGATAATATTAAGGGTAAGGATTCACTCTCTGCAAACAGTTTTAATTTCCGTGCTTCGGTAAGTGATGGGGCTGGTAGTGGTGTTAATGTTTATAAATATTTATTCACTACGAAAGAAATTACAGCAGATGAAGGAATGACTGTAAAAGAAAAAATTATTGCTTCTGCCACTGCTAATGATGCCGCCGCCAAAGGTTGGGGAAGCGACACAAAAGAAAGCTGGACAAAACTTATGGAACTTATAAGTGGTTCTAATAAAGTTAATGGAAAATTAAACGAAAGCTTGTGGTATCTGTATATTTATGCCGTGGATGAAGTTGGTCTTGCAAGTACAGAAACGGTTTGGTTCTGGGTTGATAAAGAATTACCTACAGTAACCACAACTTATATGGATTCTCTCGGTCCAACACCAGTTAAGCATGAATTAAATGATTCAAAAATTGTCACTGTAGCGGAAGATAATTTTGAGTTTAGATTTATGCCAGCAGATAATAACGGAATGAATGAATCTGAACCATATAATATCATTATTTCTAGAGATGGAACTGAACTTAAAGCAAAAAATACAACAGATTCAGAAAGTGCTTATGATTACGAAGTGTTGAAAGTAATGGAAACTCTTGGCGAAACCCAGCAGTTTACAGGTGAATACAAGGTAGTCTTTAACGCTCCTGTAGATGGTTTGTATAACTTTAAACTTACAGTTCGAGATGCCGCAGAAAAAGATTCAAATCAAATTGAGCGAAATATTAGAAAAGACACAGTTGGACCAGTAGTTTCAATTTCAACTCCAGAAATATTCTCAACTTGGCAGACAACTTCTACTCTAAAAGTAAAAGGTTCCGCCAATGATGATTCTGAAGTAACAGGTGTTTATTACGCCTTTAATTCTGAATCTATACCAGCGCTTCCTGCAAAAGATGGTGCTTGGACAGGTTGGACAAAGTGTTCTTCTACTTCTAATTGGGAAATTGAACTTAGAAATGTTCCAGACGGAAGAACTAACACTCTTTATATTGCGGCAGTGGATAAAAATGGTATTGCCAGTGCTACAAGAGTAGTTGAAGTAATTACAAAAGATGGAACAGTTCCTCAATTGACAGAAACAGGTGTTACAGTAAGTGGTAAAAAATATACTGCTTCTGAAAGTTCGGTAATATTATCTGGAACTTTAACAGACGCAACTAGTGGAATTAAATCTTTATTGATTACAGATAGCCTAAATGCCAATAATAAATGGGAATGGGATTTTACAGATGACGCATATAATTCAAATATTGAGGAAGGTTCAAAGCGTTGGACTAAAGCTACAGGTGAATGGTCTCAAATAATTACTCTTGGAAGTAATGATAATGAACTCCAGGATGGGGAACATGTTCTTACACTTTATGCTACTGATGTGGCTGGTAATTCATACACAATGCAGCGAAGTGTTACAATTGATACAGCACAACCTTCTTTTGGAACTTTGAGCGTAAGTAAAAATAACTCTTCTGATATTATTTATTCTAATAATGGAAAGAATTGGTACAGTAGTTCAGCGGTAAGAATTACATTACCAACTGTTGCTGATAAAGTAAAAGATGGTTATGTTTCTGGAGTTTCTGGTGTTGAATATGCAATAACAAATGCTTCTGTTAATACAAAAACCTGGATTCCTTGCGATAAAGCTTCCACAAAGAATAATGATGATTCTTACGATTATACAGCAACTGTAAACTGTTCTGATCAGGGATTGAATACAATTTTTGTTCGTGTAACAGATGCCGTAGGAAATATTAAAGAATATGATACACCTGCCAATGTTTATGTAGATACTATATCTCCTGCTACCGTAACGCTTATTAGTGTGGATGGTGATACATCAACAAGTGCATTAACAGGAACAAAAACCGTAAACAAGCGAAATGATGTTGAGTTTGTAGTTACTGCAACTGATGCTAATGGTAATAATGGTTCAGGAATTGCAGGTGTAAATGTTACAAAGATTGGTCAAACAGATGTAACAAGTGCAGTGTCTCAAAAGAGTTCGACAGAAGAAAAATGGACTATAACAGTTCCAAAAAATGCATTAGCGTCTGGAAGCCCTGTATTTACTGCAACAGATAATGTGGGAAAAACCTATTCTTACACCGCAGATTTACGCTTGGATATTGACGCAACCAAGCCAGAATCAAAGAAACTTAGTTTACCAGATGATGCCGATACAACAACTTCTGTAATTGATGTAAACAAAGGATTCAAGATTTCTGGTAGCGCAAGTGATGATCACAATATTAAATCTGTTGATATTTGTTACTATATTGATGCAGATGATCCAGCGGGAACGGAAGAAAATGCAAAGAAAGGCAAAAAATGGACATATCTTTGTTCAATAGATTCAAGTTCATTAACAAACTGGGAATCTGTAGAAATAGATTCAACGGATTTGTTTGCAGGCTTTGATACAAAAAATGTTTACTTTGTTCCAGTTATTATGGACGAAGCGGGCAACTGTAATTTGGATACACTAAAATCTTCAACGGTTGATGGAAAAACTGTAACAAATGTTGTGGAAAATCATAAGCGAATATCTGTTGGAGAAGGAGCTTCTACAAAAACAATTCTTCTGCCAAAAGATGAAATCACTCCAGACAATATATTGGCAACAAATGGAACAAACCTTGTAAATATTGCCGTTGTAAAGGTAAATCAAGATTCAGACAGACCTTTGATAAAGTTCACAAATCTTACAAGTACAGAAACTGGATATATTCTCAAGTTTGGTACAAATGCAAGTTTGGAAGGTTCTGTAAAAGATGATGATAATACTACAGAAAGTGTTGTTGCCGAATTGATTGCTTCTAATGTTCAGCTTACAGAGATTCCTCAGGAAGATGAAACTGACAGTACTGAAAATAAATGGACAAAAACAACAACTGATGATGGTACAAGCGTCACTTGGAGTCATAAAATATATGGTACAACTGTATTTAATAAATCTACGGGTGAATACACTTATACTCCAGCAGATGTAAACGATGGTCAAAAAGAAGTTTACTTTATTGTGCAAGATAACAATGAGGCAATTTTCTATACAGGTAACGCTTCAGATTTAGAAAAACCTTATCAGTTGTATAAAACAGATGGAAAAGCAAACAATGTATCATCTTCAATTGTATATAACAGTGATGGAAATAACCCAAGCGTATCTGATATTAAAGTTCAGGCTTATGATTATTCCCAGAAAAAAGTTCAAGTAACACAAAAAGATGATTCTGGTACTGATGTTTTAGTTGATGAAGAACCTCAGTTGACAGGAACATCACTTGTGCTTGGTGGTAAAAATAAACAATTTGCTCAATTTATTGTTGTTGCTCACGATGCTAACGGAATTGATTACATTACTTTAGCTTTGGATTACGAAAAAGCAAATGATTCCGACGACGATTTTGTAATGATGGTAACAAAAGATGTAACAGAAGGTGGTGTTTCTTATACAGAAAGTGGAAGGGTTGAATATTCTGTAGATGGAACAACTTATGTTACACCTGCGGAAGAAAATACAATTTATCCATATATGCGCTGGACAACTGACTTAATTGATATTAGTAAAATAAAAACAGGAACGGTAAACTGTTCAATTTTAGTTTGGGATAATTCTGGATTAAAGGGCAACAGTTCTCCAATTTTTGTTGCAGATAACGATGGTCCAGAAACAGTTCTAATTTCTCCATCAAGTTCAGATGAAACTAGTGGTGAAGTAACAATGACTGGTACAACAAACGATGTTGGTAGTGCTAGAGCAATATCAATAGAATGGCTTGTTCCTGAATATAAAGATACTGCAAAAACTGATGAAGAGATAAAAGAATTAACTGGTTGGAAAAATACTCGTGAAGATTCTACAACAGTTGCTAACTGGAAGTTCAAATCTAATTTCTTGGATAAGTCTAAAGATGATAGTGAAGTAATGAATGGAGAAACTGGTACTGGACACGGAACTTATTGGAAATCTAAAACTGATGATGGTATTTACACTATTCCAGTTTACTTTAGGGCAACAGATTCTTTGGGTAATGTTTCAATCACAAGAAAAGAAATTATTTACAATCCAGATGCTGATAAACCAAAAACAGATATCTCTTATCCATCGGCTGGTGATTATGATAAAAAGTCGGATGGTTCTAGAGAAAACTTTGTAACTCTTGGTGGAACAATTCGCGTAAATGGTAGCGTAACAATTCCTTCTGGTCTTACAACTCCATATAAGGTTTATATTCAGATTGCAGATGATGAAGGCAACTTTGGTTATGATTCAGATTCTGATGATGTGGAAGATACTCATGGTATTGAAATTAGTGGAACTGCGGCATATAAGGCTAAAAATACATATTTACAGACAATAAAAACCCAAGCTCAAGTAGCGGCAGAGTTGGATAAAGATAATTTAAGTGGTTTTGAATCAGAAGAATTAAAGAACTCTTGGTGGGGTATTGAAGCCACATTAAAATCTAACAGTTGGAGTATAAATCTTAATGGCGATAATAAGATGAATGTGGAAAATGGAACAAACCAGATAAAGATTCGAGCCTGTGGTGTAAATGCCTTTGGTAAGGTTGGAAACTGGTCTGAGCCTGTTTATGTTCACATTGATAATAAAGCGCCAACTTATTCAGGAACTTTGTATCAGTTTGAGAATATTGAAACTCCATCAGCCGAAGTTTATAAGAATGCAATTCCTAATGCAAAATCAGAGCGAGCATACGAAGCAGGAATGTATTTGAAAGGACAGTGGGTTCTTTGTGTTAAACTTTTGGATGAAGATAAAGTAAATATTAGTGAAGTTAAAAAATCGGTTGGTAGTAATTCTGCAACACAAACTTATTATCAAACTAAACTTGTAGAAAATATGGAAGAGGGCAAAAATGGTCGTTATGTATTTATTCCATTGGATGCAGATGCAACAACGACAACTACCTACACTGTAACTGCCTATGATATGGATAGTATTTCTGCACCAGGAGTTCACATCATTTATCCATCCTTTGAAATAAATATGGATAATACACCTCCTGAATTGACTTCGCTTAAAACAACAAATGGAGCGGTTGTAGAAGGTCAGAAGATTTCTAACTCTAACTACGAAACTACTTTTGCTACTAATGCCAGCGATACAGGTTCGGGCTTTAAGATGATGGCTTACTACTTTAAACGAACTATTGGTAGTTCTACAACAATTGAGTTGCCACTTCCACAAGTAGTAGATGCAGATAACAAAAAATGGACTGCGGGAAGTAGTTATGTTGGTAACACTTCGGAATTAAGTGAAAAGTCAAATCTGTGGGGCGTGGAATTAAGTGGAAAACTTGAATACAGTTCGGAAAATGCAAATACAACCTTTACGGTTTCAAAAGTTGGTGACACAGTTGTTTCAGATTTGACTGCTTATCCATTTATTAGGGTAGGTTCTTTAATAGAACTTGAAGGAAGTTTCTATACAATTTCTGAAGTTTCTGGAAAAGTAATTACTGTTGAAACAAGACTTTCTGGTAAGGACAATGCATCTGCTTTTGCGGCCGCTGCCTTTGTTGTAAATATCAATGAAAATACAGAAGTTTCTACTTGGGATGGTGGAACAGTAACAATTACAAACGACGATGGTGACGGTTTATTTGAATATGCAAATAAAAAAGGTACATCTTATGAACTTGAGTTTGGTGTTTGCGCCGACGAGTTAGATGATGGACCAATTGAATTATGTCGCGTTGCCTTTGATGCGGCTGGTAACTATACAGGTCAGCCAAGTGTTACCGCAAGAAGTGGTGGAAGTGCAGAAACTACAACAATGTTCCTTGCAAACCACACACCTCGTTTGAGTAAAGTTTACCTTGCAACAGATTTGAACGGTAATGGAACTTATTCTAATGATGAGTTTGGTGGTACAGGTTCAGTTACTTCCGATTCTGGAATTAAATATTTCAGTGCATTGGCAGAAAATGGTTCGGTACAGGATGCACCTGTAATTTATGGTGCAAGAATTGGCGCAGGAACAAAATATTCTCCTGTGCTTACAATGCGTAACAAGCTTGGTGTAGCACTTGAGTTTGTAAGTGGTTATAACTCAACTACCCATGCGAAAGAAAAAGAAGGATATGGCGCTGGTAATGGTGATGTTTATTACTTAATGAGTGTAAGCAAGAATGTTATTGATAAAGCGGCTACTGGAACAATTATTACTCAAGGTGATGAAAGTTCTGGTGTAGAAAAATCATTAACTATAGAGAAGTTAGATGTTTTTGCGGATACTAGCGTAAAAGATAACAAGGGCTTTGAGATTTCTTCAGATACAGAAGGTTTATCTGACTACGAAATAACAAAAGAGACTGAGGATAATGCGGCAAGTTTGGCATTTATCAACATTTCTCTTTGGGATTCTACTCCGGGAACAACACCAGGTGCTTATGATTCAACAATTGATGGAGTAAAAACTTGGGGTTCACAGTGGACCGCCTTGAATATTCCTGTTTTTGTTGATGTAGTGGATGATATTGCTCCAACGGTTGAGATAAATGAGCCTCAGGCTAAAAAGAATGAAGGTCATATTGATAAAGTGACAGAAGGGGTAAAAGCTTCTGGAGAGATTGTATTTACTGGTTCTGTTAGTGATGAAAAACGAATTGGGGCTTTGTATCTTACAATGAATAAAAACTTTACAGAAACAACTGAATCTGGAACAAAATATGAGGCAAATACTAAAACTTGTGTAGGTATTTACAATGAATCTACTGGTATTCTTTCAAAAACGGGAGAAGATACAGATTCTAATAAAACTTATGATATGACAATTTCTGATGGTGTTGTGTATAGAGTAATTTCACAGACTTTTGATCTTGAGAATGGTCATACAATTGAGTGGGAATTGGAAGTAGATACAAGCACTGTAGAAGGAGTTGCCGAAAAAGATGTGACATTTGCTATAACAGCTCATAATAGTAGTGGGGATGTGGAATCTGATGATGAAAATTATGATGATTTGATTTTGGACTCTTCTGATAATATTGATAAGTATAAACGAGGATTCCAATCTATGCAGATTGATATTGTTCCATACATTACGGGATTAAAGACAAGTTTGGATAATCTTTATGAAGGTAATGCATCTGTTTATTCAAGAACGGCACGAGGCCACTATATTACTTATGATAGAGAACAACTTACTGTAAGTGGTTATAACTTGGCAAATGGTACAGTTTCTATATCAGGAAAGAATGCTGAAGGCACAGATGTTACAGAGACAGCTAATCTTGATGATGATAACAAGTTTACTTTACCAGAGAATGCAATTTCTGGCGAAGTAACTATTACTGTAAATGGAGTTTCTTCACTTAATAATAAAAATGATGATAATTTGTCTACAACTTATTATGGAGAAAAGGAAGAAACTAAAGCAAACTTGCAGCCAAATGGTGTAAATAATGACAATCTTACTGATGATGTAATACTGGATATTTGGGAGTTTAAGACGGCCGCAAATCCTCGCGACGGTGAAATCTTGTATCCAGAAATGCAGATTGGTCCAAATGGTGAAGTTGGATTTGCCTTTGTAAACGGTAACTTCTACTTTAACATGGCAGGTCCAAGTAAAGTTGGAGATACTGCTGAGACAGGAGATACTTTTGCAAGTCAGCGTGCTTATGAAGGTGATTATGCGCCTTATTTTGAGAGTGCATTCGCTTTTGATGCTAAAGGTAGAACTTATGGTATTTCAACAAATCAGGATGCTAATGATCAGTATTCTGCGTATACAACTTTCTATTATGGAAGACGAACAAGCAATTCTCCATTTGGTAAAGAAGGATGGAATAGTCATAATGGTGGAAATTACCAGGGTGGTGCATACAGGCGAAGATTACAGAGTACAACTTCTACCGTAGTCGGAACTGTTCAAGATACTAGCGTATTCCGTGCTATGAGTCCAACTATTACAACTGTTACTAATGATAACGATACATCTGTTTATTTAGCTTTCTATGACGCAGTACGAAAAGAAATTCGTTATAGATGGGGTAATATTGGTGATATTGTTGAAAAAGGGGCAAATATAGTTAAAACAAATAAAGAATATCATGCTATTTCTTATGTTGATAGGTCAGATAATAAATGGCGCTATGGACATATTAATTCAAAAACCTATCTTTCTAGAACAGCTGTAACTGATGGTTATGGAGGAAACGAGACAGTTTATCTTTATAATGGAGACGGAACTTTATATAAAGACAATAATAGTAATTATACTTTCTATACTGGTATAAATACTAACAACCCAACAGCTGATGATCATTGGTTTAGACTTCATACAAGTACAAATAATATTGATAAGGAAAATGAAGCTGTAACTCCATTCCCAAGTTATGATGCTAATAATACTGCTACTCACACAAAAGTAATGTATATGAGTAAACAATACTATGAGGATGGAATTTCTGATTCTATTTATTCAACAAAGATCAATTCTGCAAATCATGGATTGAAGAAGGGCGATGCCATTACATTGTCATTTGTAAATAATTCATATATGAATGAAGAGTTAACAAGGGTATATTATGTTTCTAGGGTAGTTGATGAAAATAATTTTGAAGTTTCAGAAACAGTAGACGGTGATTCCCATGTGTTTAAAACTGATTTACAGTTGAAAGCATTCAGTAAAATTACAGGTCAGTTAATTGATGCATCAGGAGGTAATTCAAGTACTAATAGTATTTATGCAAGGGCAGATAACAGAGCTAGTGATATGTCGGTTCGTCCGGAATTATATTCTGTTATAGATACTCCATCATTAACAAAAACAACTGCTGCGGTTGCAATTGGTGTAACTCCTGCTTCTGTAGATAACGGAGTAAGCAATGATGTTGTATCTATTGCCTGGTATGATGGAAAGAAACTCTGTTATGCATACTCAACAAACCCTCAAAGTGATGATGGCGCTACACCAGGAAGCAACTTTACACATGTTACAACTTTACCAGCTAAATTTACTGGTGCCGGTTTTAATGTAAAAATGAAGGTTGATACTGATGGTGGTATTCATCTGGCATTCTTTACAACATCTGGGGCAAAGTTGCGTTATGCTTATGCACCAGACTATATGGGTAACTTTACAGTTGTAGATGTGGATAATTATTCTCTTACAACAAATGATATTGGTCTTGATGTTGCAAAAGATGCAGATGGCAACCTTGTTCCATATATCAGTTATCTTTCTGGTAATCAGGTTGCTAAACTTGCTTATCCTGTAGCTTGGAACGAAAAAATAGCAACAAAACCTGGTATTAAAGATAGTAAATATACTGGAGATTGGGAAATAACTGTTGTTCCAACAACTGGTTATACAACGAAGAATGCTTATGCAAAGGCTAAAAACACTAACGCTGCAAGTGCAATTGTAGACGAAAGTAATAAAGCAATTGTATCAGATTTGACTCCAAAATATGACACCATTTGTGTGGGTGTAAATAAAAATTGGGAGGATGGAACATTATGTGCGATTAAACAGTATACAACAGCATCTAGTATTTCTGGTGATGATACGGATAGTAATTATTCTACACGAATAGGTGGTAATGGTTCAAAGAATCCAGCTTTAGCTTATACGGTCGTTGGTGATAGCAGCCTTGTATCTGACAGTTTGCAATTTGCTCAAAAGAAATAGTGGGCATTACAAAAAGGTTTAGGCTTTGAAGCTAATAAAAGGAGATGTCGTAAAAAGGCATCTCCTTTTTTTTGGTCCGAAATAGAAAGTTTTTGACAAATTTATACTAGAGGATTTTTCTCATCGAATGTTTTTGGTATAGTGTAGCGTCAAACATTTATTCTGCTATTAGCCAATTCTACGGTGGAAATATTCCTCTAAAAAATATTTACGAGGAGTTTATCTATGACCAAAAAAAATTTAACACCAGAAGAACTTTGGAACCAAGCAACCATTGCCAACAACTTCATTTTCTACAAAATAATGCGGAACAATCCAGATTTATGTAAGGAACTGTTGGAAATCCTTCTATCTATGGAAATTGATCATATCGAAATACACGGCGAAGAAGAGATTTTAATCGATTACGAATCTCGTGGTATTCGGCTGGATGTTTATGCAAAAAACGAAGAAAATGCTTTTAATATTGAAATGCAAGCAATTAATACCAAGGAACTTCCTGAACGAGCACGATTTTATCAGGGCGTGATAGATGTAGACTTGCTCAAAACTGGCGAGGACTTTAGAAAACTGAAAGATACCTATGTTATTTTTATTTGTATAGAGGATATTTTTAAGAAGGAACTGCCACTCTACAGATTCCAAAACTTCTGTGTTGAGAACAAAGACATTGCACTTAATGATCGGACTTACAAATACTTCTTTATTTCTAATAACTGTGATAAACTTTTGGACGAAAGACAGAAGGCCTTCCTAAAACTTGTGACGAGCAACAAACCTACGGATGATTTTTCACGAAGAATAGCCGCTATGGTAAAGGAAGCCAAGACTAACCTGCAGTGGAGGAGGCAATTTATGGATCTTGAACGAGAAAAACTTTATGCACGCAGAGAAGGTTTTGAAGACGGATTGCTTGAAGGTAAACTTGAAGGCATATCCCAAGGTAAGGTTGAAGCTGCTGTTTTGATAGTGAAAGATTTTGGAGTTACACCTGAACTTGCCTCTGAGAAACTTGGTGTTCCACTTGATAAACTGCTGGAAAAACTTAACGAAGAAAACAAATAGTGACGCCCGAGCATGGAGGCCCGTAAGTCTACCGCAGGAGTCGAAGGCGACGAGGAAGATGAGCGAGAGCGAAGACCGGAACGCGAGTTGTGGTTTGCACTGGCGCCATAAATGCTAAAAAAGCCTGCTGACGCAGCCTTTTTTTTAACGCATTTGCTATTGTAGGCATGATTTGCCTTCGTCAACATTTTGGTGGCAGAGGCCTACAGCCTCAGAAGGCATTGTGCGCAATGTTGGCTCAGGCAAAAAAAAAATGCCCTTCACTTACGCGAAGAGCATTTTTTTTCTATGCGATGGTTCTACTATCTGAGGAGTGAAAGAACGTTCTGGCTTGACTGATTTGCCTGAGCCAACATTGCTGTTCCTGCCTGAGAGAGAACATTTGTTTTTGTGAACTCAACCATTTCGGCTGCCATGTCTGTATCGCGGATACGAGATTCAGAAGCCTGGAGGTTTTCTGCGTTGATGTCGAGACCTTTAACTGTTTCTTCGAGACGGTTCTGGTATGCACCAAGGTCTGCACGCTGTTTGTTAATCTTTTTCAATGCTTCATCCAAAGTTCCGATTGCGCGGTTTGCTTCGTCTGGAGTTTCCAAAGTCATAATTGATTCATCACCAACATTGCGGAGTCCGAGAGCTGCAGCAGACATTGTACCAATGAATACCTGTGTTCTCTGATCCATATTTGCACCAACATGGAACCACATTGAAGCTGTAACTACGTTTTCACCTGTTGGACGAGCGAAACGACCTGTAAGCATATTCATACCGTTGAACTGAGCTGTAGAAGCAATGCGGTCAACTTCTGCGATAAGAGAAGAAACTTCAACCTGAATCTGCATACGATCTTCAGCAGCATAAATACCGTTAGAAGACTGAACTGCTAATTCACGAATGCGCTGAACGATGTCTGTTGTTTCCTGCAAGTAACCTTCTGTTGTCTGAATGAAAGAAATACCATTCTGAGCGTTTTCAGAAGCCTGATTCAAACCACGAATCTGTGCTCTCATTTTTTCAGATACAGCAAGACCTGAAGCATCATCACCAGCACGATTGATTTTCATACCAGAAGCGAGTTTTTCCATACTCTTTGACTGGTTCAATTCTGTAATTCCCTGGGAACGCTGAGCGAACATAGCACTCATATTGTGATTAATAACCATAATAATCTCCTTATTTTTTGGTCAATTAAAGATAAAACACAAGGTGGTAAAATTACTACGTAATTTTTTTTAAGAAACACTAGTGTTTCTTAAGACACATCGTGTTTATCTCACGGGTTTCCACCACCCTTTACTTTATGTTCGGAGAGTGAAAAAAAAAGATTAGTAAAAAAATAAAAAAATTTAAAAAAAAATAAATCTTTTTACTTAATCGTTAAAGGAGCTGTTTTTAGTGAATCATTCTCTTTTTCTATTTTAATGGAATTATTTTTTTTGCACCAAAATCCAAATAAACTGTATAATTTCTTTTATGGATTATTTGATTCTTGGATTATCGGTTGTTCTGATTATTTCTTTTTTGCTTGGAGTCTTTTGGTTGTGGAATGGAAAAAATAAGGTTTCTTCTTCGACAAATCAAAAAGCAAGTCAAAAATCAAAGCAAAAGGATCATATTCCTGTAAAATGTCCTTTGTGTTGCACTGAACTCTTTGTGGGAGAACAGCTTATTTCTAAGGTTTATCGTCCAATGGAAGTGCCGGATCAGTTAATGACAATTTCTGGATGCCCTCATTGTTTTCCAAAATGTGAACCTGGGGTTAGAAGACTTTGTCCTGTGTGTCACAAAGAAATTGGGCAGGATCAAACTCTTACAGCTCGTTTGTTCAATAAATCTGTTGGTAAAAAGCATGTGCATATTGTGGGATGTTCTAATTGTCATCGGCCAAGAGCGGATTAGAAGTTTTGCAATTACACAAATGAATGATTAAATCTTGTGCGGTGGTGCTTTGAATAATCAAAATCTTATGGAGGAATTATGGAATTAAGTGTTCTTTTTTCTATTTTAGGTGGAGTTTTACTAATAGTGGGTTTTTTGGGAACTTTTGTGCCTGTTCTTCCTGGTGCTCCGTTGGCATGGGCGGGACTTTTGGTTTCTTTTTTCTCATCTTATAATGAAATCTCTATTTTATGTCTTGTGATTACGGGCATTTTTGCAGTAGCAGTTTCGATTTTGGATAATATTTTTCCAATTTATATGACAAATAAAACTGGTGGAAGTAAAGCGGCTACTACTGGTTCTACTGTGGGACTGATTATTGGATTTTTTGCGGGTCCTCCTGGAGTGATTCTTGGACCTTTTCTTGGAGCACTAATTGGTGAGCTTATAAATACTAATGGTGATTTTAAAATTTCCTTAAAGGCGGCTTGGGGTGCTTTTTTGGGTTTTCTGCTAGGAACTGGTTTAAAGATGATTACAGTTATGGTTTTTATCTGGATTTTTATCATTTCTTTTTAGAAAAATAGGATTTTGTAATATGAACTTAAAAAATATTGTGATTGTGCTGGATCATCCTGATGAAAGTAGAAATATTGGTGCGGCTTGTCGTGCAATGGCAAACAATGATGTTTCGACTTTAAGAATTGTGGGCAAAATTGAAGATTATGATGTGGAGCACATTCATGTTTTGGCGATTCATGCTGGGGCAATTTTTGATAAAGCAGAGTTTTTTGATTCTATAACCGATGCCACTAAGGATTGTACGATTTGTGCGGGAACTACAAGGCGGCGGGGAAAGAAAAGAGGAAAACTGTTGCTGCCGGAAGAGTTTGCGGTGGAGGCTTCCAAAATCACGAGTATGGTTGGTGGAAGTGATAATCGTTTGGTTGGTGGTTGCGACGAAAGTTTGGAGAATGAAGCATCAGTTGGTGTAAAAAATGAACGCTTGGTTGGTGGCAAGGTCGCGGTGGTTTTTGGGAATGAACGCACGGGACTTACGGATGAGCAGTTGGATCAGTGTACAATGGGCGTGACAATTCCATCCAGTGATAATTTTGGCTCGTTAAATCTTTCCCACGCGGTACAGATTCTGTGCTATCATCTTTTTCGAGAAAATCTTAAGGAAGAAAATAAAATTGTGGCAGGATATAAGCCTTTGGATTTGGAGAGACTGGATAAAACTGTTTCAATTGTAACGGATAATATGCAAAAAATTGGTTTTTTCAAAATGCCTGGTCGGGAAGATATGGAATATTTTTGGCGAAGCATTCTTTCTAGAGCGGCTCTTTCTGAAGGAGAAGCACAATATCTTGAAAAAACCTTTGGTAAAATTGCGGGATTAAAGCTTGCTTCTGCAAAAGAATCTCCAGAGAAATAATTTGAGGATTTTTTACGAATGGAAAAGGCAATGGATTTTTTACCAATTTCAATGGCAGATATGAAGGCTCGTGGATGGAGTGAGTGTGATTTTGTTTTTGTAAGTGGCGACGCTTATGTGGATCATCCATCTTTTGCGGCCGCTCTTTTGGGCAGGCTTTTGGAATCAAAAGGTTATAAAGTTGGAATTATTGCTCAGCCAGATTATAAAAATGTGGAAGCTTTTAAAGTTCTTGGGCGTCCTCGTTTGGCTTTTTTGGTTTCTGCTGGGGCCATGGATTCAATGGTGTCCAATTATACCGCAAACAATAAGCCTCGTTCAGAAGATGCCTATGCTCATGGTGGAGAAGCGGGTCATCGTCCAGATAGGGCACTTATTACTTATGTGGCAAAGATTAAAGAAGCATACAAAGGTGTGGATGTAATTGTGGGCGGAATTGAAGCAAGTTTGCGTCGTTTTTCTCACTATGATTACTGGTCTAACAAGGTGCGCCGTTCAATTTTGCTGGATTGTAAGGCAGATTTGTTGATGTATGGAATGGGCGAGCATTCAATGGTGGAAATTGCCAATCAGTTGAATTGTGGAAAAAGGGCTCGGGAAATTCGTAATGTTCGGGGAACCTGCTGGTGGGCTAGTAATGCAGAACTTACTGGTAAAAAGAAAGGTGATGGTGACGCACAAGGTAAGAATTCTCAAGGAAATTTAGAAAATGAAAATGGGCTGGGAGTTGAGGAATTTGTTTTAAGGGAAACTCACGGAATTTTGGAAGAAGATGTTGCCAAAAAGGTGATTGAAATGCCTTCGTTTGAAGAAATTTCGGTGGATTCTGGGGAGTCTAAGCGGAAATTTGCGGAAAGTTTTGTGATTCAAGAACAAAACACCGATGCCATCAATGCAGATTTTCTTGTGGAAAAATCGGATTCTCGTTTTGTGGTGCAAAATATTCCATCCCTTCCACTAACCACCGCTGAATTTGACCAAGTAATGGAACTTCCATACACCCGACGCTGGCATCCTGTGTACGACACTCCAGCTTCCAATGGTAAAACTGGTGTTCCTGGCCTAAAAGAAGTTTTGTTTTCTCTAACATCGGTTCGCGGTTGTTTTGGTGCTTGTTCTTTTTGTGCAATCACATTTCATCAGGGCAGGCGAATTCAGGCAAGAAGCCACGAATCTTTGGTAAAAGAAGCAGAAAATCTTACAAAGCATCCCGAATTTAAAGGATACATTCATGATGTTGGTGGACCTACTGCAAATTTCCGCCAACCCGCCTGTAAAAAACAAATTGAAGCGGGAGTTTGCAAGAATAGACAGTGCCTTGGTACAAATCCCTGTCCAAATTTGGATGTAAATCATCAGGATTATGTTTCTTTGCTGGAAAAATTACGAAAAGTGCCTGGCGTAAAAAAAGTGTTTATTCGTTCAGGAATCCGTTTTGATTATCTTGTTATGGATAAAGATAAACATTTTCTAGAAGATTTGTGCCGCTATCATATTTCTGGTCAATTAAAAGTTGCGCCCGAAAATTCCAACGATAAAATGCTTCAGCTTATGCGCAAAAGTAATCACGCTACCTACGAAAAATTTGAAAAAGAATACGCTGACATGAACAAAAAACTTGGATTAAAACAGTATCTTGTTCCTTATTACATTGTAGCCCATCCAGGCAGCAGCTTAAAAGAAGCAATTGATACAGCCCTTTATTTGAAAAAGACAGGCTTTGTCCCAGATCAGATTCAAGATTTTTATCCTACACCAGGAAGTCTTTCAACTTGTCAGTATTATACAGAATTGGATCCCTACACCAAAAATGCCGACGGTTCTTTCAAACACATTTATGTTGCAAAAGGAGCAAGAGAGCGTCGTTTACAAAGAGCTGTCATCCAATTTAATAAGCCCGAAAATCGTCCTTTGGTAAAAGAAGCACTGGAAAAAGCCGGCCGCCAAGATTTACTGAAAGTCCTTTATAGTAGAAAATAGTTAGTTGTATTATAATTATTGCGTGAGGTGAATATGAAAAAATTAGTTTTACTTTTTCTTACGACTTGTTTTATTTTTAACATTGGTTTTGCCGCAGATAAAGCAGATCCTAACCTTAGACAAAACGAAGATGGCTCTCTTTCAATTATTGGTTTAGAAAAAGATGCCGCCGTAAAAGTTAACCAAAAAATTGATGGTTTTAAAGATGTAATTGTAGTAAACGCCAGCAAAGTAAAGAAAAATAATCCTGTTTCCATAGATTTAACTCAGTTTGGCAAAAAAGAAATCTATATCAATTTCTCATGCGAAATGAAAATTGTAGAATCTTCTGGAGCTACAAGCGAAGTAATTTGGATGATTAACGACTTTGATGCCGGGATGCCAAAACTTGTTGACGAAAAAGTTGAATCCGGAGTTTGGAAAACTTACAAAGGTGAATTAGCAATCCCTTTAGGCGAAAATAAAAGCTTTTATCTTTCGGGTTCAGGTGTAAACAAAGCTACCAGCACAATCTATCTGCGAAACTTAGACCTTAAGATTTCTGGAGATGGAGTTGGCAATACAAAAGTTATTCCTGTTAACTGGGTAGACGCTCCTAGTATAAAAGAAGCATATAAAGATTATTTTGATTATTTTGGATTTGCCATTAATAACAGTGATCTTACCGCAGAACCAATTCAAGAAGGCCTTTCACGCCATGCCGATGCAATTACCATGGGCAACGAGTTCAAACCAGACTTTATTTTCAACTGGCGACGACCATCTAATCTTGAAGATTTTATTGCAGAAGATGGAAATGTATACCAAGTTCCAATGGGAATGCCAGATTTTTCTAGAATGCGACAGATTCTTTTCTATACACAGATGTTAGGCTTAAAACTTCGAGGCCATGTTTTGGTTTGGCATAATCAGACTCCAGAATGGTTCTTCAGAGAAAATTATAACGATAAAGCTCCTTTTGTTGATGCCGCCACAATGAACGCCCGTTTGGAATGGTACATAAAATCGGTTTTAAGTTTTGTTACAGAATGGGAAGAAAAATACAACGACGGTCAGCACATTATTTTCGCATGGGATGTAGTAAACGAAGCTATTGCGGACGGGGCTGGAAGTCAAAAATGGCTTAGAGAAAACAGCAATTGGTTCAATATTTACGGTGATGAAACTTTTATCATCAATGCCTTTAGATATGCAAACAAATATACAGCTCCAGATGTTCTTTTAGTTTATAATGATTACAACTGTTACTCAGCAGGAAAATGCAATGCCATTTGTAATTTGATTGATGAAATCCGTTCTTATCCAGACGCCCGAATTGATGTAATTGGAATGCAGTCTCATGTAAAACTGAATTATCCATCGGTAACAGGCTACAATAGTTTTGAAGAAACCGTTAAAAAGTTCCTGGCAAAAGGCGTTGATGTTCAGATTACAGAATTAGATATTGCCAATGGAAGCAACAAATACAGTTCAGTTCTACTTAAGGCAAAATACAAAGAATACTTCAAAATGTTCCTTGCAAACCGAAAAACTGAAGGTAAAAACGGAATTACAGGAATTACAATCTGGGGATTATCAGACAAAGGAACTTGGCTGAATAATTTGGATGAATACAAAGGTCATACACAATATCCACTTTTGCTGGATGGCGATTTTAATGTAAAACCTTGTTTCTATGGTGTTCTAGAAGCGGCAGAAGATTTTTCGGAATAAAAGAAATTAAAAGGAATTAAAAAACTCTATGAGATTTTATGGCGAACTGCTGATATTTTGTCTATTGTTGTTCACTAACGCTCGTGTTCTTTTTGTGAAGCACGAAAAACGGGATGCACTGGTTGTTTTAGCACCACTTTCCCTTTTTCTTGTGATTTTACAGATTTTAGCTTGGGGCATCGATGTATTTAATATTTATGCGCTTCTTCTTTCAGTTTTGGTGCTTCTTTCCAATTTCCATGCCATGTTCCGCTATTCAGAACGAGTTTATGTAGACCATTACAGCGTTTTAATGAAAATGTGGGCTTTTTTTACCAATACTTTTTCCATTCTTGGTATTGTAGCCACCATTTTCTTTATGCCATCTTTTTCTTTGAATAAAAAAACTTCGGTAGCAGAAAAGAAAATCTATTATCAGGGCAGTTTTAGGACAGGCTTTACAGAAGCTTCTCATTTTACAAAACATACCTTCACATTAAATGAATATAAAATTATAAAGAATGTTGAAGAGACAGATTCTACTTTGGAAGAATCCAATGAAGATGTGGAAAATAAGCTTGTAATTCTTATGGCCGATAAACGCGGTGGAACAGAGCATTATCTTCCATATATAAAAAAGCTTGCCGAGCATGGATATACAGTTTATTCCCCAGATTTTTTTACCGATGATTGCCGTTGGGTTCGTTCTACCAGTGATAATCCTTTGGCCCGCCGATTTGTAATGGTTGTAAAATGTTTGTCTAATCCACAGGAGTTTAATTCTCAACGGGAACTTTATACATACAATACTTCCGTGGAATTAAATGGTCTGATTCCTCTTTTGGAAGAAAGATATGGAACCACAAACAAGTTTTTCCTTATTGGCGATGGAATGACAGAAACTGCCATAAATGATTATTTCAAACTGCATCCAGAAAAAGTCCAGGGTATTTTTGAACTTTCAACCGTTCCAGAATATAAAACCCCTGGTTATGGTTGCATTACCCAAACAGATTTACTTTTGGCCTTTGCGCTTAAAGAAAAACGGGATTATGGAACAAAAGAAAAACTTTCCTCTGTAGATTACATGGTAAAAAAATCCGTTGAAGCAATAGAAAACGCTTATAAAGGAGAAGAATAAAATGACTCTAACCGAATTAGATAATTATTTTAATAGTTTCCTAAAAAAAGAGGATTATTCTGGAGATATTTCGTTAAATGGCATTCAGATTTCCAACTCTGATCCTGATGGTAAGGAAATAAAAAAAGTTGCTTTTGCCGTGGATGCATGTGAAGCAACTGCAAAAATTGCGGCAGAACTTGGTGCAGATGTACTTTTTGTTCATCACGGACTTTTTTGGGGTGCCTGTCAAACAATTACAGGTTCTTTGTACAAAAGAGTCGCCGCTTTAATTAAAAATGATATTGCTCTTTGTGCTTACCACATTCCTCTCGATGCAAATAATCCTTATGGAAATAATTATGGTCTTGCCAACAGAATCGGTCTAAAAAATCTGGAACCTTTTGGTACTTGGCGAGGCATGACTCTTGGTGTAAAAGGCGAACTTCCCGATGCAATTACATTAGAAACTCTTTCCGACAAGTTGATGCGTCCTGGAAAAATGCCTGTAAGTATTATCCGCAGTGGAAAAAAAGTTGTTAGAACTATAGGAATTATTTCTGGAGGTGGTTCTTCCGATGTAGAAGCCGCTGTGGCAGAAAACCTGGATTGTTATATTACCGGCGAGTTCATTCATCAGGATTATCATTTTGCATCTGAAAATGGAATAAATGTTATTGCAGGTGGGCATTATGAAACAGAAACCGTGGGAGTTTCATTGGTAAAAGAAAAATTGGAAAAAGAAAAAGGCATAGATTGTGTCTTTATTGATTTACCAACCGGTTTATAACTTTCTCCTTGAATAGGAATTACTTTTTACTTATATTTAAATAGAAAATAATACTAAAAAATTATATTGGAAGAATTATGGAACAGAATCTTAAAAAGAAATTATTACCTTTTATTTTAACGATTGCAGTTATCATCCTTGATCAAATTACAAAAGCTTTAATCGTTAAATTTATTCCGCCATATACAATTGGAGCCCAGTTTTTAGGTGATTTTTTACGAATCATTCATGTGTACAATACAGGAGTTGCCTTTAGTTTTGGCGCTGGATGGCCTGATGCTGTGCGACGAATTATGTTTTCAATTATCCCAATTATTGTGTTGATTTTGGTAGTTGTTGTTTATATGCGCAACAATGATTTTACACAAGTTCAACGATGGGCAATTGCTGGTATTGTCGGCGGTGGTTTTGGCAATATCATAGACAGAGTTTTTAGACCTAGTGGTGTAGTTGATTTTATTGATGTTAAGTTTTATGGCTTGTTTGGGCTTCAGCGTTGGCCTACTTTCAATGTTGCAGATTCTGCTGTAGTAGTTTGTGGAATTATGTTGATTATTTCTTTTATAGTAACAATTGTGAAAGATTCAAAAAAACAGGCAGAAAATAAGAAAACAGAGGAATAAAGAATGGATACACCAGATTACGAAGATTATGAGCAGAAACGCCGTAAAGAGGAAATGATAAAATATCGAACAAAGAAGAGAAATACTTCGATTTTTATGACAGTTGCTACAATTTTTAATATTGTGCTTTCTTTGATAATTATCCTGCTTCTTTTTGTGATTTTGACTTTTTTTATGTTCAAAGTATTTCATGGCGAAGGTGAAACTGCAATGCAGATTTTTAGAATTGCTATGATTGTTATTTTCTTTGGCGGATTATTCCTTGGTTTTATTATTTACAAACAAGTTATTCGTTGGGCTATAAAAAAGTTCAATCTTGAAGAAAAACTTTTGGACGAAATAATTGAGCGATATATAAAAGATACAAAACTTGAAACAGAAAAGAAATTAAAGCGTTAAAAACCTTAGCAAAACTTGGGAGCCATTAAAATGGGTAATGTGATTGGAATTATTGGAGCAATGGATTCGGAAGTTAGTTTTCTTTGTAAAAATCTTTCAAATCCTGAAAAAATAGAATATAACGGCCTTGTTTATAATAAAGGACAGATTGGAAGTCAGTCTGTTGTTGTAGTAAAAAGTGGCATTGGTAAAGTAAATGCCGCAATTTGTGCACAGACCTTGATTTTAAAGTTCGGAGCAACAAAGGTAATCAACACGGGAATTGCAGGTGCTACTGGCGGTAATCTTAAAATATTCGACTTTGTAGTTTCAGAAGAAGTCGTTTATCACGATTTTGACACTACTGCATTTGGTTATAAATTGGGTCAAGTTCCGGGGCTTACACCAACTTTTAAAGCCGATTCAGAAATGACACAAAAAGTTTTGGAAGCATTTGAAAAATCAGATTTTGTAAATGAACGAACAATGAAAAAAGGTTTGATTGCTTCTGGAGATCAGTTTATTTCTGCTGGTGAGCGAAAAGATTTTATTAAATCAAACTTTAATCCGCTGTGTGTAGAAATGGAAGGTTGTGCAATTGGTCATGCCTGCTCGGTAAATAAAGTTCCTTTTGTAATAATCCGTTGTATGTCTGATATGGCCGATGAAACTGTAGAAAGTACCTATTCTTTTAATGAAGATGTTTGTGCTGATATGTGTGCCAATCTGGTTCTTAATTTCTTAAAACTTTTGTAAGAGGTAAATCAAATGAAAAAATATAATGTCGATAGTTTTAATCTTGATCATACAAAGGTAATTGCACCTTTTGTTCGTCTTGCCGCTAAAAAAGTTGGTGAAAAGGGAGACATTGTTACAAAGTTCGACATTCGTTTTTGTCAGCCAAACAAAGAGTTTATGTCTACTGGAGCAATTCATACTTTGGAACATCTAATGGCAGAATATATTCGTGATGAAATGGAAGGTGTTATTGATCTTTCGCCAATGGGCTGTAGAACTGGTTTTTATTTTACAGTTTGGGGTGATAGAACCGAAGAAGAAATTGCGAATCATCTGTTGAATGTATTAAAAAAGGTTGCCGTTTGGGATAAGCCAGTTCCCGCTACTACAGAAGAAGAATGTGGTAATTATAAAGACCACGATTTGGATGGTGCAAAAAAATATGCCGCAAAATGGGTAGAAGGCATAGAAAAAAAAGGTTGGGACGCTTTTTCAATAAAATAAATAAACTTTTTCAGGAGGGGTGATGAATATTTTTAGTAAGTTCAAGGAAACCGCTGTTTCTGTTTTGCCGGTAATGGGTATTGTTCTTTTACTTGGACTAACTATTGTTCCTGTTGAAAAACTTCTTTTAGTCCGTTTTGTATTTGCTGGTGTATTGCTAATTATTGGGCTGACAATTTTTCTCCTTGGTGTGGATATTGGTATTCAGCCAATGGGTGAACGATGTGGTGCAGAACTTACTAAAAAAAGAAAGCTGTGGCTGTTACTTCTTACCGCTTTTTTTATTGGATTTATTGTTACCGCGGCAGAACCTGATATTCAAGTTTTTGGCGATCAGGTAAAAGGCATTTTTCCTTTTTTGAAAAAGCTTGATTTTACTTTTGCCATTGCTTTTGGTGTGGGCATTTTTATTCTTCTTGGACTTCTTAGAACAGTTCTGAACTTTTCAATTAAAATTACACTGACTGCCGCATATTTACTTATTTTTGTTATTGCTTGTTTTGCGCCGGACAGTTTTATTGGTATAGCTTTTGATTCTGGTGGTGCAACAACCGGGCCAATGACTGTTCCTTTTATTCTGGCTTTAGGACTTGGTGTTTCTTCCGTTCGTTCCGATTCTGATAATAGTTTTGGTTTAACAGGAGTTGCTTCTGTAGGACCAATAATGTTTGTTTTGCTTTATTCATTGTTTTTACAGAAAACTGGTTTGGTATCTGCCAATAATTCGGTGGAAAATCTTACTATGGCCAACGAAACTATAGAAACTGTTGCCGTCGCTATTCCAGAAGGAACACAGGTTGTTAAAGCGGGTATTTTTTCTCAAATCTTCGGGCCTTTTTGTTCAGTGTTTCTGCATGTTTTAAAAGAATCTGTTATTTCAATTACGCCTTTGTTTGGTCTTTTTGTGGTTTTTCAATTTTGGATGCTTAAAATGACAGTTCGTCAGGTTGCAAAAATCGTTATTGGTTTTATTTACAGTTTTGTAGGACTTACAATTTTCCTGATTGGTGTTAATGGCGGTTTTATGCAGGCTGGAGCGGCTTTGGGCGAAAAACTTGGTAGTATTGTAGTTGCAAAAGGCGGATGGTGGTATGTGCTGATGATTGTAACTGGACTTGCTTTAGGTGCAATTATTGTTTGTGCGGAACCTGCCGTTTGGGTTTTAAGCGAACAGGTTGAGCAGGTTTCTGGCGGTACAATTAAGCGTAAGATTTTACTTTTGTTTCTTTCCATCGGTACTGCTTTGGCCATTGGTTTGTCTTTGGTAAGAGCCGTTTCTGGTTTCAGTCTTAAATGGATTTTGATTCCGGGGTATGCAATTGCCTTTATTCTTATGATTTTCTGTCCTTCTTTGTTTTCCAGCATAGCATTCGATTCTGGTGGAGTTGCTTCCGGGCCTCTTACTTCAACTTTTGTATTGTCTTTTACCTTAGGTGCTGCTAGTGCCGGAAATGGTGGAGCAGATTCTTTTGGAGTAATTGCGTTGGTTGCTATGATGCCTTTGCTGGCCATTCAATTGATGGGTATTATTTTCAAATCAAAAACAGCAAATAAGAGGAGAAAGTAAATGATGAGTCAAAAATTGATAGTTTGTATTGTTCCAAGAGATTCTGGTGGATTTATTAATAATGTGGCGGTTTCTGCGGGGGCTCTTGGAGGAACTATTCTTATGGGGCGTGGAACGGCTTCCAGTAATATTCTTCAGTTGCTTGGTTTTGGTGATTCGGCTAAAGATATTTATTTGGGAGTTGTAAGTGAATCCATTGCCTCAAAGGTAAAAAATGCCATAATTGATGCTTCCAAGGATAAAAAAAGTCCTTTTGGAGTTTTATTTACAGTAGATGTTGGTCAACTGCTAAAAGCTGGTAGTATGAACAATATTTTTGAACAGGGAGAGAATGCTGATATGTCTATAATTGATAAGAATGATATGGAAGAAACTAAATTGGAAAACACCGATTCTGAAAAATATGAAATGATTAATATCATTGTGAACAAAGGTTATGCAGAAGATGCAATGGCTGCGGCTAGAAAAGCGGGGGCCAGTGGTGGAACAATTATCAATGCGCGGGGAACTGCTAAAGAAGGTGATGCAAAGTTTTTTGGAATGGATATTGTTCCCGAAAAAGAAATGCTTTTAATTGTTGTTCCAGAGTCTAAAAAAAATGATATTGTTTCGGCAGTTAGTGGGCTTGAATGTTTTAGTAAAGCTGGCAGTGGTATTATTTTTTGTAATCAAGCCAATGATTTTACAGTGATGGGGAAGAAAAAAGTTTAATAATTCAATTTTATGCTGGTTTTGTAAATTGAAAACTAGATTTTAAATGAAAATAAAATGCAGGAGTTCTTTTAGTTTTTATTTAACGGTAAAACAAAAGTTCAATTCTTCATCACCATTGATAACTAAACAATTATGCTTTCCTTGTTCGACCGGAAGTGAAAAGTAAAATGGCCGTTCAAAGGTTAGTTCTGGTAAATCATCGTATTTTACTGTAATTGTTTTTTCAGCGCCTCCTGTTATTTCTACGGGAATTGCCTGTTTTTGAGCCAGATTGTTGCTTAGGTAAAAAATTGCATTATCTTTTGGTGTTAGAAGCTGCATTGGTGAACTTTTAAATCGCTTCTCAGAAAAATCCACCTCGGAAGCAGTTTTACTTTCTCGAATCCATTGCTGATATTCTGCCGGATACACAACATTTGTTTGCGAATCTTCAATTTTCTGATGCCAATCGCATTTTTCCAACAAAAAATCTTTTGGAATAAAATCATAAATTGTAGCAGTACAATGTTCAGAAGCCGCCATTCCCGACAGAGAGCATATTTTTTGTAAATGCCAGTCTTCTGGAGCAGGAAAGGTCAGTTCTTTAGACAAAGCATTTTTTCCTTCCAAAATATCCAGCATATTTTTGGCGACCCAGGCTGGTAATGAACTTCCTGTTTTTCCTACAACAGTTTGTCCCGAATGATTTCCCATCCAAACACCAACGGTATAATTTTTTGTTGCCCCTAAAGCCACAATATTTTGATATTGATTTGAAGTTCCTGTTTTGAAAATTGCCGGGTATGAAGTTTCAAAGCTTTGAGAAAAACCAAATCCTAAGGCCCGTGCACTTTTGTCTGAAAGAATAGAACAAATTATTCTGGCACTATCTTTTGAATAAATCTGATTCTGATTAAAATCTAAACCGTCTCTGGGAAAAACCGAAAATGCATTGACCAATTCATACAAAGTTACTTCTCCGGCTCCCAGTGCTAAACCCAAATCTGCTTTTTTTCCAGTTATTTGGAGCGAATCAAAACCAAGTTGCAGAAGTTTTGTCAGATATTCATCAACTCCCAAGGTATTAAGTAAATCGACGGCAGGAACATTCAAACTAGATGCCAGAGCTATTCTAAAACGAACCGGCCCGTTGAATCGATTGTTAAAATTGGCTGGAATGTAAATCTTTTCTTGTCCAAACTCTTTGGGAATATCCGCCATAATTTTAGAAGGATAAAACTGGAATTGATTATTTTCGTCTTTTGAATCTAGCGCCAAAGCATACAAAAACGGTTTCATGGAACTTCCAGGCTGATTTTTTACCAAAACGCCATCAATTTGACCATTGTGTTCATAATCAAACCAATTAGGATTTCCAACCCAAGCTAAAACAGAACCATCCCGATTATCTACAATTAACAGGGCTGCATTGGCGATTCTGGAATTACTTGCCTGTTGAAGAGCTTGCCCTAAAAATTGTTCTCCTTTTTCCTGCAGATTTAAGCTGAGTGGCAGATTTATTTCTGGAGGCAGGTTGTTTTTATAAACTTGCTTTTCCAAATAACTGATATAGTGTGGCGTTTTAAAAGGATAGGCATATTTTTGTGCATTTTTTGCCGTATCAAGAAATGTCTGATAAGTTAAATTTTGGTGCCTGTATTGCTTTTTGCCCAGAATAAAAGCTTTTTCGCTGCAATTTTCTGGATTTTGAATTGGATTATAAGCTACAGGTCGTCTTGGAATTACCGCCAAACAACAGATTTCTTCTTTTGTAAGTTGAGATAATTCTTTACCAAAAAAGCTTCGTGCTGCGGAAGTAACTCCAAAAGTGTTCATTCCAAAAGGAAGATTGTTCAGATACAGTTCGAGAATTTGTTTTTTAGAAAGTCGGGCTTCAATTCGCCAGGCATTTATTATATCGTAGAATTTTTTCCTCCAAGGTGAAGTTATGTATTCCGAATTTTCTTCCTGCTGGCAAATTTTTACAAGCTGCATAGTAATGGTAGAAGCTCCCCGAACAATTTTTTTAGAGGAAGCATTTTGGAAAAAAGCCATAGATGCCGCCAAAACATCAACACCATTATGAAAATAAAAACGCTTGTCTTCGGAAAGGAGAAAACTTTTTTTTACTGGGGCGGGAATTTGTGGAAGAGATGTGAATTCCCGTCGAAAACCGTCTTTTAAAGAGGTTACTTGTAGCAATTGCCCGTCTCGGTCGTAGATGCGACTGCTGTATTGCTGCTGCAGAATTTTGTCTAGTTGGGGATAAGGGGTGAGTCGCAGCAGCAACCAAAGGGCGGCCAAAAAAGCCAGAAGGAGCGAGCAAAGGGAGAAAAGGCAAATGGCTTTTTTGGTCTTTAATTTATTTGATTTCAACAAGGTATCCGTCGCTTCTACCAAAGATTTCTGGTTCATACATACATTCTGCCTGAACAGGTGGAGTTGGATAAACACCTCGTCGTGCAGCTCGGAAAGTAAAGCTTACTGTGGCAGAACCAGTTCTGAAAGTATCCCAGAAGAATTGGATTTCATTGTCATAAATTGTTTTGTTACTTAACCAATGTCCCCAAGAAGAACTTGATTCTTCAATTTCGGCAGCCGAGCCAGTAGTCACAAAGGTAGAATCCAAAATCTCTGCACCAGATGGAATTGGAGCCCTAATCGCAACATAAGAACGATCTCTATGAGTTTCAACACGGATTTTAGCCCTATACAGTTTTCCGCTTTCCAATTCTAATTCCGAAGTTTTAGAAGGAACATTCACAAGCTCATCAGAATCATAATCAAAGATTTCGTAAGTAATCTTAATTCCTTCATCCCTTGCAGTTTGCATTTCATCAGGAAGAGCGTATTTCATTTCAACAGTGTAATATAACTGACCAGCCCCATGTTTTTCAAAAGTCAAAGGATAAGCAGTATCTTTCTCGTATTCAGAAAGTAATTCATCTTCAAAAGGAAGTTTTAGGGTTTTTGGTTTATCCGACAGCCCTTTAAAGCTTTCACTCATAATTTCCTTATTTCCAAGAGAAACTTTTGCACTATAATCCGTGTCTTCAAGATGGCGTTCTTTTATGTAAGAATTAATTGCTTCCAAAACTCTTGCCGTAGTAGAAGTATTTTTCCAGTAACCTTTAGACTGCTCCTGCATAAGTGTAAATACAAGTCGGTCAACCATAGAATCCGCTGGATTTGCTTCTACCAAAGCCTGAAGAATCAAAGCCATTTGTTCACTTGGCGATTCATACCAAACCCAAACACTATTTTCCCTATTTGTATCAAGAATTGTAACGCTTCGTTCCACAGGCTGTATGTATTCTTTAATCTTTTTGTTAATAATTCGTGCACGGTTTTTGTATGCCGCAAGAGAATCCTGATTATAGGCAAGAGACAATAATGCCATGGTAGCTAAAGATTGATTGTCCAGCTTAGAATATAAATCAGCAAGAATAGTTGTATCCAAAGTTTTAATACCAAGCTTTTTTAGAATATAACAGGCATAGGCTTGCTGATAGTTAGATGCCTTAGAAATATTTTTTGTAATATATTCAACAAGTTTGTTAATGTTATATCCAATTTCGTCGTCTGAATAATCATGTTCTTTTGCCAGCGCAAAAATGTGTGCCATTCTAATACTTACATACAGTGATGAATATTGTTTTCCAGGCCAATAAGGGAACGAACCATCATCCAATTGAGATTTAGCCCATTCTTGAGTGTAAGATGTAACACATTTTTTAATATCCGTAATTTTTGAATCAAGATTAAACACATCAATATAATCACAGAAAATTAAAAGTGGCAAAATCTTAGAAGATTGTTGTTCAAGACAACCGTATGGATAATCAAAAAGATAGTTCACAGAAGAACCTAACATTCCAAGTCTGGTAGCATCAAGGGTAATCGATAAATCTCCACGACCATCCTTTGTAAAGCCCGGAAGAATAACTTTTTCCCCTGCCTTAGTATTTTCTGATTGTCCAGTTGGATTTCCTGTAGTTCCACTTAAAGAAACAGTTTCGTAAACATAAGTTTTTTCAATTTTAATTGGAGAAACCAGTTTTTCATTTAGCACTTCAGATTTTACAGTATAAACTAATTCCACTGTTCCAGATTTTACCGCTCCAATATCAAAATAAACAACGGTAGAATCACCAGATGCAACTGATACCGTATGTTCTGCTGGCCCATCAATAAAAGCTTCTCCTGGAATTGTAGTTCGTCCAGCGGCTTCATCTTCGGCAGTATTTTTCACAGGAGTTCGAACTTCCATAGAAACCGTAACTTTTTGTGTATCTTTATGAAGATTTGTAATCAAAACACCACATTCCGCCGTGTCTCGTTCCCTAAGCCGCCTTGGTTGAACCTGCTGTACATTTATTGGATTCTGAACCTTTACTTCATCTTCCTGCAAAGCAAATAAATCATCCTGAACACCAAAGGCCGTAATTCTGTAAGTTGTAAGCGAGTCAGGCATTGTAAAGGTGCAAGTAGCTTTTCCATTTTTATCAGTTATAAGAACTGGTTCAAAAACAGCAGTAGGTCGGAAATCTTTTCGTTCATCATCTTTTTCTTCTTCCGAATCTGCATCAGCATCACCACCTTGTAGATTTTTAATACTATAAGTTACAGGATCCATAAGACAAGCGCGAGAATCTCCACCTTTTACATAAAGCGGAAAATGATTAATGTTGTAGAAATATTCTATTGGATTTGGAACATGATAATTTATTAAATCCAAGACGCCTCGATCAACGGCCATTAAAGTAAGCTCCGCATTTTCCAAAGGTTTTCCAGCTCTTGTTGCCGTTAATGTTACAGTTGCTTTTTCTCCAGGCTTATAAGTTGGTTGATCACATTCAATTTTTACAGAGAATGCACGAATATAAGGATTTACAAAAAGAGCACAAACGCCGTAATAATCTTTGGGTTTATCTAAATCTGGTTCACCATATTGATGGACTGGTGCTCCCGTTCTTGTAGAATAAGATGAAACCGAAACATAAACTACCGGCAGATAGTTTCCAGCAATTGGTACTTCAATTACAGTAGCAGGTTCATCAAAATGACGGATTTCTTCTGTAAAAATGCCTTCTCGTTCCACGGTTATCAAATAGTCGCCAGAAGGAAGTGGACTTTCCAAAAGGATTTGTGCAGTATCGCCAGGATTATACTGAGTTTGATCTGGAGTTAAGGTTATGTCTGTTGAACTAGAGTTTCCATGCCACATCATTCCGCTTCCAGTTACATAAAATCCAATGCTTGTAAGAACATTATTTCCTTTTATATCCTTTCCGTGGATTTCCAGCGTGTACCAGCCCGTGTTTTCTGGTGTAATTTTTATAATTCCTGATTTAGCGATTATAACAGAGCCTGAGTCTTCCGTTTCTTCGGTTTTGTGATAACGGGAATAAATTGTATTGTCTACACTTTGCTCGTGTACTAAAGTCCATACATCGCGTTTAAGTGTATAGCTTAATACATCCACTTTTGAAGAAAGCTCGCTGGTTTCCAAAACAGTACCATCAGGTTTTACAAGAATATACGGAAAGTCATAAGTTGTTCCTTTTTTAGCAAAACCATGTAAAGAAGACGGAGTTTTTAATCCTGCGTAAAATAGAGCGGGATGAACCATAATTGTTCCCGTTGTTGTAATAGACTGATTAGAAATATCAGTGATTGTAGCTTCAACTCTATAATTATAAGGCTTTCCGTTGGTTATCTTTTCTGAATCGCAGGAAAGTTGGGCACTTCCGTTGGTAGAAAGCTTACCTTTTTGTTCTGAATAATGAGTTCTTCCTGAATAATAATCATCTGGACCAAAACTATAGGCCTTTGTTTCTGGAGTATCTGGTGTAAAATACGCGCCTTGTGAATACCAGCTTGCCTGATAATCTGCACCGTTTAAGCTGCCTCCTGCAAGATATTCCGCGGTAACTTCTGCACTGATTTTATCTCCACCAAAGAAAGTAATTTCCGGAGTAGAAATGTTAGCCTGAATCTTTAATCTTTCAAACTCGGCAACCGTAAAATAGCAATTGGCATAAGTTGTTGTTACATTTCCTTTATTTGTTCGACTGTATTTTAATTCGTAGGAACCAGGTTCAATATCATCTGGGATTTTGAAAGAACCATAAAATCCACCACTTTCCGAAAGAGTTCCTCTAATAGTATCTATAATTTCAGGTGCATTCCACCATCCACCAGTGACAGAAATAGAATAAAAGCCTTTACTAGGTTTAAGTGTTCCCAAAAGTTGATCTCGGTCAATTCCGCGGAAAGTTACCGTTTCTCCAGGTTTATATAATCCACGGTCAACAAACATAAAAGTTCTTTGAGTTGGAACTCGTACCTTAGTTCTGTCTCCAGTATTAATATCAAAATGCCATGTATTGTGAGACGATGGAGCAAAAACCGCTTTATCATCTCCATCAATTACATAAACTCTAAGAAAATCGCCCCAATAATTACTAGCATAAGATTCATATTTTTCTATCTGGTCTTTGGTGTAGTTGATTACACATAATCCATTCTTATCTGTAGTACCAGTTGCCAAAAGAGAATCCATCAGAGGCTTTTTATTGTCCTTAGTACCTAAAAGAATATGAACAGTTGCATTTTCTACAACATCGTTAGTAGAAAGATTTCTAACCATAACAACGGCTTTATTTATACCAAGTCTTGCTGTAATTCCTAAATCTGTAACTTGAACGGTCATTGTATGAATGTTTGTATCAAGTTCCATTTCATCTGACCAATAATTTTGATAGTAGCGGTTAGAAAGACAATCGAATTTAACAAAACCATAACCGTTATTCAAATAAGGATTAAAATCAATTTCGGTAAACTGCCGTGTATTCTTTTTTCCCTGTGGGATTTCCTGGGCATTTGGAAGAAGAGTGTTGGAATCAGTATCAAAGTCTGTTGTCAAATCAAAAGGATTTTCAGTAGAAGAAACTTGATAATAAGAATTACTTTCCAGATTCTGATGTTCAAAAATCATTTTATGTGGAAACTGAGCTTCCAGCATTTTTGAGCCATAATCCAAAAAGTTGATATAAGCAATAGCTTCTCGTACGGAAAAATCGTATTTATTTTTTTGAAGAATTATTGTCTGGCCATAAATATCCTTTAATCCTTTATTAAAGAAAATAGAATGCTGTTCTCCAAAGCTGATTGGCAGATTGTATATTGTAAGAGTTCGCCCATTGATTTCAAAATTATCTTCTGTCAGCGTAAAATCAAAATCAAAGGAAATGTTTGGAATAATAGATTCTTCTGCTGGACTTTGAGAAAAACTAATTGTAAGAGGATTCGTTTTTGTACCAGAAGAATAGTTTGTGTAATCATTAACATTTTTTATTTCAAAAGGACGAAGTGTGTTGTAAGAATATTCTTTGTTAATATCCTTTGTTCGCACCGAGATTTTTTGGTTATGAAAAACAGGCTCTTCAATTTTAAGAATAAATTGATTTGTAATCTGTTTTTCTTCATCGCAATCTGGTGTTTCCATATAAACAGAATAATTTTGCTGGTGGAAATAAACTGGTTCTGCCGAATATCTGGCGGTAACATTGTTTACATAAACATTAAGTATTTCTTTTAATCGTTCAATAGTAATTGGATAATTTAAAATAAGCAGTGAACGATTTTCATAAGGTGGAAGTGCTCCTGTGGTAGATGAATATGCTGATTCACCTTTTTCCATATAGCCGCCATACAATCTTTTAACTGATATAGGTTCCGCTTTTGTTTTAAATGTAATTTTTCCAGTGATTTTTTTGCCATCAAGATTTTTTGTATCTTTATTTATTTTTATTGTGTATTCAGTTGCAGGATTTGCCGCTTCTTCTGCTTCGAACGAAAGATGATTTGAACCATACCAGCGGAAAGTTCCTTTTAATGGGGGAGTGATAGTCATAATTGGCGAAGTTGAAGAAGGTTCTTCTAAAGCCGACAATTCGTGAACTGGTTGACTGAAAATTACATAAAATGATGGAAAAGTATTTTCTGAAACAATAGTTTTTTGAGGTCCCCATTCTTCAATTGTAAAAGGTCCATCTTTTTTGAAACTGTCAGTTTTATCGCTTGTTTTGGAAGATTTTGAAGAAAGAAGATTTTTCTGATTGTAGGCTTCTGGTGAAAGTCGTTCAGTTTTGTATTTTGTAAAATATTTTTCAAGTTCTCTAAGACCTGGAATAACCGATTCCGATTTTACCTTTGAGTCTAGGGATGCTTTTTTTGCTGTGTCAGGAGACTTTTCCTTTGTGTAAGCGGTTTCTGGTAATTCCTTAGTGTAATCTGGAGTTAAGAAAAAACTTAAAGATTCAAAAGAAATGCGATCCCTATAATCTGTTTCCACACCTTTAGATTTTTTGGTAACAATATTTGTGGAGATTTGTGTTTGAGGTTCTTCACTTTTTTGAACTGTTGTTGGAGAGTTATTGTTTTTTGAACAACCAAAAGTAATAAAAGATGCCGCAAAAATAATACCCAAGATTTTTTTATTCATTTTATTTCTCCCTTATAGCTTTTTTTATTGAGAATCTGTTACAGATTTATTTTTGTTTGTAGTTGAAGAAAGCATTTGACCGGTGGCTTTTTTAAACGCCCATTTTAATACAGCAATTGCATATTTTATTTGTGATTCATGCATGAAAACATAATTTTTCTCTGTTTCGGTGGAAATTACAATTACAGAATTGGTTACAGAGGCTACAGAAGTAACTTGATTTATTGGTAATTCCATATTTCCAGTTTTGGTAAAAATTACAATTCTTCTGTTTGTTATTACAAAATCACCTTCTGCATCTTTTTGATTTGTTTCTGTGGCAAAAAGGATTTTTTCTTCGTAGGAAGGATTCAGGCGCAGAAAATGGACTAGCGGTAACTTTGCATCATCTAAAAGTGGAAGTTTGTATTTGTTTGTGTCTACATAAGGATTTTCGTAGGAAGATTTTTTTCCATTTCTGAGATTTTGCATAATTATTAAAAGCAGCAGGAAAAGAAAGAACAAAGTTGAATAAATCCACGGTGTTGATTTTTGTTTCTGTGCTTTTTTTATAGATTTAGGCAGTTTTTCTTTTGAATCATCCTTTTTTTCTTTATCAGATTTTTTCTTTGAAGTAGATAAATCTTCTTCCAAATCTTGCGGGGCTTCTTTTACCGAATAAGTATTAGTTTCAAAACTGGTAGAACCTTTGTTTGTGCCAAAGGGAAGAGAAATGCCTTTTGTATTGTTTGCAGGTTCAACTAACAGCGCAAGAACAATAATTCCCGCATAAATAAAAGTGGTTACAGCGGAGAGAACAATTTTGAGCCACTTTTTCCAATCGGTGTAAAGCCACATTAAAACAATTCCAATTGGAATGAACACAATAGAAACCAAACAACAAATACTGACTATAGAAAAAAACTTTCTTGGATTTTTCATATCTTCTATATTATAACTATTAGAATTGAAATAGTAAGTAGCTAGCTTGTGAAAGAAAGACTTCTGTTTTAATAATTATGGATTATTTTTTACAAAAGCCTGTAGTTTATTGGTCAAAGGATGTCTGTAGATTTCTACACTTTGTCCGTAGGTTGCTTCAAGATTTTCTTTTGTAAAAACCAGTTCTGGAGTTCCAAAAATTATTTGTTTTTTTGGTGGAAGCAAGGCAATGTAATCTGCAAAAATAGAAGCGAGATTTATGTTGTGAATGGTCATAGCTATACCAATATTTTTCTCTTTGGAAAGCTTGTGTAAAAATTGCAAAAAGGATTGCTCATAGACAAAATCCAGATTGGCAGTTGGTTCATCCAGAAGAAGAAAAGCTGGTTCTTGAACTAGTGCCCGTGCAATCATCACCTTTTGATATTCACCACCAGAAATTGCATGGCATTTTTTTTCGGCCAAATCATTTAAGCCTAATTCACTTATAATGTTTTCAACCAAACCGTAATCATCTTTTTTATAAAATCCGTTGTTTGTATAAGGATATCGCCCCTGCAAAATCAATTCTTTTACAGAAAAGTTCCAAACAGAAAACTCTTTTTGCTCCATAATGGCAATTTTTTGTGCAGAGCTTTTATGATTCATTGTATAAATATAAGTTTTTTCATCTGGCTTTTTTTGAGGATTTTTTATAAATGGCATTTCCTGTGCCTGAACAAAAAGTGTGTCATCCTGAACATTGGCCAGAATCTCAAGCAAAGTTGATTTTCCCGTTCCATTTGGACCGCAAATACATGTAAAATCTCCCCGCGATAATTTAAAATCAATATTATTCAGAACAAGTTTATCCGAATATTTTGCTGTAAGCCCTTTGCAAAAAATAGATTCATAATTCAATTCATTCATATAAGCTCCAAAAATATCTATTCTAGCTTTAAACAACCCAAAATAAAGAAAGGAATTCCCAATAAAGCGGTTATAATTCCAGCGGGAAGTTCTGAAGGTGCAATTATTATTCGGGCAAGAGTGTCAGATAAAAGAAGAATAATGGCTCCTGTTATCATGCTTAAAGGGATTAATGTTTGTCCTTTGGAGGAATGAACTTTTCGTACAAGATGTGGTGCAATTAATCCTACAAAACTGATTGTTCCGCCTGCACAAACTGCTGCGCTAATAGCCAGGGAACCGCACAATAAAACCAAAATGCGAAGTTTTTTTATATTAAGTCCTAAAGACAGAGCATTTTTTTCTCCACTAGATAGAAGGTTCAGCGGAAAAGAAATAAAAATCATTATGATTATTGAAACAATGGATGGTAGTAAAATAAAAAATAATTCGTTCCATCCATGTCCGTTAAAGCTTCCCATAAGCCAGGAATAAATTGTGTGAAGGTCTTTGCGGCTTGTAAGCATTATGATGGACGAAATAGATGAATAAAGAGTACCTAAGGCGGTTCCACAAAGTAAAAGCATTACAGTAGATTTGCGGTTAGATTTTGCAAAAGAAATGGTTGTAACAATTAACCCCGATAGAAGAGCTCCGACAAATGCACTTAGGTTTATTGGTGAAATTATTGAAAAAAGTTTTACATTGGAAGAAATTAAGTTGGAAAAAATAAGGCTAGCACTTACCGCACCTAAGGTTGCCCCAGAAGAAATGCCCATAATGCCAGGTTCCGCCAACGGATTTCTGAAAAACATCTGAAAAACTGCACCGCTTCCACCCAATAGCAAACCTGTTAATAAAACTAACAAAGCGCGGGGAAGTCTAAGCTGGAGAACTATGGTTCGCTCAAAAGAGTTGCTATTAAAAAGATTGATAAAGTGGATTCTTTCGGCGCCAAATCCTATAGAAAATACAAATGAAATTACCAGAAGGATTATGCCACCTATCCAGACAATTCTTTTATTAAAAGTATCTTTTTCCATTAGTTTTAAGTTTATCAAAATCTTACACAGTTGTCAGTTGGAATAATCTAAGGCTCAGGCGTATGTGTTGCCCCATTCTCATTTTTTCTATAAAATATTTTTTATGAATATCATTGTTGTTGGCAGTGGCGGTCGTGAGCACGCTATTTGCTGGAAATTAGCTCAGAGTGCGGTTGTAGATAAGATTATTGTTGTTCCTGGAAACGGAGGAACTGCACAGGAATCTAAATGTGTTAATGTTAATCCAAAGGATTGCGATTATCTTAAAGCAGATGAAAATCCATTTGTTCAGATTGCCAAAAAGGAAAATTGTCGTATGGCAGTTATTGGGCCAGAAGATCCTCTTTCTGATGGTTTAGCAGATGAGTTTTGGAAAGCAGATATTCCTTGTGTTGGTCCAAAAAAGGCCGGCGCTCAGTTGGAAGCAAGTAAAGATTTAGCAAAGAGCTTTATGAAAAAATATGGAGTTGCTTGTGCAGAAAGCGAAACTTTTGTAAATAAAGATGCTGCCTGTGAATATGTAAAAAAGCATGGTGCTCCAATTGTTATTAAAGCCGATGGTCTTGCTGCGGGAAAAGGTGTTGTTGTTGCTGCAACGGTAGAAGAAGCTTTAGCCGCTGTTGATGATATTATGTCTAACGGAAAGGTTGGAGATGCAGGAAAGAAGCTTGTTATAGAAGATTATCTTGAAGGTGTTGAGATTTCAGTTCTTGCTGCGGTTTCTGTTACACCTGAATATGCAGTTTCTGGAAATGCTACAATTGTACCTTTCTTGCCAGCCCGTGATCACAAAAGATTGATGGATGGTGCAAAAGGTCCAAACACTGGTGGAATGGGTGCTATTTGTCCTCTTGATGATGTAACTGATAAAATGATGGTTCAGTTCGAAAAGGATATTTTGACTCCTACTTTGAACGGTTTGATTAAAGAAAAGTTTGATTACCGCGGATTTATTTTCTTTGGTGTAATGCTTACAAACAAAGGACCAAAACTTCTTGAATACAATGTTCGTTTGGGCGACCCAGAAACTCAGGCTGTACTTCCTTTAATGGATTTTGATTTTACTTCTATGTGTACAGCAATTTTGAATGGTTCTTTAAAAGACTTTAATTTTGAATGGAAACCTGGATATCAGGTTGCTCCAGTTGTTGTAAGTGGTGGTTATCCTGGTGCTTATAAAAAAGGTTGCGAAATTACAATCAATAAAAGCCTGTTAGATGCAAGTACTGCAAAAATCTTTGTGGCAGGTGCTGTTTCTGGCCGTCGTGGAGAAGGTGATATGCTTACCAGCGGTGGTCGTGTTCTTGCTTGTAGTGCTTATGGTGATACGTTCAAAGAAGCTTGGGAAAAAGCTTATCAGGGTGTGTCAGCAGTTAAGTTTGATGGAGCATTCTTCCGAAAGGATATTGGACTTCCTGGTGCTGCCGAAAGTGGAAAGCTTTAATTCATCTTATTAAGTTGATTATTCAATAGAAAAGCTGTGGAATAATAAAGTATGTTTTGTGTACTTGTTATCCACAGCTTTTTTGTTTTATTGCTATTTGCTTTTTTTGTTTGATTTTTTAGAAGAACTTCCTGTTTTTTCAGATTTTTTGTTTTTTTTGGTTTTAAAAATCAATGAAAAAATATAAGTAAAGATTGTGCCGCAAAATAAAGTAACAATTATGTTTACAATAAAGATGTGAAGGGAATCATTGAAGAAGATTTTAAAATCATTTTTATAGATTAAATTGTCTAAAAGTGGAGCAATAACAAGCCAAACTAATGCGTTGGAAACAATTTGCCAAAGGTTGAAAATAACTGCGGTTTTAATTGTAAAAGCTTGTTTATTTAATTTAAGCAGAAACCAGGAACATCCCATCACCAAACCAAAAAGAGTTGAAGCAATAATATAGCTCCAGTATGGGAAAGAAAGCACAACTTTTGATATACAAAAATGTCCAAGAAAACCAGTAATTGTTCCCGCTACTGGACCAAAAACTGCCGCAATGGCCGCAAGAATGGAGTATTGGAAAACAATGGACTTTCCTAAAATAGGACTTGGAATTGTACAAAAAACTCCTAGCAAAATAAATAATCCAACGCCAACAATAATTGCTCCCAGCGTTATAAAACTGTTTTTTAACAAATTATTTTTCATTTTTACTCCCATAAAAACTCCTCGTTAGCGGTAGCACATGGATTAAGCCTATCGTAAAACTATTACAAGTCGTTTTAAATATTTTGATTATATTATAAAGGATAGGGAAAAGTGTTGTATAATACAAGGAAATAATTTTATTTCAAAAATAGGATAATTGTTTATGAATAAACTTGAATTGGATGTTAGCGGAATTGAAGCTTTTTTGCGTGAAAAAATAACTGATAAAAATGCAATATTTGTTTTTTCCACAGCCGTTGTTGCTCAAACTTGGGCAAATTGGTGTGTCATTGGAAATCATACGCCGGTTCATACAGTTGCTTTGGAAAGATTTATCGCTTGGGATGATTTTAAAAGAGATTATCTTTCAAATGGAAAAGAAGATTCCATGACAGTTCCTGCAATTCTTAGAAAACTTTTTGTGTATGATTTAATCAAACGGAACAGTGAGGCTAATCCTAAGCTTTTTAATGTTATTATCAATCCTGATTATGCAGATTCTGCTTATTCATTTTCTGATTGGCTTGGAAAAAATCTTCCATCTTTGCAATTTTGGAAAAACAGATTGGAAAAAAATGCAGCTACTTATGGTGAGCTGGATGAGGAAGATAAAGATTTTCTTAAGTTATATGACGAATACAAGGCTTTTCTTGAAAAAAATAATCTTTTTGAACCTTCCTGGATTGATTCGGAAGAGTTGGAGTTAAAAGATAAAAAACATCATTTTTATATTTTCTATCCAGAACAGTTGGCAGACTTTGGTGATTTTGAGGGAATCTTTTCAATTTCTGATGAACAATCTGCTGGTGTGAAAAATGGAGTAGATGTTACTTCAAATGTTACGGCTCTTGTGGTGCCAAAAGCAACGGTAAAATTACCAAAGGTTTATTGTTATTCCGATGCCCGTAAGGAATTACGACAAACTATGCTTAGAATTATTGAACTTGTTAAAAATAACAAGGCGGATTGGTCAGAAATTACCTTAAATGTTCCTGATATAGAAACTTACAGACCTTATCTTGAACGGGAACTGGAATTGTACGGCATTCCTTTTGTAATGCGAGCGGGTATTCCTTTGACAAAAAACTGCGCTGGTAGAGTATTTAAAGAAATCAATGACTGTTATAATTCCGATTTTTCTTTTGACAGTGTAAGGGCGCTTGTTTTGGATGAATGCATTCCGTGGAAAAAAACTATTGAGTTGAACATGGCAAAAGAAGGAGAGCCTAAACTATTACAGAGTTTTAATCTTGACGAATTGCGGGAAGAATTGATTCGTGAAGGCAACAGAATGCGTTGTCTTTGTTCTTTTGAGCAGAAAAAAGAAGATTCAGAAAATTACGAAAAAATAGATATTTGGGAACAGTCGTTACGAAAAAAGTATTGGGATGAAAAAGATAAGCTTCTTCTTAAATTGTATGGAAAAATTAAGACGGATATAAGAAACTTTTTTAATCCTCATGAAAAAGAAGCTACCTTTGCCACAATTCAGGAAGCATGGTTTACTTTTAAAAGAGATTTTATTGATGAAAATGATTTTTCTTCGGATGCAAATAAGATTTTAAGTCGTTGTATTACTCATTTGCAGGAAATTATTACCATTGAACAGGATTTTATTTACAAAAAGGATGAAACATCGGGAACAGATGAGTTGCAGACATTGCGTATTTCATCTCCTTATGAGTTCTTCTTAAAGGAATTGGATTCTAAGCAGTATACGCCTCAATCTTCACAAGAAGGAATATCGGTTTTTCCGTATAGAGTAAGTGCGGGGGCTTATTTTAAGTATCAGTTTGTAATTGATGGTTCTCAAAAAAGTCTTGATGTTCCTTTTAAACGACTGTCTTTTTTGAATGCAACAAAGCGGGCAAAGCTTAAACTTTTGGAAGAAGATAAACTTTATAATGCAACTCAGGCAGTAATTTTAATGTATGGCAAAAAGATTTCGGAAGTTCAGGAAGATTTTGTAACATTCAGTTTTTGTGAAAATGCATTTTCCGGATTTTCAATTCCTCATAGTTTTTTGGATCCAATTGAAGAAGATGTTCCTAATCTTGATAGTCAGGATTTTATTTTTGAAGCCAATAGATGGGTGGAAAAAGGTGGCGAAGGCTTTATAACTGTTTCTCCATTGCAGAAAAAACAATTTGAAAACTGGTTGGCAAGAATGTTGAATGATTCCAATGCAAATGACAGCTATGTTGTTTCAAAGACTCTGGAAGATAAAATCAAATATCTTCTTGTGGATTCAAGAGACAAAAAAACTGATAATCCTTCCCACAAAGGAAAAATCAGGATTTCTGCTCGAGGTGATATGGAAAAGTTCTTCCCGTGTCCTAGAAAGTGGATTCTTTCAAAAGGACTTATGCTTCGGGATGAAGGACTTGATGTAGATTTAATGAATAGTTTTGATATGGGAAATCTTAACCACAAAATCCTAGAACTTTTTATGCACAAATATGAAAACAAAGTGTTGCCGTTTTTTGAAGAAAATGAAGGGCTTTTTAAACAAGCGGTTTCCGTTGAAGATTCTGGGGTGATAAACGCTCAGCCTATTGATGTAACAGCAGAGATTGAAGCAATGTTTTTTGGAAAAGAGGAAAACATTGTGGAAAAGGCTATAACAAAGGGCAAGTTTGATTTTTCTGACAGTGAGCTTGTGCAAAAAACACTTTTGGCTCAAAAAGATGAAATTGCCCAGAATGTAGTGAATTTCTTAAAAAGACTTTTATTAGAAAGTGGTGGAGAAGATGCAAAAGGAATAAAAGGAATTGGAAATTGTACAGTTGTTTACGCCGACAACAAAAATGAATTAAGTAAAGATATGGGAGACTTTGTATATTCAGGAAAATGTGACTGCGTTGTAAAAACAAAAGATAAAAAGCTTGTAATTATAGATTATAAAAACTCTAGTTCTGCAATTCCTTTTGACTCAGATTTTAAGGTGGATGAAGATACCTTAATTTTGAATGATTATCAGATGGGTGTTTATTGTAATCTTTTGGCTGAAAAAGAAGAAATGCCAGAAAAATTGGAAGCCGCCTATTATTATTCTATAAAACCGGCCAGTTCTCGTGAAAGAGCCGCAGTTTTTGACAATAAAATAAAGGATTCAACTACAAAGACCACCAATGAATTAAAACCTGGTAAAATGTTTTCTTATTTTGCTCCATCGGTGGCAGCTTGTAATGATTATGCAAAATTATTTTGTGAAAAAATAGACAAAATGGATTATTTGCCATGCACGACGGGTCGTAAGCCGCAGAAAATCGAAAATCAGGGAACTTCGCAAAATGAAGAAAATCCTGAATTGGAAGAACAGCTTAAAGCTCAAAGATTGAATGTTTCTAAGTATGAGAACTGCGGAAAGTGTAATTTTAAAACAATCTGCAGAACGACTTTTACGGTAGCGCCTAAAAATATTCACAAAATCTAAAAACACAACAAGGAAAAGAAGGTAAAAATGACAGAATATAAATATCTTAATGTAATTCAACGAAAACTGGATCCTTCTCAGAGGGAGGTTTGTTTTACCAATGAAAATGCGGTAATTGCGGCTGGAGCGGGTTCTGGAAAAACTCAGGTTTTGGCTACAAGATTTGCTTGGCTTGTTATTTCACAAAAGGTTAAGGCAAGGGAGATTTTAACTTTAACTTTTACCAATAAAGCGGCCGCAGAAATGTATCAGCGAATCTACAAAACTTTAAAATATTTTGCTGATTATCAAATAAAAACAGATAAAGAACTTTTGGAGTTTTTTAAAAAGAATCGAGGAATTGAAAATCCTTCTGATGAAGAAATTAAAGAATTTAGAGCAGCAGAAGCAGATTTAACAGAAGACAAAAAACAGCTTGCACAAGAAGCTCTGGATGATTTTAACAATGTACATATTCAGACATTGGATTCTTATTGCGGAAATATTGTTCGTCAATGTTCTAATCGTTATGGAATTAAGCCCGATTTTTCTGTTGGTTCTGCAGATGGTGAACGGGAGGTAAAAAATCTTACTTTTAAACTGGTTCTTAAATATGCAGAGGAAGATTCTGTAAAAAAAATTGCGGCCGCAGGTGGAATGCAGCAATTTTCCGAAGATCTTATTGCAAAAATCATTATTGATAATACCAGTGTTGCTACAGAAAATGGTTTTTTTAAGGAAAAATATCAGAAGCAGATATGTGAGATTTCAAAGGCTTGGAATTATTATGTACTGAATGATGGAACTCAGAGAGAATTGGTTGCAAATCATGTTGCAGAAAATATTTTCAATGTAATGGATGCAGCGTATGCAGAAAAAGTGTCTTTTTGCGATAGTGCTAGGGCGACCGAAATACTTCAAAAACAAGCATTTATTGATAATTTTAATTTAGCTTGGGAAGCAACAACAGACCTGACAACATTAAAGCGTCTTACTCCAGAAGATTTTGCTACACCAAAAGGAATGGACATCATAAATGAAGAAATTGAAGCGCTGAAAAAGACATTAAATCTAATAAAAAAGGCAAAAGGCACAAGTGGTTCTATTCAGAAAGTAACAAAAGCAATGGCTCCACTGACTGCGGCAAAAGATAATTTTACGGAACAAATTGTATTATCTATTTTAAACTTTATGGAAAATCATCTTGTAAATGTCTCTTTGATGGATTTATTAGATGATGTTTTGCAGGAAGTGAACAACTCTAAAAGGCAGACAGGAAATCTTTCTTTTAAAGATGTAACAGAATTAGCTTTAAAAGTGCTTCTTGAAAATCCTGATATTCGAGACCAGGAAAATGCCGCTTATAAAAAAATAATGATTGATGAGTTCCAGGATAACAATGGCAAAAACAGAGATCTTTTGTATTTGCTTTCATTGAAGGAAGGCGAATTGGATGGGCAAGTGCTTTCTGAAAATCCTTCGATTCATGACCAAATAGTTTTTAGAAGCGAAAATCAATCGGAAGCTTTTGATAAACGAGATGGTAAAAAACTGTTCTTTGTTGGAGACGAAAAACAGTCAATTTATAAGTTTCGAGGAGCAGATGTTTCGGTTTTTAATGAGTTGACTAAAGAAAATAAAAAGGTCGCTATGACTTACAATTATCGTTCGACTCCAGAATTGATTCAGGCTTTTAATTTGTTCTTTAAAAATGGCGCTGGTATTTTTGATGAGGCTACAAATCCTTACGAAGCCAGCTACGACAATTTTGCCTTAAAACTGGGCATGGAAAATCTTCCAGAACTAAACAAGGATAATGTTCCAATTCATGTTAAGTTTATGGTGGAAAAGAATCTGAATGAATGTGAGTCAAATAACCCAACGGTGAATTATTTACCAATGGAAGAGCAGATTGCCTATAATATTGCAAAAACAATTTATGAAATTGCCAAAGCAGACGGTTGTGAAACAAATCCTGATTATAATTGGAATAAGTTTGCAATTCTTGACCGTTCAAGAACAAACAGAAATCTTATCACCAGATATTTAATGAGTTTTAATATTCCTTTTGAGCTGGATCAGTTTAAAAACATTTTTGAAGATGGTGTTATAAACGATTTTTATAATTTTTTGCGAATCTGTGTTTATCCATCAAATATCAATTCTTTTGCGGCTTATCTTTGTTCTCCTTTGTGTGGATTGAGTGAAAATGCGGTGGAATTGATTTTAGCTCAACTGACTGCTTTTAAGCATGATGAAACTAACGAAGATTCTGGGGATGGAGATTCAAAACAGAAGTCTAAGAGTTTTGTGTTTAATCCTTTTGAAAAAGGGCGGGATGATGCTATAAAAGCTGATTTGGAAGAATTGGCGAAAGAAAAAAACTCGGTTTGCGAATATCAAAAGTTTATTGCCGCCAGAGATTTTTATGAAACGAACAAAAAACTGGTATTGCAACAGGCAATCAGCAAATCTGTTTCAACTTTGTGGCATGAAATGGGCTATAAATATGAAACAATGCTTTCTAATACGGTAAAACTTACTGCTGAACATTTTGATATGCTGTTTGAATTGGCACGAATTGCAGATCAAAATGGAAAAAGCGTTTCTTGGTTTATTGATGAACTTGATGAATTGAGAAAACAGTCTTTTAATGCAGATTCGGAAATTGATACGGGGGCGGTTACTTATCCATTGGAGCGAATGCATGCTGTTCAAATTATGACTATTCACAAAAGTAAAGGCTTGCAGTTTGATTATGTATTCCTTAATGGTTTGGTTGGTGTTACTTCTAAAAAAGACAAACGCAATTATTATTATGATGATAACATTGGAGTTTCACTAAAAAGACAAGGAAATGGTGGAAGCTATTTCTATAACATTCAGGAAAAAACTGGTGAAATGATGGAAATAGCAGAGTTCCGCCGTTTGATTTATGTAGGTGTTACAAGAGCAATCAGGCAGGTTTATATTTTTGGTTCTATTCACGAAATGGATAAGACGGCTAATTCTTTCCGATTGATAAAATCTATGGTTGAAAAATGCTATTCTGATTACAAAGATTTTGAGAAATATGAACAGGCGGTTTATAACAAGTCTCAGAATAATACTCCAGCTTTTGACTATCAGCAGATAAAACCTGAAACTTATTCCAGTGTATCAACGGCTTTGGAGAATATAGATGACTTCCGTAAAAAGATTGGTGAAAATGCTTCTAATGTTTTGGAAGGGGAAGAATTGGCGGCGGTTTATCCAAAGGATTATCCAGTTATTGAACGATTAAAGCCTAGCAAATTGGATGATGGTGCTAAAAATGATGGAGCTTACACTTCTACCAAGCAGAATCTTTATGGAGATTTGACGGCACTTTTAATAAAATATGGTTATGAAGATTCTAACAATGAAGAAGAACATAAAACTGTAGAAAATATTGACGAGCTACCGGAAGTTGATTTTAAAGCTTCGGATTTTGGTACATTGGTTCACGATTATTTATGCAAGATGATTTTGGGAATTGAACCTGAAGTTTATGAGCCAAATAAGGAATTGTTCAAAAATCTAAAGGATGAAGATATTAAAAAGGTTCGCCAGATTTGTGTAAAAATGTGTGGACAGTTTAAAAATACGGAACTTTGTACGGCTTTGCTAGCTTGTAAGAATCAGGGGCTTTTTTGGAAACCTGAATACGAGTTCAAAATGTTTATGGATAATAAGCTCTTCTGGGGCTCCATAGACTTAATTTTTGAAAATCCTGATGGAAGTTATTCTTTGGTGGATTATAAAACTGACAGAGAAGTTCACCCTTTTGAGCATTATAAACAGTTGGAATGTTATAAGGAAGCGGCAAAAGAATTGTTACCTCATCCTGGGGATATTCGTTGTTATTTGTATTATCTGCGTTTTGATGAAACGGTGGAAATTGGGAAATAATGATGGTAGGGGAAGTGAAAGAACTCGTTTGTGAATGCACGGGCATTGTTGTAGATTGCGTGCGTTAGTAAACGAGAATGCGTTGGTGAACCGGCGTGCATTGGTAAAAGAGAATGCATTGGTGTAGGTTGCGTGCATTGGTGTAACAAGAATGCATTGGTGTAGGTTGCGTGCGTTGGTGAACCGGCGTGCATTGGTAAAAGAGAATGCGTTGGTAAAATAAGTATGCGTTGGTGAACTGGAATGCATTGGTAAAACGAGAATGCATTGGTGTAGGTTGCATGCGTTGGTAAACGAGAATGCGTTGGTTCTTAAAATCCTTTAAAAAAAGTTCGACCAATGGTGGAAGGGAAAACCTTTTCATCATTGGCCGTTTTGTTTGTGGTGCACGGGCTGATTCAACAGTCGAGTTTCAGCCGGTGCCTGTTATAAGGATAGTTTTGAACTACAAGAAGCTTTGATGTTATGCACAAGCAATCATAATTTTTTTTGGTGCTTCCAGAGCTTTTTTGCAAAGAGTGATTGTAAGGACGCCATTTTTGAAGTTGGCAGTGATATTTTCCAAATCTACATCTTTTGGCAAAGTGAAGCTTCTGCTGAAGTTACAAGAATAAGTAAGTCTTTCTTTCAAAAGCCAGCGCTCTTTTGGAGCATTGTCTTCTTTTGCTTTTTCGCCTTTTGATTCTTTTGAATCCTTTGGTTCTTCAGCATTTTTCTTTGAAGAAATTGTAAGTTTATCCTGTTCAAGTTCAATATCTACATCATTTTCTGAGCGACCTGGCAATTCCATTTCCAAAACATAGGCCCCTTCGCATTCTTTTACATCTACTCGTGGTTCGAATGTTGCTGAATAACAAGCTGTTGTTCCAGCTCCTTCTAATAAATCATTGAAAAGTGAATCTAATACTCTTAATTCGTTCATAGCGAACCTCCTGAAAGTTTGTTTTTTTATTGTAACTAGGTTACACTAATAATATAGCAAGTTTCGTGCCAACTTAAAAAATATTTTTAAACTTTTTTATTTTTTTTCAAAAGTGTTAAAAAAGAAACTGAAAATTGGTATTTCCATATTTTTACGGATTTATTGTTTGTTTAGGAGTGATAATCCCTGGGAAAATTGTAATCGGTTTGAAAGGTATTAAAGAAAAAAAGAGTCATTTTGACACAAAAGACCAGTGTTATTTTGCTACAATTTGGTAAAAATGACCGTTTTTTAGGAAAAACAATGGATTTGAGTTTATTTGAACGGATTTACAAAAAGTCTGGAAAAAATCAGAAGTTTTGTCTGGTGGGAAAGATTTTTCTATCAATATTACTTTGACAAGCAATATTGAGAAGAAGTAAAATTATTAGGGAAAGGATTTTTATTATGGAAATGAATCATCAGTTGTTTGAGCAATTATCGGCTTTGCGAGAAGAATTAAAAAAAGAAGCTGCCAAAAAAAATATGCATTTTTACATTCCAGATTCAGTTTTGGAACAAATATCACTTTATAAACCGTTAAAACCTTCTGATTTTGAAGGCATTTCTGGAACCGGGCCTGCTTTTATTGAAAATTATGCCAATCGATTTATAGAAGTTGTAAAAGCTTTTGTAGAAGAACCGGCCAATGCAGTGGAACTTAATAAAAAAGGAATATCAGTTCTTCAGGATTTTGAAAAAAAACTTGTAAACCTGAACAAGCGAAATCATCTTTTGTATTGTTCAAAATTGTACAATAAATATGGTGTCGACTTGGAAAAATCTCCAAATGATATTCGAAATATTGTACTAGGAGCTGGTCGTGCTGCCAATGTGGTAAAAAACAACGATGCCAACTACAAAGCAATTGTTTCTCTTTTGCGAAATAATACTAGAACTTTGCGAGAAAAAGGTCAGAATAATCTTTTTGTGGCATATCCCTTTGTAAAAGGAAAGTTTGCAGGTGATGATTTTGCAGTTCGTGCACCACTGGCACTTTTTCCTGTAAAAGGTGAACGGTCTGCTTCTGGAATTAAACTTTCTTTGGATAAAGACAGAGAAGTTTTATACAATTCCACTTTGATTCTCGCTAATTTCAAATTTAATAAAATTAAAAAACCAATGCCTGATGTAACAATTGAAGATACAGGCAGAGACACTTTTATTGATTCCTTGCTGAAATTTTACGAGGAAAATAAAATTTCTATAAAAATGCCCGAATTTCCTGATGAAGCAAAAGATAAAGCTCTGGCAAAAACAGATAACGATAATGTGGATAATTTGGAAGCTGAGAATTCTACTGACAAAAAGCCTGAAGTGAATCCTTTTACTCTAATGCCTATTGAACCTTTTGAAAATTTTTCAGCAGATACTTTCCCTAAGTTTAAAAAAGGTGAATTCTATCTGGAAAATTCAGCGGTTTTGGGACTTTTTTCCATAGCATCTTCTTCAATTCAAAAAGATTTCCAACAGATTGTTCAATCAAAAAGCATAAATAAATTGCTGGACGATTTGCTTGGTAACAAAGATTATGTTCCTTTTGATTCAACGGTTCAGGATGTCAGTGAAAAAGATATTGTTTACATCAATAAACTGGATGCAGCACAGGAAAATGTAATAGCCGCTCTTTCTCAAAATGATGAACTGGTTGTTCAAGGTCCACCTGGAACTGGAAAATCCCAGACCATTACAAGTTTAATTGCAGACTTTGCTACCAAAAATAAATCAATCCTTCTTGTGTCCGAAAAGAAAACCGCTTTGGATGTAGTTTATTCGCGTTTAGGCAATCTTTCTAAATATTCAATGCTCCTTGACGACTGTAACGACAAATTGAGTTTCTATGATCAACTTTCGGTAATGGCACAGTTGGAAAATGTTGCTCCAATTAATGAGGAAGAACTAACCACCTGCGAACAAGAAATTGACGAACTTTTTGGTAAATTAAAAGGCATTGATGAAGCTTTCTATAAACCAGATGATTTTGGCCTTGAACCTTACAAGCTTTATCTTTTGTGCAATCTTCAACAAATCCTTGCAAAAGAAAATCTTAAAAAATTGCGACAGTATAAATCTGCTCTGTCCCCTTTGTTAGAAAACAGTCAGAATCCTTGCTCATTTACTTATAATGAATCTGTAGAAGCCAACCAGTTTTACAAAGATGAAAAAAACTTGTCAAAAGTAAAAAAATATCTGGAACTTTTCAAAGAATATTCTTGGCTGGAAAATGCCCGCCGTAATTTAACTGATTTTGAACTTCAAGAAGCCAATATTGATTTTGATAAAATTAACGAAGACAGAGAAAACCGCAACAATCAGAAGTTCTTCAAAAAAGTTTTCTCAAAAAATATGGTTCGCAAAGATTTGAATGATTTTTGCCAAAAATATTTTGATTTTACAAAAGACGGCGAAAAAAAGAAAATTGATAAAAAACTCGCCAAAAAACTTCTTAAAAACTTCTATAAAAATCAGGAAAATCTGGAAAAAGGTTTTGATTTGTACAATGAATACTGGAAATTAAAAGATTTTTACAGTGAATTATCCGACGAAACAAAAAAATACTTTGATGCTTTGGAATTGCTTTATCCTTTGCAGAAAATCTCTGAAGATACTGTGAGTTCAGATAAAGAAAAAAAAGATAAAATCAAAATTGCTGAACAAACTGAAGCCGAAGAAGAATTGAAAAATAAGGCGGCCACTGATGAAAACTCTGCAGATGAGGTAACAGAAAAGGAATTACCAGAAAATAATTTGCCAGAAAATGAGTCGTCAGAGAATGAATCTTCAAACACAAAAATAGCGGAAGATAATTTGTCGGAAGATGAGGTAACAGAAAAGGAATTACCAGAAGATGATTTGTCAGAAAATGAAACGCCAGAAAACGAGTTGACAGAGGATGAATCATCAGAAGAGGAAGCACAAAAAGATGAATCCACAGAAGACGAAGCACAAGAATCCCAAGAAGATGATTTTGATGAAGAAAAACTAGTAGAACTTTCGCCAGAAGAAATGCAGAAATGGCAGCAGGCTAACGATGAGTTTATGAATTATCTTTTGGCAAACCATTTAATCGATGTGGAAGCAAAATATCGCCAGCAGATTCCTGATTTAGATAATTTTGACACAGTTCTTAAAAAAATTGATGCAAAAATGGCAAAAAAACGCTTATTGGAAAAACAGCGCCTGGAAAATTGTTTGGCCGAAAATATATCAATTCTTTCAAAGTCAAAGCGCCGTTCAGAAATTTTAAAACAGATTGAAGCAAAACGAAAATGGAGCGTGAATAAGTTTATCAATAAGTTTAATTTTGAACTTTTCAATGCTGTAAAAATCTGGCTTTTGACTCCGGAAGTGGTTTCAGAAATAATTCCATTGGAAGCAGGATTTTTTGACTTGGTAGTTTTTGATGAAGCCTCTCAGATGTTCGTGGAAAAAGGACTTCCGTCAATTCTTCGTGGTAAAAAAGTTGTAATTGCTGGTGACCAGAATCAGCTTAGACCTTCCAATTTGTTTACCGGCCGATTTGAAACCGATGAAAATGCTTTTGATCAGGATGCCGTAGATGAAGATGAAGAAATTGCAGTTGCCTCTGATGAAGAAAGTCTTTTGGATTTGGCCCGCTTTAAGTACAACAAAGTTATGCTGAACTTCCACTATCGTTCAAAGTTTGAAGAATTGATTGCTTTTTCCAACTATGCATTTTATGAAGGCAAACTGAATGTTTCCCCAAACCGCATAAAGCCAGAACTTCCGCCAATCCAAGTTCACAAAATGGAAGATGCCTTGTGGACAAAACGGGCAAACGAAGCAGAAGCCGCAAAAATTGTAGAATTGATAAAAACTTTTTTCAAAGAGCGACAGAACAACGAAACAATTGGCGTTATAACTTTCAATACAAATCAGCGGGATAAAATTGATGATTTCCTTGATAAAGAATGTGAAAACGATCCAGAGTTTGCAAAAATATATAATGCAGAGCTTGTTAGAAAAGAAGCTGGTCAAGATATTGGACTTTTTGTAAAAAATATTGAAACCGTTCAGGGTGATGAGCGAGATGTAATTATTTTCTCCATGGGTTATGCAAAAAACGAAGTTGGAAAGTTTATTCAGAACTTTGGTTGGCTTAATCAATCGGGTGGTGAAAATCGTTTGAATGTAGCAATAAGTCGTGCTAAGCAAAAAATCCACATTGTTGTTTCCTTTGAACCTTCTGAATTAAAAACTGATGGCGCAAAAAACAACGGCCCAGCTACTTTGAAAAAATATCTTGAATATGCCTTTGCCGTAAGTGATTGTGATGTAGAAAAAGAAAAACAGATTTTGAATAGCTTTATCAATAATCAAACTGAATCAAAACTGCCACAACCTCAAAAGGAAGAAGAAACTTCTACCGAAATTACTTATCAAGAAGAGTTTGAAAAAGAACTGGAAGCTTTCCTTAGAGAAAACGGTTACGATTTTGATAAAAATGTAGGAATTGGTGGCTATACAATTGATTTTGCTGTAAAAAATGATGGACAGTATGTTTTAGGTCTTGAATGCGACGGTAACTTGTATGCAGGAAGTTCTTCTACTCGTGAAAGAGATTATTATCGTCAAAAATATCTGGAAGCGAGAGGCTGGAAACTTTATCGAGTTTGGAGCATTTTATGGAAGAAGAATCAAAAGGCGGCTGCAAAGAAATTGTTGAAGGCTATTGAAGAAAGCTGTAAAGCAAGTGCTTAACTAAAAGAATAAACTTAATTAGATAGAAGATTCTGAAAAATAAAAAAGGCTTGGTTTTGATTTGGGCTTTAATCTGTAGAAAATTAAAGCCCTTATTAAAAACTAAGCCTTTTCTTTTTTCTTCTTTTTGTCTTTAAGGTACAACAAAACTGCGGCCAAAATTGAACCTACAATCATTATGGCACAAAGTATCTGTCCTGTTGAAAAGTTTGTAAGCGATGTGTTTTCGTAAATGTTTGCAGATTTATCTCCAATGCGGAAGCCCAAATCTGAATCTGGTTCACGGAAGTATTCAATGAAAAAGCGGAACAAACCATAGCCACCCGTATAAATACAAGCCAGCATTCCATCAAACTTTCTATGCTTACGGCACAACCAGATTATTGTCCAAAGCACAATTCCTTCAAAAAAGGATTCATATAATTGGCTTGGATGGCGTGGAAGATTTACCAGTCGCAAAGTAGAAATATCCATACCAATTTTTGCGGCAAAATCCTGAACCCATGGCAAACTAGAAGAAAACTTTTCTGCATAAGGAAAAACAATTCCCCAAGGAGCCGTGGTAATTCTACCAAAGAGTTCACCGTTCATAAAATTACCGATTCGTCCAAAGGTATATCCCAGCGGAATTGCACAAACCATTGCATCAATCCACTTGGAAGCTGGTTGTTTATGTCGCCAGCACCAGAAAAGCATACCCAAAAGGCCACCAACAAATCCGCCGTGGTAAGACATTCCTGCAAATCCTGTAAAATGCATTTTTGAATCAAAAGGCCAGAAAATTAACCAAGGTTTGTGCCAGTAAAGACCAGTTGTATCGTAAATTAATGTGGAACCGATTCTAGCACCTAATAAAAGGAAAATAATTCCAGTGCCTAAAAAACTGAACAAATCATCTTCAGTAATTTTATAAGTGTCTGTGTCCATCATACCTTCGTTGGCAACCTTTTTTAAAATAAAATAGGCTGTTCCAAAGGCAAAAACATACATTAAACCATACCATCGCAAAAGCTCTAAAAACTTTACGCCTGGAAAAATCTGCGGATGGATCCAAGAAGGAAATGTTAAATATAAAAACATAATAAATATCCTTTTTAAAATAATTGTTTAATTTGATAATTTCTGACTGAAATTAAATTTTAAAACCTTGAGCGGCGGCTTTTACCAGCTTAGATTTCAGCAATTGATTTTCTTTTTTCAGCTGAATCAGTTCGTATTGCTGAGTTTTAATCATTTCTGCCAGTTCACCAATGGAAAGTTCACCGCTAGAAACTAAATCATCAATTCCCGACAGTTTGAAATCATAGTCTGTATTTGCCTCTTCTTCTGCATTTAAGAACGAATCAGAATTAAAGCTTTCTGGATCAAAATCTGCATCAAAGTTTCTTGGTGGTGTTTCAATCACTTTATCAGCAACTCTATAAATTGCCTGACCTAAAACCGACTGAGGTTTATAAACAACCAATGGCAATTGAGAAGCAAGAGCTTTATCCTGAAGCATATCCCGGTACATAATTCCAAGGAAGTCAATTTCCAAACCTAAATACTGATTGCAGGAAGTTTTAATTCTCTGGGCTTTAGATGCATCGGCAGGATTTTCAATCATATTCATAACCAAACGAGGTCTGAACTGCTGCATTCTGTTTATGAACAATTTGGTTGCCTGTGGATCAACTCGGCCAAGAGCTTGTACCAATTGAGGAATGTAAAGCTTTTGCATAGAACCAGTGTCTTTTTTTAAGTTGTCCAAAAGGGCACGACCTGGTGTATTTTTCTTGAATGTTGTGTAAAGCAGTCGGAAAACCGCATTTTTCAAAAAGAGATAACCGTTTAAAGTTGCTGTAACTGCTGGTGCAGAAACAATAATTCCTTGTGGAGAAAGAAGGAACATATCCAAAATAAATTGATGAGTTCCAGCTCCCAAATCGAGAATTAAATAATCGGTATCAATATTTTTTAAGTTACGAATTAATTTTACTTTCTGAGCGTGTTTTAGCGAGGTTAAATCTGGAATCTGACTGTCACCAGCAATAAAACTAACATTCTGATAATCTGTTGGTTGAATAATATCTTTAAACTGCGATTTATCTGTAAACCAAGAACCCAAACTTGCACTGCCAGGATGCTGTCCAATTACCAGATGCAGATTTGAAGCACCTAAGTCTAAATCAACTAAAACTACTCGTTTACCTTGTTGTCCCAAGGCAATTGCCAGATTTGCAGAGAGGAGACTTTTTCCTACTCCACCTTTACCACTTGCTACTGGAATAATTTGTGTCATAGATAAATTATAAAGTAAAAAAACTATCTTGTCATTCAGCTTATGGGAACATTAAAAGAAATATACAAATCATTTATGGGTAAATCACTCATGGGGACAGACCCTTATTCATTCTTATTCATTTTGAAATAAAAACAATTTTTTATGCATTTTAACCAAAAATTATGATATAATACAGAATTATATACAATATTTTCACTTCAATAGATGTAATTATGTGGATACTAATTACTATATTACTTAAAGTTTTTATGAGGATGGATGTCTAAGTCACAAACAGATAAACTTGTTTGGCATCCCGTTTTGAGTTTGCGTTGCAAGCTTAGTATTAAATGCACATTCTAATTTTACGATGAATGTGTTTATGAAGAAGTCAGGAAGATAAACTTTCTTCATTATTTAGAGGAGAAAAAAATGAAACTTTTTAAAAGAATGATTTTGAAAGTATGTATGCTTATGCTTTCGTCGGTTTTGTTTGCACAGACAACTCAGGCATTGCAGGCACCGTTTACAAAAGGCGTAAATCTTTCTAAATGGTTTGAAATCTGGGAACCTGGAATACCAAATCTTCGCGTTTATGATAAAAGTGATTTTGAACATTTAAAGGAACTTGGTTGTGATGTAATTCGTGTGCCTATTCATTTTTCAATGTTCCTTGATCAGAATGATAATATTGACCCAATAATTTTTGAATATCTTGATCAGGCTTGTGATTGGGCAGAAGAACTTGGAATGTATATTATTATTGATAATCACTCTTTCAACAGTGGTGTTTATCCTGCTCCAGCTAAAGTTGCTGCCAGTTTGCGACTTGTTTGGCCTCAGATTGCAGAACGATACAAGAAACGAAGCAATTACATTATGTATGAAATCTTGAATGAACCTCAGTTTAAAAATGTGGACTGGGAACCAATTCAGGAAGAAATCCTTAAATTGATTAGAAAAACTGACAAAAAGCATACAGTTGTGGTTACTGGTGCAGATTGGTCTAGCGTAAACTCTATGTGTGCACTTAAACCTTTGAATGATAAAAAAATTATTTATACATTCCATTTTTATGATCCAATGGTATTTACTCATCAGGGTGCAAACTGGACCGATAAAGGAATTGAAGCTCTTCACGATGTTCCATTCCCTTATGATAAAGAAAGAATGCCAGAACTTACTGGAGCCGCAAAAACTAGTTGGGTTGCAGCAAATCTCCGAGGAACTTATCCAAAATCTGGAACTGAATCTGCAATTAGAGCTCAGTTGAAAAAAGCCGCAGAGTTTAGTGCAACTGCAAAAGCTCCTGTTTGGTGTGGTGAAATGGGTGTTTACGATTTAGTTGCTCCAGAAGGGGATAGAAATGCATGGTATAGAATTGTAGGGAAAGGTCTAAAAGATTTTAATATTCCATTTACTGTTTGGGGTTATGATGATAACTTTGGTATTTTCCAGCCAAACACAACAAAGCTTTATCCACGAGACCTTAACGGTGAAGTTTTACAAGCACTTGGAATGAATGTGCCAGAAGGTGTTGGTGATATGTCTATTACAAACCCACAAACTCTACCACTTGTAATCTACGATGATTTCTTTGGCAAAGGACTCAATAAAACTACTTGGAGCATGGGCTTCTTTATGACCAATTATTCTAAAGATAAGGTTGAAGGTTCATACAGTCTTATGCTTGGTGAAGTAGATCGTTATGGCGCTTTACAGTTTGATTTGACAAAACGCCCATTGTCAGAAATTACAGGCAAAGAAAAGAAAGTTTACCTCTGTTTTAATGTAAAGTTTAATTCAGAACGACAGGCTTTCCAGGTTAGATTTGTTGATACTGACGATGGTCTTGGAAAAGATATTCCTTATAGACTTGCATACAATGTAAATGCAAAAGATTTGAAAGTTGGTGAATGGAATAAAGTGGAAATCCAAATTGCCAGCATGAATGATTGGGGTGGTTGGTCAAATATAACTAATACTTGGTACGACAGCGATGGAACTCAGTTCGACTTTAATAGAGTTCAGTTCCTTGAGTTTGCGGCCGAAGAAGGTTCTATTCGCGACAGATTCTACCTTGACGATATTAAAATCATAGAAAAATAATTTTTAAACTACAAGTTTAATGACGAATTTTAAAATATTTGTTATATTTTCTACATAAAGCGACTTCCACAAAAGGGAGTCGTTTTCTTGTCTCTTAGAGGCAAAAACTTGAGCGCCGGTGGCGTAGATTTATCTTAAAAAATTGTTGATTCAGTCCCAGCAATTTTTTGTTTTTAGTGAGGAGTGCGTATGTTCGCGACCTATTCAGACATTTGTTCATTATCATTAGCTGCATTTATTCTAACCGTGACAACTATTGTTCGCGTTTTAGCATATGCACATGTTCGGCCATGTTTTATTAATAATTTAGGCTGGAAACTTAAAAGCAATTTAGATAATGAGTTTTTTGTTTTTGTTGATAGGGGAAAAAATCAAAATGAAGGAAAGTTTAAATACACGAGAAAGTAATCAAAAAGAGTTAATTAGTTTTTCAAAGCCAGTAATCGATGTTCAGGCTACTGGCAACCAAATAAAGTTTTTTAGAAAAAAGAGCGGTTTTTCCGTTCGTGATATTCAGGATATTTTTGGGTTTGAATATCCTCAGGCTGTATATGCTTGGGAGCAGGGAAAAAATGTTCCTACTATAGACAATTTGCTTGTCCTTTCACAACTGTTCGGTGTTACAATGGATGAAATGGTGGTAACCCGCATTGTAGAAGTAGAAATCCGCTGTGCTGCAGACAAAGCTCAGAAACTTTGCAGCAAGAAATGCGACGGATGCAGGTGGAAATTGTCGGCATAAAAAGCATTTGTCGGCATAAGCTAAAAACAAATGGCCGGCAAATAAAAAATGCCTCTAAACTACAGTTTTTGATTCTCGAAATTGAAACATTATACAGTTTGCAATTTTGAGAATCTTTTTTTTGTCCTTATAAGTTTTTGAAAACTCAGTTAATCAATAGCCCAGCCCGCAGCAATCATTTCTTCCAGGTTATCAAAAGTTGCAATAATTTCGCCTGATGGAGTTGGTATAAAACTATCTTCCTTTACGCCTATTATTTGAACTTTTCCTTCTGCAGTTTCGTTGTAAAACCCAAAATGGCATTTTTCGTCTTTTACCATTGCACCAGGATAAATTAATTCTCTTGTTTCATTTTGTAATGTTTCACTCCAAGCCATAATAATCTCCATTTTTTTTATTTGTATATGATTAATATATATAAAAAAACAGACTTGGCAAGAAAATCTGTAATAAAACTTTTTTTATGTTCACAACAGAATAAAAGACTTCAGTTTATTATTTCTTCTTGTAATTATAGAGATTTGTAAGATTATTTTTCAAAAATGGGTTTTACACTTTTTGTATAGAAGATGTTCTGCGGAATAATTTACGCACAAAGAGGTTGAAAAAATGAAATCAAAAAAAATAGGAAAAAAATGGATTTTATTTATAATGGTGGTATTTTTTGGAAGATGTTTTGCTCAGGAAAATCTTTTGAAAGAGCCAGTTTCTTTAGATGAAAATAATCAGTTTGGAATAGAAGCCGAAGCTTTTGAAAATATTACCAACGGTTACAATTTGAACATTTCATATAAGTGGGAAAAAGGAGAAAAGCATTTTTTTGAACTAAATGCTGGAGAAAAATCGCCACTGGCTTATGGTATTTATAGAGGCGCAACGGCTGCTAAAAATGTTGTTACACCAGAGAAAAAATCTGGAAAAGTTAGTTATGTTGTTGTTGCACGCGATGTTTCTGCCCTTAAGAAAAATGGACTTTTAATTAAAGGAAATGGAATCAAAATTACAAAAATCCTTTGTGAGCCAGCTCCTGTGGAAAAGAAAAAAACTAAGGCTATAAAGGCTGAAATCCCAAATATAAAAATTACTGCAAATCCGGTACCTGTATATCCAAAAGATTCGCCAGTGGACAAGCATGGTAAACTAAAAGTGAATGGTGCTTATCTTTACGATAAAAACGGTGAAAAGTTTATGCTTTATGGAATGTCTACTCACGGCTTGGCATGGTATCCACAATATGTTAATCAAAATGGATTTAAAACTCTTTACGATGATTGGAATACAAATTGTGTTCGTCTTGCACTTTATGTTCAGGAAAATGGCGGTTATTGTGCAGGTGGAAATCAGGAACATTTGAAAAATCTGATTTTTAAAGGAATTGATGCGGCAACAGAGTTGGGAATGTATGTAATTGTGGATTGGCATGTTTTGAACTTCAATCCAAATTATCATTTAGACGATGCAATGCTTTTCTTTAGCGAGATTTCTCAGAAATATGCAAAATATGATAATGTGATTTATGAATTGTGCAATGAACCAACAGGCTCTCCTTGGACCACAGTTTTAACACCTTATGCCGAAAATCTTATTCCTATGATTCGTAAAAATGCACCAGATTCTCTTGTGATTGTGGGAACTAATACTTGGTCTCAGGATATTCATGATGCAGCCCTTTCTCCATTGAAATATAAAAATGTAATGTACGCATTCCACTTTTATGCAGATACACACAGAGATTCATTTAGAGACAGAGTTGAGTCTTGCATTGAAAATGGACTGCCTGTATTTATAACAGAGTTTGGAACTTGTAATGCCAGTGGTAATGGTGGTTTTAATGTGTCGCAAACTGGGCTGTGGCTTGATTTAATAAAAAAATACAATATTAGTCATATGAACTGGTCTTTGGCAAATAAGGCGGAAACTGCCAGTGTAATAGCATCTGGTTGTTCAAAAATTAGTGATTGGGATTATGAAGATTTAAGCGATTCTGGTAAGTTGATTTATAATCATTTTAGAACATTAAAGCAGTAAAAAGAAAGCATAAATCTGTAGAAACTGTTATACTTAAACTCACATAAAAATGGGGAAACAATGAAAAAAGTTTTAGTAATAGTTTTTGCTTTTTTAATATGCAGTGGACTTTTTGCAGAAAAAATAAAGATTTATGCTCCAGTGGCACAACAAATGCTGGTGGATAAAAATAATTTTGTGCGTTATTCACCTGTAAATATGTTTGATGATAATTCTGATACAGTTTATGCGGTTACTTTTGATGAAATTGATTGTAAAAAGCCTTTGCTGGAAATCTATTTTGGGGAGCCAGCGGTTTTTGACAAAATTACAATAAAGCCAGGTTATTTTGACGACAGATATTTTGAAAAGAATGACAGAATTAAAAATCTGCGGGTAAAAATATTTAATTGCAACAATCTTGATGGGGAAAAGTCTGTTCTTTTGGAAGATAAAATGGAGGAACAGACAATTTATTGCGACAAAAAGATGATTGCTACAAAATTGGTTATTTATGCAGAATCTGTTTATAGTGGCTCAAAATGGAATGATCTGGTTATTTCGGATTTGAACTTTTTTTTGGAAAATATAAAAACACCTGTTAGTTTTGATGTGGGAAAATGCGTGAATGTAAATGTGTACCGCAAATATAAATATGATGATATGTCCCGAGTGATTCATGAATATGTGGCAATGGGAAAATCTGGTGCAAAAGATGTTTTTTACAAATATGAAGGGGAAAAAGTAAAAAAGGCTTCTGCTTGGGATGGGGAAAAAGTTCAGGATTCTGATTTTAAAGAAATTGATTCAATTGTAATGGATTTTAATGCCAAGGAAGAGCTTATTTATGTAAAAGACGCCCTTGTAGCAAAAAAGCATGTGCGTGGTGATGATTTTTATATTAGTCAGTGTATTTATGAAAATGCAAAAATAAAAGCTACGGTTAGAATCTGTGAGAATAGAAATTGGTCAGAAAAATGTTCCATTTATAATTATGATTCCCTTGGACGGATTTTTGAAGTACGAGATTACGGGGATGGAACTGCTTTTAAGAAAAGATTTGAATAAAGTTTTAATTGTCTTAAAAGAAAAAATCTTAACCTAGGGCAACATCCAGCATCATCATAAGGGAAAAACCAATCATAAACATAATGGTTCCCAAATTGGAATGAGGTTCATTTTCATTGCCAGCCATTTCGGGAACCAATTCTTCCACAACAACATAAATCATAGCACCTGCGGCAAAACTTAAAAGGTAAGGCAAAACAGGAATTATTAACTTTGCAAGAAGAATTGTAATAAGTCCGGCGACAGGTTCTACAATTCCGCTGAGAACTCCATAAACACAAGCTTTAATTTTTGAAACACCTTTGCTATGAAGAGGCATAGAAATTATGGCACCTTCTGGAAAGTTCTGAATTGCAATACCAATTGCCAGAGCTAAAGCGGCAGAGGTAGAAACCTGAACGGCACCTGTGTACCAGCCAGCGTATAAAACTCCAACGGCCATTCCTTCTGGAATATTATGAAGAGTTACGGCTAGAAACATCATTGCAGATTTTGACAGATTTGTTTTAGGACCTTCTACACTTTCATTTAAGTGCATGTGTGGGGTAATTACATCTAATAAAAGAAGAAAAAGCATTCCAAAGCAGAAGCCTACAACTGCGGGAATAAATCCAAGTTTTCCAAGGCCTTGTTCTGTTGCTTGTTCCATAGAAGGAATTAAAAGGCTCCAAACTGCGGCGGCAATCATTACACCTGCGGCAAAGCCCGAAAGTGATTTTTGAAGTTTTTGGCTCAAATCTTTTTTCATAAAAAGAACGCAGGCTGAACCAAGAACAGTTCCAAGAAATGGAATTAATAAACCCTTTGCTATGACGGAAATCATGATGGCCTCCTGAAACACTTTTTCCAAGTACGATTATAGAACTGTAAAAATAATGTTTCTATAGCAAAGGGTTATATTTATAGCTTTGTTATGCTTCCATTACAGCCTTTGCCAACTGATCGGCACAAGAAGTAGGACGACGGCCACAGATGTTTCCAATCAAAAGGTCGTGGATTTCCTGAGCTTTTTTTCCATCCAGCAGTTTTGAAATTGCTTTTAAGTTACCATTGCAGCCACCTGTAAAACTGATGTTTGTAATGGTTCCATCGTCGGCTTTGTCAAATGTAATCATTGTTGCGCAAGTATCTTTTGTTTTGTAAGTCTTTGTCATATCGTGTCTCCGTTAAAAAACACCGCGTTAGCTGAATATTTATCTGTGAATGAGTTGAATGGACAAATTAAAGTCCTAATTCCTTTGCAATTTGTGCATCAATTTTTTCTGGAGTTTTAGTTGGTGCAAAACGGGCTTTTACAGTGCCGTCTTTACCGATTAAAAACTTTGTAAAGTTCCATTTGATTTTTGAAGAACCAATACCGCTTTTTTCTTTTTTAAGATATGTGTAGAGAGGGTCTTCATTTTTTCCATTTACTTCGATTTTAGCAAACTGTGGGAAAGTAATTCCGTATCTGCCTGTACAGAAGGAATGGATTTCTTCTTCTGAACCAGGGGCTTGCTGTAAGAACTGATTGCAAGGAAAATCCAAAATCTCGAAGCCTTGTTCTTTATATTTATCATACAAGTCCTGAAGACCATCATATTGTGGTGTAAAACCACAACCAGTTGCTGTATTAACTATAAGCAAAACTTTTCCTTTGTAATCTGAAAGAGAAACTTCGCTTCCATCCATAGCTCGAACTTTGTAATCGTAAACTGTCATAATAGCACCTTTAGTTTTATAAGATTTAATTGTGTACAATAAAAACATAACAAGTAATGTTGATTTTGTCAATTAAATTGTGTACAATTTGATTATGAAAATAGAAAATAATTATAATCCGCTGGCATTAGATAACCAGCTTTGTTTTGCCCTTTATGTTTGTTCCAAAGAAGTAATCAGAAAATATCAGCCATTTTTAGAACCTTTGAATCTTACTTATACTATGTATATTACACTGATGTGTTTATGGGAAAAGGATGAAGTTACAGTTAAGGATTTAGGAAAAAAACTGTTTCTTGATTCGGGAACTTTGACACCACTTTTGAAAAAAATGGAAACTCAAAAACTTATTACCAGAAATCGCAGTAAAACTGATGAACGAACTGTTTTTATAAAGCTTACTGAAGAGGGATGGGCAATGAAAGAAAAATGTTCGGAAATCCCAATGAAGATGGCTTGCTGTAATATTGTGGATATGGATAAAGCAAAAGATTTGCTGGAATGTCTGCATCAAATGATGGAAAATATGAAGTAAAGCTTTTGTACAACTGTGGAAATATTCAAAAGGATTTTTTCGCAGTTGTACAGTTTGCATTTTTATTTTTCCTTATATAACTAATTCTCTATTTACTAGAAGAATTAATCAGTTCCCAGCTAAAATCCCAGAGTTTTTTTGCCAGCTGCATATCTTTAGAAGATTTTGAAGACTTGGCGATTTTGCATTTATAGAAATATTCACCTGTAATACCACTTACAGCATCGTCGGTGGCTAGAAAAATTGCAGTAGAAGCACCTTGTTCTGGAGTTTGGAAAAAAGGTTTTAGCATTCCTGTAATTAGTTTTCCAAAGCCAGTATCTCTGTCTACTCCCATATTTGTTGCAACGGCACCTGGATGACAACAATTGACGGTAATATTTTTATCTTTAAGTTGCTGGGCTAATTCCCTTGTGAACAAAACATTTGCCAGTTTACTTTGGGAATAAGCTTTTACTACATTAAAGCCATGTTTTAGGTTGATATCATCAAAATGGATTTTTCCAGCCTTGTGGGCACCAGATGCTACATTTACAATGCATCCTTTTGGATTGAAGGAATCTAAAAGAAGATTTGTAAGCAAAAAATGTCCTATATGATTAACACCAAACTGCATTTCAAGACCATTCTTTGTGAATCTTCTGTCTAAAGAAATAAACCCCGCGTTATTTACAAGAATATCTACAGCGGAATATTTATTTTTGAAGTTTTGAACAAAGCTGTGAATGGATTCAAAATCACCTAAATCGCAAAGCATTAAATCTAAATGACGGCCATTGGTTTTATTTAATGTTTCCAACGCTTTTTGACCTCGTTCTTGACTGCGGCACAACATAATGACGGTGGCACCTTTATCGCTTAGGGCGGCTGCTGTGGCCATACCCATTCCTGAATTAGCACCTGTTACAATTGCAATTTTGTTTGATAAATCCATAAAAACTTCCTTAATTCATTATGAAAATGAACGATTATCTATAATCCAAGTGGAAACTTTTTTTTCAAAAAGCTCTTTTGTGGTGTATTTTTTTTCTGTGGAATAGAGGGCGGAATAAAAGCCTTTTCGTTTTACTGCAATTATATTTTCATTTTGAGTACCTTTTAACAAAAGCGTTTTCTGGCAATTTTCCAGACAGGCTCTATTTACGCAGGCTTTTGTACAGTTTGAGCCATTTTTAACAAGGCATTGGCGACTTTGCATTAAAAGGGTTTGCAGTTTTTTTGGATACCAGATTTGGACATTCTCTGGGAAATGGAGATTTTCTAATGCATCAGATTGAAGCTCTAAAGATGGGATGATTGCCCAAGGATTTAGAGTTTGAATGTATTGCTGAATATTCCAGCTGTTATAAATATTGCAGTTTGGACCAAGGATAATTTTACAACCAATTTTTTTTAATTCGTGGGCTAGGCCGGTATTTTCGCAAAGGATTTCTCTGTTTGTAAGATTATTGAATTGGTTTAAAAAGTCTAAGGTATTTTTCAAATCCTGATCCATAAGAATGCTGTTAAAGTATAAAACAACCTGGGGATTCTGATTTAATAATTCAAAAAGTTCTAGCGGAACGATATTGATGGCAGATGGAAGTTCAAAAATAATTTTAAAATCATTTTTTGGGGAGGAAATCTCTTGGGCGGTAAGTTCTGTTTTGTTGGGCAGAGATTGTTTTTGTAAAAGCTGCTCTAAGGTTTTTATATTATCTACAAGATAAGCTTTGGTAGATGAAGTTTGGTTAGAGCGTTTTTCTATAGAAAATGGAGGAATCAGTTCTTGCCTTTTTGTTATTGGGGAAGGGGAAGAGATTTTTGCGTCTTCCAGTTTTTTTATCAATAATTCAATGGCTTGGCGACGAAGATTGTTTAATTCACCTAGAGGAATGAATAGATTTGGGTCGAGAGTTTCTATTGTAAATGAATTGAGAGAAAAACAAGTACCTCCAAGTTTTGTAAGCTTTTGTTGTAAAGTTTCTGGAGTGAGTCCTGCATTTTGAGCTTTTACTAAAAGTTGATTTGATTTTACAGACACTTGCTGGCCTTGACTTATAACGGTAATCATAAGTGGCTGATTTTCTAAGGCTTTTACAGAAATGTCTATTTTATAGTTGCTTTGGAGTTCTAAATTACAGTTTTTTTGAAGTTTATTTTCCGGGGCAAGTTGATTGATAATTTTGGAAAGTTGTTCGGGGGTAATAACCGAAGAGTTTTTATACACAATCTGACCGCTCACAATTTTTTTTGTAAGTTTGTTTGTAATTTGGATGTTGTAGCCCTTTGAGTTTTTTTCTGTAACGGTTGCAGTGCAGATAAATTGATTTGATGGAGTTTTTATAGTTAGTCTGTCCCCTTTGATTAATTCTCCATTATTAAGAATAAGAGTTTTTGAATCGGCAATGTAATTTTTGACAGTTCCAGCCTTTATTTGGGAAACATCTTTTGTGCCATTGGAAAACATTTGAGAACTGATGTTTCCTTCCAAATAGCCGCAGGTGTAATCTCTGTTGATAGCTCCTGTTAACTTTGGGGAACTTTTGAGAATGTTTTTTTCTGCCAATATTAAATTGATTTGTTCTCGCCAAGCGCTTGTAACAGCCCAAACATATTCTGCATTTTTAATGCGTCCTTCAATTTTAAGACTTAAGGGCATATTCTGGTTGATTAATTTGTCTGCTAGAGGAAAGGCGCAATTATCTTTTAGATGAAACAGTGGTTGGAAAGAGGATTTGTGACTGGCTGCATCTTTGATGGAAGTTTGAGTGCACCAGTTACGACGACAAGGTTGAACACAATCTCCACGGTTTCCGGCTTGGTTGTAAAGATGTTCAGAAAGATAGCATTGTCCAGAATAAGAAATGCAGAAAGCGCCATGGACAAAAATCTCGGGAATAATATGCTGGGAATGAAGATAGGTCGTATTTTTTTGAAGTTCTGGAAGGGATAGTTCTCGACTTAAGTTTATTTGAGAAACTCCAAGCTTTGAAAGATATGCACATTGAGAAAGATTATGGGTTGTCATTTGGGTTGAAGCGTGTAATTCTAAATCTGGAAAATAAGAATGAACAAGGTTTAAAACTCCCAAATCTTGAATAATAACTGCATCAATTCCGCATTCAACTGCTTTTTCTACAAGAGAAAGTGCTGTTTGCATTTCCTTGTCGGTGATTAATGTATTTAAAGTTAGGTAAGTTTTGCAATTATGCTGGTGAGCCAGAGGGATAAGATATTTTGCCTGATTTACTGTAATGTTTTTTGCTCTAGTTCTGGCACTAAATTGTTCCATTCCAAAATAAACTGCGTCTGCACCTGCGGCAATGGCGGCTTTAAAACATTCTTCATCTCCTGCTGGAGCCAATAATTCAACCAGATTTTTATCTATCATGGTTGATAGTATAATATTTTTTGTGACATAAAGTATAGTTTTTTATTTTGCAGCGTTGAAGCAGTGGATTTTAAATAGAATGGACTTGGAAAAAGATTGTTTACAAAGAGTTTTTTTGTTATTATGAATAGTAACGGAGTTATTATGTCTAAACAAATAAAACAAGTAATTTTTTGGGTTGGAGCACTTATTATTGGTGCTGTTTTAGGGTCTTTGCATGTTGCAGTTATTGATGAAATCTGTAATTTTGTTGCAACTGTTTTTACAAGACTCTTTAAGTTTACTGCGGTTCCTGCAATTGCTGTTTCTGTTCTTACTACTCTTGCTATGCTTGGTGGAAATAAAGAAACTGGAAAGATTTTTAGAAGAACTTTGATGTACACTCTTTTGACAACTCTTGCGGCTTCTACAATTGCTGCAATTTTGTTCTTTGTAATTAAACCAGAAGTTCTTTCTGCTTCTGTTTACGAAGGTGTTAGTGCAGATAAAATTGCTGATATGAACTCATCTTCTTTCCTTAGTTATTTTGTAAGTGCTATTCCTGATAATATTCTTTATCCTTTTGTATCTGGAAATGTTCTTTCTATTTTGATTGTTTCTTTTGCTTTTGGTATTGCAATTTCTAAAATGAAAGAATCTGAAAAGAAAACAACTATTTTGAATGTTATCAATGGTTTTCAGGAAATGGTATTTATGGTAATTGGATGGATTATTGCAATTCTTCCAATTGGTATTGTTGCATTTACAGCTCAGTTGGTTTCTGATTTGTCTGCTGGTATTGTTGCAGATTCTATTGGTAGATATGTTGCTGTTGTTTTGAGCGGAAACTTGATTCAGTTCTTTATTGTTCTTTCTATCTTCTTGTTGATTCGTGGAATAAATCCTTTGAAGCATTTTAAGAATATGATTCCTGCAATTTTGACTGCTTTGTTCACAAAATCTTCGGCTGCAACACTTCCTGTAACAATGGATTGTGTTGAAAACCGTGTAAAATGTGACAAAAAGTTTTCTAGATTTATTCTTCCAATGTGTACTACAATCAATATGAACGGTTGTGCGGCATTTATTCTTGTTACATCTCTTTTTGTAATGAAGAACGGTGGTGTTGAATTAAATCTTATTACTGTAATTTCTTGGATTTTGATTTCTGTTATTTCTGCAGTTGGAAATGCTGGTGTTCCAATGGGATGTTTCTTCCTTACACTTTCTTTGATGGCTGGAAAAGGAATGCCAATTGGTGTTATGGGAATTATTCTTCCAATTTATG